>JAYUSQ010000317.1:0-3113 GCA_043755595.1 Acidobacteriota bacterium | reverse complement strand
CACGCTTTTTTCGAGCTCAGGCCGCAATGTCGCAGCCAAGGATCTGTCGTCTCAGACCCGCGTCTTTGTTCGCGCCAACCGCACGTTTGATGGAGATACGGAGGTCTACCACGTGATCTGGGGCGAGATTCTCCAACCCCCGCGTGCCGGGCCAAGGGAACCTGTGGTAAATTGAGGAGACTGCCTCTTCACACTACGGGCGCGTAGCTCAACTGGCAGAGCAACTGACTCTTAATCAGTAGGTTGACGGTTCGATTCCGTCCGCGCTCACCACTAAACAAAGGACTTACCGATCAGTTCACCGTTTCGGCGGGTTCACATTGGGGGAAACTTGGGGGACCACGGTCGATTCCGGCGTCGGAATCGTGAAGCTCGGCAAGCTCAATGCCTTCACTGCGTCACGCTTGGCAGCCATCCGAATATGGCTATACCGCTCCAGCATCACGCGGCTCATGTGCCCCAGTAGAGCGAGCATTGTCGACTCGGGAAACCGAGCTGCCTAGCTAGCCCGGGGACCCGTTGCACGGGTCATGGCAGGCAAGGAACGGGGGCACCAGCTATGATCGCGTTGGTGGGCAGCGGCGACAGTTAAGGTCGGCCGAGCAATGGAGCTATCAAGCCCGGTAGCTAGCCTGATTCCGAGGTCTCGTGCTCAAGGCAGTGGTGACGTTTGGGAGCCGTAGTTTGGCTCGCAGCGATCCCGATTAGGAGAGTACCCGTTTTGCGCGACTCGGGCCGCCGCTTGCTCACCGAAAGGAGGCGCGATGGCGCGAAAGCGGAAGCAGAGTAGCAAGACGAATAATGCGGCGATGCCGGTGATGCGGCCGGACGCGGCAGGCATCGATATCGGGGCCACGGAGATCTTTGTGGCAGTTCCTTCAGATCGTGCGGCGGAGAACGTGCGATCATTTCCCACTTTCACCCAGGACCTGTATCTGTTGGCCGATTGGCTCAAGGCATGCCGGATCGAAACCGTGGCGATGGAGTCAACGGGGGTGTACTGGATTCCACTGTTCCAGATTCTGGAGGAGCGCGGCTTCGAAGTGTGTCTGGTCAACGCCCGGCACGTGAAGAACGTTCCTTAGGAGGCGGACGGACGTTTGCGATTGCCAGTGGCTGCAGTTCCTGCATTCGGTGGGTCTACTGAAAGCCTCCTATCGACCGGCGCAGGACGTGTGCGCGGTGCGATCGCTGCTACGGCATCGTGAGAGCTTGGTTCAGATGGCGGCAACGCACGTAAACCACATGCAGAAGGCGATGGACCAAATGAACCTGCAACTGCACCACGTCATCAGCGACATCGTGGGGCAAACGGGACTGGCCATAGTCGACGCAATCTTGGCGGGGCAGCGCGATCCACTGGAGTTGGCCAAACTGCGCGGCGAACGGATCAAGGCCAGCGAGGCCGTGATCGCGAAATCGTTGGTGGGCGACTACCGGCACGAACACTTGTTCACGTTGCGGCAGTCGCTGGAGGCTTACCGTAGTTATCAGAAGATGATCGATGCCTGCGACCGCGAGATCCGGCAACATCTGGAGGACTTCCAACCGCCCACCACGCCCACTACGGCACCCATCAGCGAAGCGGAGGCAGCCACGAAGAAGCAGTCCAGCGATGGCGTGCTCCGGTCCGAGTTGCAGCGTGTCTGGGGTGTTGATCTCACCAGGATCCCCGGCATCCGCACGGGCATCGCACAGACGCTTTTCGGCGAAATCGGCCCGGATTTCACCAAGTTCCGAAGCGCCTCGGCGTTCGCCTCCTGGATGGGATTGTGTCCGGACAACGACATCAGCGGGGGCAAGGTGCTTTTCGTTGGAACCCGGAAAGTCAAGTGTCGTGCGGCGCTCGCGCTCCGCATGGCCGCCCAGTCGCTCCATCACAGCAAGAGCGCACTGGGCGACTTCTACCGGCGCATGCGCGCCAAAATGGGAGCACCGAAAGCGATCACGGCGGCAGCCCACAAACTCGCTCGAATCATCTTCCACCTCATCTCAACCCGGCAGGAGTTTGATGACTCCAAGTTCGCCGCCGACCAACTCCGATATCAGAAACGCCAAGAGGCGAAACTTCACGCCAGAGCCAAATCAATGGGATACGCACTCATTCCGCTCGAAGTGGCAGGCTGAGTTCCTTAGGAGCTCTCCGCCCATCATATCTCCGGGGGCAGCAAATGGTGAGAAGCCGTGGTTAGCGCTGCGGCTGCCTTTCTCCCGCTTCAGCCTCCTGCCGCGACACATCCCTCAGCGCAAACGCGCCCACCGCTTGCTGCTCCTCACGCAGGCTCTTGGCTGCGCGCAACCGCTGGTATTCCGCGAGCGCCCGTCGCTGGCCCTCGCCATTGCCCAGCGCAGCCTGAACCCGGGAAAGCTGAAAGTGCGCCACTTCGTCGGCAGGATTGAGCGCGACAGCTCTCTCAAGATGCGGCAAGGCCGGCGCATGTTTGCCCTGCGAGATCAGCGCCCTCGCCAAACCGACGCGCGCTTCCTGGAATTCCGGATCGCCCTTCACCGCTGCGGCGAACAACTCCTCGGCCTCGGCCAGACGCCCAGCGCGGCGCTGCAACTCGGCCATCTCGTAGGCGGCGTTGCCGTTCGAGGGATCGATGCGCAACTCCGCGGCGAAGGCTTGGGCGGCCAGCTCCGGGTCGCCTTCTCCCGCTCTCCCCAGCAGTGCGCGCCCCAACCGGAAATGAATGCCGGGGCGTTGCGGGTCAATCGTCAATACCGCGCGATACTCGCCAATCGCCAGGTCGTAGCTGCCCTGGCTCTGGTGTGCTTCGCCTGCAGCCTGATGCCGCCACACCGAATCGGGCGCCACCTTGGCGAGCCGCCGCATGTTCAGGTACGCATAGTTCCCGAACAGCCGCCCGCCGTGATAGAGAACTTCGGGGTCGTCCGGATACGCGCGCGACAACGCCAATGCCACTTCCACCGCGTTCGCGTCGCGCTGGAGGGCCGTGTAGGCGCGTTCAAGCTGCAGCCCGGTCATCCGCTTGAGATGTGCATCGCCGGATTGCCGGAAGCCTTTCTCCAAACCTGGAAGCGCCTCGGCAAAGCGACCCAACTCGGCCAGCGACATCGCCAACAGAACATCGGTGTTTGGCAAGGCAGGC
>JAYUSQ010000316.1:0-30644 GCA_043755595.1 Acidobacteriota bacterium | reverse complement strand
GTTCGGGCCGCCTGGGGACTAAAATCAACTGCAAACGAGGAAAATCGCGAGCCAGCCGCGCAAAGATATCGAGGACTACGTCGTCCTCGTCGACGTCGCCTTCTCTCGCCGGCGGCATCGTACTGGCTGCGACCCAAATCAAGCCGCCAGGATCTTGAGCGGCCCACTGACTCACAGCCTCGGGCGTCATGGCGCGTCCGGCGTCGAAATCGTATTTAAGATTGCCGCCCACGGCGACATTTTCCGCTGCGGCGCCGAGAGCGATGTATCGTGTCCGCGAAATCTCCGTCTGCACGAGGATCCGGTCGGCCAGTCCCAGCACGGGGCTGAAGAACCAACGCCAGAAATGATAGCGGGGTACAGCCTTATCTGAGATTCGGCCATTCAAGACAAGTAGTCCCGCGCCGCTCCGTTTGGTTTCACGCCAAAGGTTAGGCCAGATCTCAGTCTCCATCACGATTACCAGCGCAGGACGCAAACGCCGGATCACATGCCGCACGACCCAAACGAAATCAAGCGGAGCGAAAAACACACCATCGGCAACGCCTGCCAGCCTTTGGTCCGCAATCTGACGCCCGGCCAAAGTACTTACTGAGACAAACACTTTGCAGCTCGGAATGGCGCTTTTTAGACGAGTAACCAGCGGAGCCGCCGAAATGATCTCACCCACCGAAACAGCATGGATCCAAATGCAACCTGGCCCTGCGGGCCGAAGCAAGTCCGGAAGAAACCCAAACCGTTCAGCCAGCGTCTTTAGATAAGCGCGGTTCTTTACGCATCGGAAAGCGACGTAGGCTAGGATGAAGGGGAACGCCGCCACCAGCGCCATGCGGTAAAGGAGAAAGATGACTCGGCTCGGCAAGAAACTATTGATTCTACCCGCTTGGCTTGGCCTGTGTATGGCGGCTGAGAAGGATGTCGCCCCATTCCGCCCCAAACCTGCCGCCGAGTACCCAAATAGCACCCGCCAGGAAGGTCTTCGCATTGCTGCGGAGCCATTCACCTACGACGATCAGACCAAGGCGGCTTTTGGCAAACTTAATCCTACTAAATATGGCGTGCTGCCTATTCTGCTGTTAATGCAGAACGATGGCAAGGCTGTGATCAAGTTGGAGACGGTGAAGGTCGAGTATGTGGACGCCCAAAAGAATCACCTGACCAGTATTTCGGCGCAGGAGCTGCCTTTCCTGAAAGCACCCGAGCGCCCCACGGTCAAGGCCTCGCCAATCCCTCCGATTTTCCAGCGCAAGAAGAAGAACGAACTCACCGCGATTGAATTAGACCAGCGTTCCTGGGGCGCGAAAATGTTGCCGCCGGGCGAATCGGCGAACGGCTTCTTCTATTTCCAGGCAGTGCATGAGGCTGGCGCGTCGCTCTATATCACTGGCATCCGCAACGCCGCCACTGGCCAGGAACTTTTCTACTTCGAGATTCCGCTCGAACCGAAATAGGACTGAACTCAACTACCATACTGCGACCTGCAACCCAGCGACCCGGTTGAACTCCCTCTCGTTGCGCGTGACAACCGTCAAATCGTTGGCTAAGCCAATCGCGGCGATCATCAGATCGTTAGGCCCAATCGGTGTGCCTAACCTTTCAAGTGCGGCTCGAATCGCTCCGTAGTGCTGAGCTGCTGCGTCGTCGAACGATAGTGTGCGCAGCGGAGCCAGGAAGGCCTCGAGAACTCTACGGTTCCGCAACGCCTCACGACTCTTTTGCACCCCATAGTGCAGTTCCGCCCGCACCACGGAAGGAACGACGAGCATCGACGGCCGAAGCGATCGTACTTCGCGCGCCAGCTCAGGAACGCCTTTCATCAGACCGATGCAAATGTTTGTGTCCAACAGATACATCAGTCGAATGAGTCTCGCTTTTCAAACTTGCCCTGCGGCGCCCTCGTCAGGTCGCCCCGCCAAGCGCCCAGAACCTTTTCGAAGTAACCCTCCGGCCACTCATCGGGCTCGACGTCTCTGGTGACAACCGCCGCTAGATACTTTGAGAGTGACAGTCCAATGGTATCGGCCTTTTCCTTCAGACGATCCGCTAGTTCGTCTGGCACATAAAGATGCAACTGCGCCATTTCCTCTAGAATATAGCACATAGATGTGCTCAATGTGCCGACGGGAGCGCGAAGGTGAAAATAGAATTCCCTGCTGCAATCGCAACCACCTGCTTGCCCTTGCTTGAGTAGCTGATGCCGTTCGCACGGATAATCCCCCCGCAGTTCTGCCGCCAGACTTCCTTGCCGGTCTCGGCGTCGAGCGCGAAGTAGTGGCCTTCATCGCTGCCGCCGAACAGCAATTTGCCCGCGGTCGTCAGGACGCCGGCCCAGGGTTTGGTTTGCAACTTGTATTCCCACACTTTGTCGCCCGTGGAAGGATTCAGCGCTCGTATGACGCCGTGCCCGGGGTTGTCTGGCAGATCGATCGACGGCACGCTGCCGATATAACGATTGCCGGGAGTGTATTCCTGATCGCCCTTGCGATAGATGCTCTTGTTTTCCCACACCGACAGGTAAAACAGTTTGGTAAGTGGATTGTAACTGGGCGAATACCAGTTGGTCGCGCCCTGCACGCCCGGGTAAATCGTCACGCCCTCGGGACTTGGGTCGATTCCAGGAAGCCGAATCGGACGTCCCGCGTCATCCAGGCCCTTCGCCCAAGTCTGAGTCGCGAAGGGTTTTCCGGTCAGAAACTTCCCGGTCTCGCGATCGAGCACGTAATAGAATCCATTGCGGTGCGCCCAGTAAACGAGCTTCCTCATCCGTCCCTGCCAGGGTGCGTCGACCAGCACCGGCACCTGCACCGCGTCCCAATCATGAACGTCGTGCGGTACGAACTGGAAGTGCCATTTCAGTTTGCCTGTGTCGGCGTCGAGGGCAATCGCCGAATCCGAATAAAGATTATCTCCGGGGCGCACATCGCCATTCCAATCGGGAGAAGGATTGCCGACACCCCAGATGATGAGATTCTGCACGGGATCGTAAGAGCCCGTGACCCAGGTCGACCCGCCCCCCTGCTTCCACGCCTCGCTCGACCACGTTTCGTGCCCTTGCTCGCCCGGGCCCGGAATCGTGTTGAAGCGCCATAGCCGTTTGCCCGTCGCCGGTTCATAAGCGTCGAGCCAACCGCGAATGCCATACTCGCCGCCTGCGATGCCGAGAATGATCTTGTCTTTAACGACAAGCGGCGCGACGGTCACTGAATACCCGTGTTGGTAGTTCGCGACCTCGACATCCCAAAGCACGGCGCCGGTCTTGGCATCCAGCGCTACCAGGTGCGCGTCCACCGTGCCGACAAACAAGCGGTCACCAAGAACAGCCACACCGCGATTGACTTGGCCGCAACAGACATTGATCTTGGGCGGCAGTTCGCGGCGATAGCGCCAGAATTGGCGGCCCGTTTCCGCATCGAGCGCTACGACGTTGCTGGGTGGTTCGGATACGTACATGACGCCGTCAACCACGATAGGCGACGTTTCAACCATGTGAGTAGTGGGCATCTGATGAACCCACTTGACCTTCAACTGAGCGGCATTCGAGCGATTGATCTGCTCCAGCGGCGAGTAGCGCCAGCCTTGATAACCGCCCGAGTAAGTCATCCAGTTGGCAGGTTCGCGCGCGGCGTTCAAAAGCCGCTCGTAAGTCACTTGGCCCGGCAGCATAACCACCGTAGCGGCCAGCACCGCGAAGAAATAGCAGCGATTCATTAGCGTGATCCTCCGGGACGGCGCAGCGAATTCAAATAGGCCACCAGGTCGTCCAGTTCGGCCCCGGGCAGTTGAGCGAAGGACGGCATCTTCGATTTCTTGGACACGTTGTAGGCGGGCGAGACAGACTTATCGATCGACCGCAGATTCCCGGCGTCGTCTATCGTTTGCGCCGTGTAGGTGTCCTCATTCAACAGGAACCCACTCACCGCCCTGCCATCGGCGGCGGCGCCGGTTGCTCGCCAATAGCGCTGGCGGACATCGGCGTCCGGATTGGTGATCGCATCGCGCAGGTGCCTCAATGAACGGGAACTGCCAATCAGGGTCAGGTCGGGCCCCATGCGCCCTCCCTGCCCGGCCACACGATGACAACCAATGCAGCCTTTCGCCGCAAACAACGTTCCGCCGCGCGCGGCGTCGCCCGGCGCTTTCTCATTCTGGGAGAGCGAACGCAGGTAGGCCACCACTTGCCACACACGATCCGGCGAATAGAAGAGGCCCGGCATTTCCGTGCCGTCGATCCCGTCGGAGATGTTCTTCAGCAGCGCTTCGTCGGACGAGCCGCGGTAGAACACGCCCTGGGCCAGGTTTGGCCCGCGTCCGCCCTCGGCATTCATGCCGTGACAGGCGGAGCAGTGCGACCGGAAGGTCTTCGCGCCGGCCTCGCGGTCGGCTTGGGTGAACTGGGCGGGCTTGGCGGCGTCCTGCGCAAAAAGCGAGGCGGCGGCGCTCAGAGCGAGAGTCAGTAGCGGAGGAACTTTGGTTGGCATCGGACGGCCCACTATTGTATCTCCGCTTGGTTGTTCATGGAGTCCTCAATCCAACGTCCTCCAAAAGTTTCTGAAACTCCGGGCGCTGGCGGATGGGATCGAAGATCGGATCCACGCCGATGTAGATGAGGTCGAAAACGCGCGACTCGACGGCGGTCTCCAGCGACTTGATCGCTTCATCGGGCCGCTGCAATAGAACATAGAAGCGCGCGCGGGTCTCCGCATGGATCCCCATGTCCTTGCCAGAAGTAAATTCAACCAAGTCTTTCAGCGCGGCGTCCAAACCCGCCCCGGCAAAGCGGCCCGCAATCGCGTCGGCCCGCTGGGCGATCGCTTCCTGGGAGCGCGCCGAGGCGGCGCCCCAATCGTATATCAGCGCCCGTAGCGCGTCGTCATAATTTAGCAACAGGAATTTCGCCTTGGAACGCCAGTGCCATCCCACCATTAAACCGGCCGCGATCGCTTTGTCGGCAGCCTCCACGGCGCCCTCGAAGTCGCGTCTGAAATAGAGAGCGGCCGCTTTGAGATTGTAGAGATTCAGCGCCTGGGGATTCTGCTGGAGTCCTTTGTCAATCACCTCCAACGCACCCGCACCGTTACCCGTGACGATCTCCCGCTGCGCGAACCAGTATTGAATCTGTGGATCGCCCGGCTTCAAAGCCATCGCCCGTTGGAGGCTTTCGCCTGCCTCTTTCCATTTCCACTGCATGACAAACTGAGCGAATCCGAGCGTCGCCTGGCACTCGCCACAGTCCGGATCGAGCCGGACCGCGCGCTCGGCGAATTCCATGGCTGCCCCCGGATTCCTGTTGCCCCCAACCACGGCGGCTTCAGCCAGGCCAGCCCAGGCCCGCGCGAACTCGGGCCGTAGTTCGACGGCTTTGCGAAGTTCTCCCGTGCCGCGCCTCATCTCCAGATACGTTCTTTGCCTCAGCAGCGCCAAGCCGGAGCGATAAGCCTCTTCCGATTCGTCCAGCCGCGCACGATCATTGATACGCCGGAAACCTGTGACAGCCAACAGCCCACTCAATCCTAGGATCGCCACCACCGGAATCGCCAGGCGGCGCCATAACTGCCGCGCAGGGGTGGGCGGGGCGTCCGCCGAGAGGGCGAGTAGTTGCTCGAGCGGTAGCGCCGGAATCGCCAGCCGGTATCCGATCCTCGGGACAGTCTCGACGTATTCCCGCCCTGAGTCACCCTCGCTCAACGTCTTCTTCAAGGCCGATACATATTTGTGAAGATTCGATTCCTCGACCACCGCACCAGACCAAAGCAACTCGATCAGTCGATCCCGGCCAACGACATTCCCTTTCGCCTCGGCAAGAGCCCGCAATACCTCGAAGCTCCGCCAGTGTACGCGAACCTCCTGCCCCCGCAGCGTGATCCGGCGGGTATCCAATTCGACGGCGTAGGGTCCGAGCGAGAACCTACAGTTGCCAGGATCTATCTGCAACACCGGCTCCTCCTTGGATGATATTCGCCGCTATTGTATCAGGCCCTGTTTTTCCGCGCTTTTCCATGTTTTTCCGAGTTTTCCGTGGAATTTGCCGGTGGCGGGCATCCATTATTGCCTCAAGCCGGCCGTTGAGCCGCCCAAGGAGAATTTTTTCATGCCCTCTTGCGCTACTATGAACACGCCGAAGATCCGCCTTCCCCAAGCGGTTCCTCGAGTCTTACTATTGCTCGCCACGCTGGCGCCCGCCGCCATGGCCGACGAAGTGACGAAATGGAACGAACTGTCAGCCCAGGCAGCGTTGGATTCCGGCTTGGCCTTTAATCCGATTTTCCATTCCCGCGTGGAGGCGATGTCGCATTCGGCGATGCACGACGCGCTGAACGGAATCGTGCGCCGGTACTCGGCTTACGCGTGGAGCGTGCCGGTTCAGCCCGGAGCGTCGCCGGAGGCCGCAGTGGCCGCAGCGGCTCACCACGTACTTGTAGATCAGTACAACCAATTGACGGGCTTCGGCATAACCTCACAGAAAGGAGCCCTGGATATCGCCTACACGAACTCGCTGGCGGCGATCCCCAACGGCTCGGCCAAGGCGGCCGGAATCGCGATCGGGCAGGCGGCGGCACAGGCGATCCTTGCGCGCCGCGCCACCGACGGATGGAATACGCAGACTGTGCTCGATTTCGCCTATCCGCAAGGGACTGAGCCGGGGCAATACCGGTTTACTCCGCCCTACACGTTCGTATTTCTACCTCAATGGGGTTCGGTCAGGCCCTTTGTGATGAAGGACAGCGAACAGTTTTGGCCCAATCGCCCGTACCCGATCAACAGCAACCGCTACACCGAAGATTACAACGAAGTGAGACGCCTGGGGGGCGACGGCGTCAACACACCCAGCGCGCGGACGCGGGATCAAACCGAGATAGCCCTGTTCTGGTTGGAAGCGTCACCGATCCAGTGGAACCGGATCGCGCGGGCCGTGTCTGCCGCGCGCCGTCTGACGCTATGGGAGAATGCGCGCCTGTTCGCTCTGCTCAATCTGGCGCTGGCCGATGGGTATATCGCGACGTTCCAGGCCAAATACCGTTTCAATTTCTGGCGGCCCATCACGGCGATCCGGCTGGGCGAGTCCGACGGAAATCCCGATACGGCTGGAGATCCGAATTGGTCGCCTTTGGTGGACACGCCGCCGATTCCGGATCACGATTCCGGCCATGCCGTGGAAGGCGGGGCCGGCGCCCAGGTGCTGGAACGGTTCTTCGGTGGAGATCGTCAACGCTTCCAAGTCTGCAGCACTTCGCTGCCTGCGGGCAGCCGATGCGGAGATCCCAACCAGGTGACGCGAACCTACACTACGTTTTCGCAGGCCGCTGAAGAAAATGGCGTCTCGCGCATTTACGTGGGCTATCACTTTCGAAATGCCGTGACCGAGGGCATCCAGCACGGGCGTAAGATTGCCGACCGTGCTTTCAACCGGTATCTGAAGCCCCCGCAATAAAGCCAGCGGTATCGGGGCCGCTGGTGGGAGGGGAGGTATTCGCACCAGCGGCCATTCGGGCTGCTATTTCTTCGTCGTGATTTTTTTTTCCGCCGGCGGAACGGAAGGCGGCGAAGGTGGCTTTGGCGCGGCTGGGGGAACGCCCGCCGTGGCCCGCGCCGGCGCCGGTCGAGACACGCGTACGGCGGGCCGGGGAGCATTCGGATCCGGCCCCACCCGTTCGATTCGAACCTTGTTGATCGTCACCGGCTCAAGCGGTTTGTCGTTCTGTGCAGGTACGGATATGATTTTTTCCACCACATCCAGCCCATCGGCCACCTGCCCAAACACGGTGTGCAACTGATTCAGGTGCGGTTGTTCGGATACGGTGACAAAGAACTGGCAACTCCCGGTGTTTGGTCCGGCGTTGGCCATCCCCAGGCGGCCGGGCCGGTCAAAACTCAAATTCGACCGGAATTCATCGGGGATGTTTTTTGTTCCGCCGGTGCCGTCGCCTAGTGGATCGCCGCCTTGAATCATGAAGCCGGGAATCACTCGATGAAACGTGAGTCCGTTGAACAACGGAAGCTTCGATGGCAGGCCGTTGCGCGGATCGATGTAGGCGGTCCGTCCCTGCGACAGCTCCGTGAAATTCTTCACGGTCAGGGGCGTTTCCTTTTCAAACAGCTCCGCGGTAATGTTGCCCATAGAGGTTTCGAGCGTCGCGTAGAGCCCGTTGGGGCGCGCCGGGGCCGCCACCGGCTTGGGGGGAGCGGGCTTGACCTGCGCGAGAAGGCCCGGAACAGCCAGGAGCGTGATGGCAAAAAGAATTCGGTGTTGCAAGTTCATCCAGATAATTAGACGAGCACGGTGAAATGCGTCTCGGTGCGCTGCACCGGACGGTAGAGCGTATCGCGTTCGAACGGCTCGCGCCCGGCCCGCCGAATCAATTGCAGCAATTCCTGGCGGCGCATCGATTGGCTGGTAGTGGCGCCCGCCTCGTGGTAGATCTTTTCTTCGATCACGGTCCCGTCGATATCGTCGGCGCCAAAGCGCTGAGCGATCTGGGCAATCCTCGGCGTCATCATGATCCAGTAGGCTTTGATGTGCGGGATGTTATCCAACATCAGGCGTGAAATCGCGATGGTCTTTAGATCGTCGAACCCGGTCGTCTTTTCCACGTGATGCAGTGCCGTGTTATCGGGGTGGAAAGCCAGTGGGATGAACGTCACGAAACCGCTAGTCTCGTCCTGTACCGTCCGCAGCTTGATGAGGTGATCCACGCGATCTTCCGGATTTTCGATGTGCCCGTACAGCATCGTGCAGTTGGTCTTCAGACCAATCTCGTGCGCCACTCGCGCGATATCCAGCCACTCCCGCCCGTTGATTTTGTGATCGCAAATAATGCGGCGCACCGGCTCGGCGAAAATCTCGGCGCCTCCGCCCGGCATTGAATCCATGCCCGCGTCTTTGAGACGCTGCAGAATCTCGCGCACCGGCAACTTTGTGCGTTGCATGAAATACGAGATCTCCACCATCGTGAAGGCCTTCAGATGGACCTGCGGGAAGCGCTCTTTTAGACCTCGCAACATCTCGCAGTACCAATCGAGGGTCAATTCCGGATGTAGGCCGCCGACAATGTGAAACTCGCTGACAGCCTCGGAATACCCTTCGCCGGCGCGGTGCCAAACTTCTTCCAGAGACATGGTATAGCCGCGCGGATCTTTGGCCTTTTTGCCAAAGGCGCACAGCCGGCAACTGGCCACGCACACGTCAGTCGGGTTGATGTGCCGGTTGACGTTGAAGTAGGTAAGATTGCCGTGATGGCGCTCACGCACAAGGTTGCCCATATAACCGATCGCCAGCAAATCGTGGCTGCGAAACAGCGCGACGCCGTCCTCGAAGCTAAGCCTCTGGCGGGATTGCACTTTTTCAAGTATCGGCTGAAGGCGCCGGTCGTCAATTACGGGTTGCAGCATGTGCGAGAAACTGGCCTGAGCCCCAAAACAAAAAGAATAACACGCCGATCCAGCCGTTCACTGTGAAAAACGCCGCGTCGACGCGACTTAAATCGTTGGCGCGCACCAAGCTGTGTTCATAGACGAGCAATGCGGCCACTGCCGCCAGCGCAAGCAGCGTCAACGGGGATCGACTGAACGCCAAGTGGAACTGCCACAGGCAAAGCATCATGCCAATGTGAAAGAGCCGCGAAACCCGCAACGCGCCGCCAATTCCCAATGCTCGCGGCAAGCTGAACAAACCCTCGCGTCCGTCGAATTCGTAATCCTGGCAGGCATAGATGATGTCAAAGCCCGCCGTCCACAGCATAACGGCGGCGGTGAGCCAGGCGATGTTCCAATCGAGCGAACCGGTCACGGCGATCCACGCGGCGGCAGGCGCGATGCCGAGCGCTAGACCTAGCACCACGTGGCACCAGGACGTGAAGCGCTTCGTGTAGGAATAGACCAGCACCACACCCAAAGCAAGCGGCGCCAGTTGCAAACACAATCTCCCTAAAATCCACGCAGCCAGCAAAAATACCGCAACGGCAGCGGCGAAGAATCCCCAGGCGAAACGCGCGGTGAGCGTCCCCGCAGGCAATTGGCGAATTTCCGTGCGAGGATTGCGGGCGTCGATCGCCGCGTCCACAATGCGGTTAAATGTCATCGCGGCTGAGCGCGCGCCCACCATCGCCACGACGATCCACAGCAGCTTCCAGGCGGCTTCAGTCCACGTGAGCGGTGTCGCGCGCCAGCCTTCCAAAGCGCCGGTCAAGGCAAACGGGAGCGCAAAAATTGAGTGCTCAAACTTGATCATTTCAAGCGTAAGTTTGAGCTTCCGCCAGAAGCGGTTCGGGGCCGGGGCTGAAGTTGGGATGGCGGACACGGGTGCGGCTCGGCTACACTCAACATTTTAAGCTATGAATGTTTTGGCCGTTGTGATCGCCCTCATCGCCGCGCTTGCCGGTTGCCGTTCGGCTGCGGTCGTGGGCGACTCGCTGACTACCCGGGAGGTCCGTCTGCCCAATGGCGTAAAGATTTTCACCGAGATCAAAGCTACGCAGGAAGATCGCGCACAAGGTATGATGTTTCGAGATTCGCTCGCCGCCGATCGAGGCATGTTGTTTGTCCATGAGCGCCCAGGCAGGTACGGTTATTGGATGTTTAACTGCCGCATCCCGCTTGATATTATTTGGCTGGATTCGACCAAGGCCGTCGTGGAACTATCGCCCGATACGCCGCCTTGCAAAACCGACGCTGCGCAGTGCCCGAGTTATGGCGGAACGCAAACATCTCAATTCGTCGTTGAGCTTCAGACCGGCAGCATCGCGCGCCATGGGTTGAAGGTTGGCGACAAGATCGATTTCTGAACAACATATGGATCAAGCTCACCTGAAGAGTCTGCTCGAAGAAGTGCGCGACGGCGCCGTGTCGATCGACGACGCCATCGGACGTATGAAGCACATGCCGTTCGAAGATCTCGGCTTTGCCAAGGTCGACCATCACCGCGCGTTGCGTCACGGGATGCCGGAAGTGATTTTCGGCCAGGGCAAGCAGCCGGATCATCTACTGGCGATCGCGGCGAATTTGCTGGACCGCACGCCGAATTTGCTGGCTACCCGCTGCGACCGCGCGGTGGCCGACTTGGTGCTCGCCAGTTTCCCTTATGCCGAATACCATCCGGTTTCGCGCGTAATTCGCGTTTGGCGCGATCGGACCATGCACGGCAAAGGCAAAATCGCCGTCGTGTGCGCGGGGACGAGCGATATTCCTGTCGCCGAAGAAGCGCAACTGACGGCCGAGATAATGGGCAACGAGGTCGACGTAATTCACGACATCGGCGTGGCCGGCATTCATCGGCTGATGGCGAATCGCGAACGGTTGTCGGAGGCCCGCGTGGCTGTGGTGTGCGCCGGCATGGAAGGCGCCCTGCCAAGCGTGGTCGGCGGTATGGTGGGTTGCCCGGTGATTGCGGTGCCAACGAGCGTGGGCTACGGCGCAAGCTTCCACGGCCTCGCCGCCTTGCTCGGCATGTTGAATAGTTGCGCCAGCAATGTGACCGTCGTGAATATCGACAACGGCTTCGGTGCCGGCTATGTCGCCAGTCTGATCAATCGGCTACCGTAACACCCGCGCGACGCATCTCTTCAATCGCCGCCGCTTCGTCACCGGGCTGTAGATTTACGGCGCGGCAGCCGGATTTGATTAGAGTAACTTCGAGCCCAAGTGAACGCGCGTCGAGTGCAGTGAACTTGACGCAATAATCGGTGGCCAGTCCCATGAGGGTTACCGCCGTCACGCCTTCGCTCTTGAGATACTCGCCGAGACCGGTTGACTTACGACGATCGTTATCGAAGAATCCGCTGTAGCTGTCGATCAGCGGATCGGCGCCTTTCGGAAAAACGCAATGAATAGCTCGCGTCTCCAGGCCCTGAGCGAACAATGCGCCGCCGGTGTTTTGCACGCAATGAACGGGCCACAACCCGAAACTTGAGTGGCCCGGCGGATGCCAGTCTTGTGTCGCGATCACCAGCGGGCGCCCGTGCGCCAGGCGGTTCGCCACTTCAATCACTTGATCGCCTCCAGCCACCGCCAAAGCCCCTCCGGGCAGGAAATCATTCTGAAGATCGACCAGAATCAGTGCGCTTTTCATAACTCGAAATTGAAACCTCCGCGTTCCAGCTTGCGGTATTTGGCCGCGTCGAACCGGTAGAGCAGCGGCGCGCGATGGGCCACGCCCTCCTGCTTCTCCTTGGTCTCAATCAACAAATCCATCGCCAGAATCTTCTTGCGGAAGTTTCTCTTGTCCAGCGCACGTTCCAGCACCGCTTCATAGAGGCTCTGCAACTCAGTCAAGGTAAACTTGCGCGCGAGTAACTCAAAGCCGATCGGTTGATAGCGAACCTTGCCCCGCAAGCGGGCGACGGCAGTCTTGATGATCTTGTCGTGATCGAAGGCCAGTTTAGGCAGACGGCTGGCGGGAAACCATTCCGCTTCACTCGCGTCCGTGCTGGCCTGCGGCGTATGTTGGTCCTGCCTAACTAGCGCATAGTAGGCGACGCTCACAGTGTGGCCGCGCGGATCGCGGCCAGGATCGCCAAACGAGTAGAGCTGTTCAAGAAAAACGTCGCGCAATCCCGTCTCTTCTTCGAGCTCCCGCCGCGCTGCCACGTCGAGAGTTTCATTCGCGTCGACAAAGCCGCCTGGTAAGGCCCAACTGCCGGCAAAAGGCTCCCCGTTGCGTTTGATCAGCAATATCTTCAGCGCGCCCTCGTCGAGACCGAAGACCACACAATCTACGGTTACCGCCGGGCGCGGATATTTATACGAGTAGGGCATGCAACTCCGCCAATTCCACTTCGTAGCCGCCCGAAAGAATCGGGAACCGGCACCAGCTTTTGGGATCGAGACTCTCGTCGTCAAGATGGAACGAAGGTGCGTAGCGTTCGCGCTTCCATTGATTGCGGCACCATAAGCGGAAGAAGCGTTCGATCCAGGCCATCAGTTGCTTCGGTTCATAGCGCGCGAATTCACCACGCAACACCTCAAAGATTTCCTTAGGTGAGAGCTTGTCGCGAATCGCCAAACGCTCCACCGCATCCAGTAGGTCGTACGGCATCAGATCGGCTTCGTCGGTCTGGCTCATTTCTCCAGGACGGAGTTCAGCCGTGGGCTGCTGCCGATTGACCACCGACACCGCCGGTATTGGCCCAAGGCTCTCGGGCCCCTGATGCTCAAGCCAGACAAGCCAACGGCGCAAGTATGCCTTGTCGATGCCAGCGATAGGCGACAAACCGCCGCAAGTATCGCCGTCCATCGTCGCGTAGCCCACCGCCGCTTCCGAGCGATTACTCGTCGCCAGCAGCAGCGCGTTGCGGATATTGGCGATCATCCACACGCCGGGCCCGCGCGTGCGCGCTTGAATATTCTGCAACGCCAAATCGTCGGTTCCCCAATCGAGTTTGCGTCCCAGAGCTTGCGAAATCATTTCGACGTAGCCCGCGTGCAACGCCTCCACATCGAGTTCGAGATGATCGGCCCCGATCGCGTGCGCGACCTCCGCAGCGGCATTCCGCGTCACGTCACCGGAGTTACGGGTTGCCTGGTACACCGTCGTCAACAACCGCCGCGTCAGTTCTTCGCAAGAACGATAGGCGGTGATGCCCTTGATGTAGGCCAACCGGCGATGGGTCTCGTCGACGCCGAGCTCGTTCAGCGCGCGGCGCACCGTCATCTGCACAAGACAGGCCACCGCCGTCGAATCGGCTCCCCCGCTTAAACTCACGACGAAGCCATGCGAGCGGCTCTTGCGAACGTAGTCAAACAAAGCGAGCGTCAACGCACGCGTGAACTCTTCTTCCTTCAGATGGCCGCCGGTCTCCCACAGCGCCAGGCTGATGGTCTCTTTCGCTGGATCCAATTTCGGAAACGTGAAATCGGCCTCGATCACCCGATGAGTCGGGTGGCCGAGATTCGGTTCAAAACTCGCCGTGCGCGCTTGCACCGTTCGGTTGGCATCGATGTCGATCGTGACTGCGGTCAACACCACCTCATCGAGCGAAAACCGCGGCCCCTGCGCTACCAACTTTCCGCCAGTCGCGATCAAAGAGCAGCCGTCGTAGACAATGCGCCCCGCTTCGTTACCGAGAAGGTTCGCATAAACGTAAGTGGCGGCGAATGCCCGCGAACCTTCCACCACCAGCCGCTCGCGCACCGCCAGTTTGTCGAAAGCGAAATGCGACGCGCTGGGATTCAGGATGATATCGACCGCGTCCGCCGCCAAGGCCGCGCCCGGACGGTCCGCCACCCACGCGTCCTCACAAATCTCGTAGCCAATCCGCAGATCGCCGAACTCGAAAATTAAGTTGCCGATTGGATACTCTTCTTCACCTGCTGCGGTCCAGGCCAGTTCGATCGTGTTGTGCCCGGTATCGCGCCACGGCTTGAACCAACGGGGCTCATAATGAATGCCGTCCCCTGCCAGATTCCGCTTGGCCACGAAGCCGAGAATTTTTCCGTTGGCCAACATCGCCGTGCCGTTGAGTAGTGAATTGCGAAAGCGCAACGGAAGCCCCACACTTACGATCATTCCCTCTGTGGCGGCGGCGATGTTTCGCAGCGATTCGATCGCGCGCCGGGTCACGTCGGTAGAAAAAAACGCGTCTTCACAGCCATAACCGGTCACACACAATTCCGGCAGACAAAGAACAGAGACCTTGTTAGCCCGAGCCAATTCAATCGCCCGAAGAATACGCCCAAGGTTGCCCGCCCAATCAATCGGCGTTTGATTGACGTTCGCCGCCCCTACTCGTATCAATCTCATCGCGCCGCTCCTTTTGCGACCGCTTTCTCCTGCCGCGCCTCTTGAATCAACCGCACGCGCAGTTCATGCAACTTCACGGCGAGGCCGACCGGGTACTCATGTGGATTCAGATGCCGCTTGATAGCCGGATGGAGCGACGCCAGTTGAGTTTGTACCCGCGCTCTGGCGGCCTGCAAAGAAGGTGGCTCATACACCTGGCGGCCTTGCCGGAAGATCGGTTCCAACAGATCCCGATGTCGTAACTTCGGATCGCCCAGCGGGCGCGTGCGCGTGGGATCGGTTGGATCGACAATACGCGCCGGTTCACCCAGTCCATCAGGTTCAGACCAAACCGCGTCCGCCACGAATCGATCCCCCTCGTTGAAGCGCCGCACCTGCAGCACACCCGGAATGCCGATCTTGGCCACCTGCTCTGAGAGTTTCAATTTGTACTCCCACGGATCAGCCTTGGAATCGCGCACCGCACTGAGCTTGTAGACGCCGCCGAGCGAGGGCTGATCGTAGGCCGTCACCAACTGCGTGCCAACGCCCCACATGTCGATCTGGCCGCCTTGCTGGCGGATCGATTCGATGATCGTCTCGTTCAGGTCGTTGCTCACCAACACCTTCGTATCGTGCAGTCCCGCTTCGTCCAGAATCCTCCGCGCTTCGCTGCTCAAATACGCCAAATCCCCTGAATCAAGCCGGATCGCTGCCAGCTTTGCGCCGCGTTCCCGCATCGCGAGCCCGGTCTTCGCCGCTGCTTTTACGCCTGAGATCGTATCGAACGTGTCCACCAGCAAAGTGCAATTGTTCGGTTGCACACGCGCGTAGGCGTCGAAGGCTTCTTCTTCGGAATCGAAGCTGATCACCCAACTATGCGCATGAGTCCCCTTGACCGGAATCCCGAACATGCGTCCGGCCAGCACGTTGCTGGTCGCGGAGCATCCGCCTAAATGCGCTGCCCGTGACGCAGTCAAAGCGCCGTCGATGCCCTGCGCCCGCCGCAATCCGAATTCAAGCACAGGCTGTCCGCCCGCCGAATCGCACACGCGCGCCGCTTTAGTGGCGATCAGCGTGGGGAAATTCACCAGCGTCAGGAGGGTCGTCTCAAGCAACTGCGCCTGCAGAATCGATCCGGTCACACGCACCAGCGGCTCGTTCGGAAACACAACGGTGCCTTCGGGAATCGCATCGATGTCGAGAGTCCATTCCATCGTCCGCAAATAACCGGTGAACTCTCGATCGAACAGTGGCTGCCCGTCGTTACCCGTCAGCGAGTTAAGAAACTCCAGATCTTCAGGCTCGAATCGCAACGCCTTGAAGAACTCCACGACGTCCGCCAAACCGGCCGCGATGGCATATCCGCCACCAAACGGCGGCTTGCGGAAGTAGAGATGAAAAACAGCTTGCCGCGAAGCCAGACCCAGCTTCCAATAGCCGTAGGCCATGGTGATTTGATATAGGTCCGTCAATAAGGCGAGGCCGGTGCGGTAGGTTGTTTCCAAGCGGTTCACGTTGTCCTCTTAGTGTCAATACTACACTAAGTCGCCGGACCGCACAAGAAAAATGTCGCAGTGCAATAGGGACGGCAAGCCGCTAGCCGCGAAGTTGTAGTTGGGTGGCTAGCGCGGGAGCGGCGATGGCGGTCAGCCCCGTGAGGAGCTGCAAATGATGTTTATCGAGGCGCGGCCCGGTGCTAACGCCATCGATAACAATCGCGCCCAGCACCTCGCCATGCGCAATCAGCGGTGCGGCGACGGCAGTAGAGTCACCCAGGTAGAGCAGAGAAACACCTTCAGCCTCCGCCCGCTTCGCGATCTCCAGTGCGTGAACGCTCAGTTTGGTTGGATGCCCTTCGCGAGCCGAAAGCGATGAACTTACCACGCCATTACTCACGCGCCGTATGACGGCAAGGCCGCCGGGAAAATTCGTCAGCGCCAGTTCCAAGGCCCGCCGCTCGGTTTCTTCTACACCGCGCGAATTCAGCATCGCCGAAGCTGCCGCCAGTAAGACCCGCAAGTCGTTCCAACTGCGGTCAGTCCGCGGCACGAAGTTCAAAGCAACTCCCGGATGGAGCAACGCAGCGTCCTCCTGTCGCAAAACTATCGTGGTTGGGGGCGGGGGTTCAAAAGGGAGATCCAGTGCCACTTCAGGCTCCACAACCGGATCTATGTCGGCAAACAAAGCTTCAGGAAACAAACCGGACGAGCCTCCGCAGCAATACCCTCGATGACCCCTTAGTATATCTAACTGCGGTTCCAATCGGAATAAAATCGAGCTGCATTTTCGCCGAGGATCATTCCGCGCTCTTCGATTGTCCGCGGCCCCATCGCCTGCGTGAAGCAAGCGAGCGACTCCTTCCAGATATAGCGGGGCATGGTTAACGGCCAACCGCTGCCAAAGCTAACCCGCCCGGCCCCAAACGTCTCGATAATATGGCGCACCCACGGTTTGTAGGTGGCGGCGTCCCATCCGGCCGGTCCGGTTGAGTTCAACAAACCGTCTATCTGCAACAACGCCCCTGAATTTTGGAAGTCCCCAAGAGTCTTCGCCCAAACATCAAACTCGGCGGCGGTGAAAGAGAGGCCGGACATCGCGCGCACAACTAAGCGCAAAGCCGGGGCAGACTCAAGAGCCACCAAGGCTTGCGCTGGCGGCAAACTGCAGACCAAGCTGCGCTCTGCCAATTCAACCGAATCTTCGACTGTTGGCGATTCAACGCCCAAAAACCGAGAGTCTTTTTGCCAACGATCCCAATGCGTGCGTCCCCTTACGCGCGTGAGCACCCCCACAATCCACGCATGCTGTCCAGCCAGTTCCAGAAGCCAATCGGTTTCGGCAGGGTCGCCTGTCTGCGCAGTTACGATCGCGCCGTCGAACCGATTTCGCGACAGAATCATCGCCAGATCGGCAGCCGTGTAATCGCGGTGGGGGTTCGACGAGTAAGTGAAGCGGGCGCGCTCAATCAGGCTTACAGAGCAATCGATTCGCATCGTAATGGGAACAAACCACAGTCTGCCATAATTGCGTGAAGAGGACTGCGAGGAATTCCCTTCTTGAGCGACTATGCCATCCAGACGCACGATCTGGTAAAAGTCTTCCGCACGCGTTGGACACGCCGCGAAGTGCGCGCGGTAGACGGAATTTCCTTCGCAGTGGAGCCGGGCACCACGTTCGGACTGCTTGGCCCTAACGGCGCCGGCAAGACCACCTGCGTGAAGATGTTGCTCTCGTCAGTCCATCCCACGTCGGGCCACGCCACTGTTTTCGGCCTCGATTCGCGTGCCCACAAAGCGCGCATCCCCATCGGCTACCTCCCTGAGAACCATCGCTTTCCTACTTACTTCACAGGCACCGGGATGCTGGATTTGTACGGATCGCTTTCCGGCATGGACGCCGCCACGCGCAAGCGGCGAATTCCCGAATTGCTCGAATTGGTGGGTCTTGAGAAATGGGGCGACGTGCGTTTGGGCAAGTACTCGAAAGGCATGTTGCAGCGCGTCGGCCTCGCGCAGGCGATTCTGCACGAACCGAAACTATTAGTGCTCGACGAACCGACCGATGGCGTCGACCCGGTCGGACGCATTCACATCCGGCAGATTCTGCAATCGCTCGAAGCCAAGGGCACGACCGTTTTTATCAACTCTCATCAGTTGGGTGAGGTCGAAACGTTTTGCCGGGACGTGGCGATCCTGCACAAAGGCAAAGTGGCGCTCAGCGGCCGCGTGAAGGATCTCACGGCGACCAAGGGTTTTCGCGTGGTGGCGCGCGGCGTTCCAGAGGCGCTGCAAACGGAGTTGAGCGGCGTGACGGAAGGTGAATCCGTGATCTTTCGCATGCCCGCGATCGAAGGCGCCAACGCCGCGGTCGACCAGTTGCGCGCGGCCGGATGTTTGATTGAATCTCTCGTGCAAACCAATAGCACGCTCGAAGAGGTATTCGTGAGGACGATTAACGGATGATCGGCGTTCAGACCATCGCGTTGATCCGCGACACGTTTCGTGAGGCCATGGCTCGCAAGATTTTCTGGGGGCTGTTCGGCATCTCAACCGCGATGATTTTGTTCTTTCTCTTTCTGCTCCGCATCGACGTGGTGGAAGGCGGCACGGCCACGATGTCCATGTTCGGAGGCAACGGCCGCGAAATGGAGGTAGAGCGGCTGGTGCGCGGTGTTCATGGTTCGATTGCCACCTTTCTCTATTCGATCGGTATGTTCCTCGCCCTCTTCGCCAGCGCAGGGCTGGTGCCGAGTCTACTGGAACCGGGCAGGATCGAATTGCTTCTATCGAAACCGGTGGCGCGCTGGCATCTTCTGCTCGGCCGCTACCTGGGTAACGTCTTGATCGTTTTGGCCAACACAACTTGGCTCGTCACTGGCGTGTGGTTGATTTTCGGCATCAAGACCGGGGTCTGGACGCCGCAATTCCTTGTCGCCATCGCATCCACGATGTTTCTGTTCTGCGTCATGCTGACGGTGGTGTTTCTGGTGGGAGTGCTCTTCGATAGCACGGCGCTCGCGATCATGGCGCCAGTGGCGCTGATGATCATCAGTCCGATCCTCGCGCAGGAAAAGACTGTGGTGAAGTTGTTGAGCTCGGAATGGGCGCGATCGTTCTGGCAAGGGCTCTACCATGCTTTGCCGAAGGTGTTTGACATTGGGCGCATGACGCTAAACCTCGTTCGACACGAACCTGTCGAGAGCCTCCTGCCCCTTTGGACGACCGCCGCTTTCGGAGTCGTCATGCTCGCGCTCGCGGTCTGGCATTTTGAGCGGAGGGATTTTTGATGATTGCGCGGCGCCTTTTCCTGGCGGCTTTGACCACCTTCCTGATCGGCTGCAATGGTGGAACCGGCGGCGGTTCCAGTCAAGGTTATCCGCTCGCGAGCGACTTGGCGTCGGCCATTCCGGCGGACACTGTCGCTCTCGGTGGAGGCCGGTTGGACCTCGTTCGACAGACTCCGGCTTTCCTCCAGCTCCAACAGATGCTCCCCGACGGCGTCCTGCAAGGCGTCACCAAAGAATTTGGCCTGGACCTGCGAAAAGACATCAGGGAGTTCGTGATCGCTTACAACGGACGAGAGGCCTTGCTGCTGGCCACCGGGTCATTCCGCGCGCCCGACATCCTGGCAAAAGTGGCATCGACCGCGGGAACTGAGAGCGGCGAATTCAAGGGAAAAGCCTTGGTGACTCGCGCGGCGGTAGGCATCGCGGCCTTGTCGAACACGGTCCTAGCTGCGGGTCCAGTGACGCGGCTGCATGAATCTATCGACCGCTTGGCCCAATCGGCCAAACTGGACGAGCGCTGGGCGGCTGGCCTTCGTTCCCTTCCCGCCCAAACCCATCTCTGGTTTTCCGGCACCGGCGGCGCCACGTTTAATCTGCCGAAGGGTACGAACATCGCCAACCTGGACAAGATTCTCGGATCGGTCGATCGGATCCTCGCTTGGGCCGATCTGAGTAAAGGCCTGCATTTGACGGCCAAGGCGTCCGCTCGCGACGCTGAGTCGGCGAAACAACTCCACACCCAACTCCGCGGCCTCATTGGCATGGGCCGGCTTTCTACGCCAGACAATAAACCGGAACTCCTGAAGCTGTACGACGGCATTCAGACAAGACTCGACGACAAAGAGATCGACCTAGATATCAACATTCCGACGACTACGCTGGAATTGCTTCTGAAGCGGTAGGACGGACCTCCCGGTCTGTCCGATTGAGTTTTGGCCCTTGGTTTAGCCCCAATTATCTTCAGGTTGAACCAAGTGGAGCGTCGGTTCAGTATCCTCACCAAGCAGGCGCTCACAGGCGTCAGCTTTACCTCTCCTCAGCAACTGCGCGGCGCCATCGACAAGTTCGTCACAGCCTACAATAAAACCGCCACGCCATTCGAATGGACCAAGGCGTCGTTCATCCGACCGCCCCCAAGCGGAAGTACGCTGATTTGTGCAAAGTAGGGTACTGGTCTAGTTGCCGATGGTTGTAAATAAATTCTGTCCGGTGGCGACGCCATCGACAGTGGCTTCAATCGCGATGTCGCCAGCGGCCACAGTGGGCACGGTGACGTTGAATTGGCACAGCCCCAGGCCGCCCACGAAGGCTCTCGCAGTGGCTGCGGTCTGGCCGAAGCGCACAGTGATGGGCGCCGCCAACGGCTGGGCCGATGGCGCGATCACTCCGGCAGGCGAGGCGGGGTTGGTAGCTCCGCAGCCGACCGCGAAAATGATGATCGTGTCGCCGGCCTTCGCCGGCCGGAACGCCACGCCCGGAATCAGATTCACCCGGCCCACAAAGGTAGTGAAGTCCGGGTAGAGCGCAGCAACGTACTGCTTCCCGCCCACCAGGAAGTTGGGCGTGGTGAGCAGAGCGGGGGAAACCTTGGCGGCGGTCATAGAAGTGGAACTGGTGCCGCCTGCGTGGGTGAGTTCGACGGTGACGCTGCTGCCGGTGCCGATGTCGTCCGGAACCTGCACGTTCACCTGGCCCGGCGAAACGAAGCGCACGAACGCATCTTTACCGGCGACCTTTACACGCACGCCTTCGAGCGAGGTGGGCGCCTTGGAGCCGGTGAAGTCCGAGCCGGCCCACTCGCGCGTGACGGCGGAAAAGTTCGAGCCGAAGATCTGGAGCCAGGTGCCTGGGCTCAGCGCCGCTTTGTCGGAGAACGATTGCAGGACCGGCGGCTGATCGGTGCGGATCTTGGGCGGGCCGGTTTGGGCGCCGCCGCCGGCCCCGCGCCGAAGAATCGAGTACCGGACAATCACCGGGCCGCCGGCCGGGCTATAGTTGCCGATTGCCAAGAAGTAGGTCGCCCCTGGCTGCAACGCCGGGCTCGAGTCCGAGTTGATCTCGAAGTCCGGTTGGCTGGCCGTTGGCGCGTAGACGTAGTCGAACAGGCCGCCCGCGTTGTAGACCGAACCTTTTTTGACGAGGATATCGACTTCCAACGCGGTGGTGGTAGTAATCTTTGCGCTGATCGCGTCCACAGGCACAGTAAAGCTGATCTGCTGCGGCACGAGCGAACCCACGCCGCTGGAAGGCGAATGCGGTGGAGCGTTGATCGTTACCGCTGAGTCCGGCGCCAGCGTCTGCGTCTGCGTTGGCGGCACTGCGGCGGACGAGAGAGTTGCCGTCACTGAATACGTCGCCGTCTCCGCGCTATAGTTCAGCACGCCGATGAAGTACCGCCCGGGCAGCAGGCTATCCGGCAGCGAGCGCGACGTGATGGTCAGCGCCTCGTTCGCGGCATCCGATGCGGATTCGAAGTCCGCCTCCGGATAGCCTTGGCTGCTCAAGACGATTGGGCTGCCATCGGACAAATACAGGTCCACATCTTTGTTACCTGAAAGTGAGACCGTCAAACCGGTGGCCCCCGCCGGTACGTCGATCGCGAATTGCCGCGAAGCCAGGAACGGACCGCCTGGAACCGAGCCAGTGCCGCGTTGCCCGCCCGTCAAGAGTGTAACGGCGGGGGGAGCGGTGGGCGACCCGCCGGTGACGGTAGCCGTGATCGTATAGTTGACCGCCTGCGGAGTAGTGTTGGTGATCGCCACGTAGTAAGTGCCCGCCTGCAATTCCGGTATATTGTCCGGGCCCAACGTGCCCGCCAAATTCGTACCGGGAGTCGCGGCGAACTGCTCAAAAACCAATTGCCCATTCTGAATCGTAACCGGCGCGCGATAGCGGATGAAGAACCGGACGTTGGCCGAAGCCGTCACCTGGATCCGCAGCCCCGTTGCCTGATTCGGCACCTCGATCCGGAATTGCTGTGCGCCCAGCAACTGCGCGTTGGCGGCGGCCGGGCCGATGCTCGCCTGACTGCCGGCGCCCGAGCGTAGTGCGATCGCTCTGGAAGCGGTCTCGGCGTCTTCAGTTCCCACTCCGCGATTTACCATGGCGCCGATCGCGGTATTCGCCACGGTATCGCCAAAGAAAGCTTTGGCTGCCACCGCCACCGCCACCGCCGCGTCGAAGAACTCAGCGCCGCCGTCCATCACCGCCAGCGAACCCAAGGCTATCTTGTCGGCCCGCTCGGCGCCGAGAGACTTACGCAAGTCCCATAATGCGCCGCTCCAAATGTTGCCGTCCACATGTTCTTCGCCCACGAGGTTGCCCGGCCACCGGTTCGAGTTCTCCACATTGCGCAGCGCCTGGCCGCGCACGCCGAAAATTCGCGAAGCCCACTCACCCATCGCGGGATCATTGAGAAACGAAGCCGCGAAATAGTCAGCCGTCCCTTCGTTGATCGCGCGGAAGGTGTTGCCCTGATTGCGCCCCACCAGCGCGTTCACCACCGCATGCGTGTACTCGTGGAAGATCACGTCCGAGTCCCACGAGGTGTCCAGATTCCGCGCCGTCAGGTAGAAGAACAAGCCGCCGCGATTGTTGAATTCCACCGGCGTAAAGAAGGCGTTGTTCTGGCCCGCAAAGGCGCCCTGTCCGTTCTGCTGCACGAAATCCTTGAACAGCACCACGCCTTCGAGCGGACGGCCGAATCCACCAAAGCCCAGATCCTTGAATCGCTGCGCCACCCGGTCCACGCCGTGATACAGTTGCACCTCTGAAAACTGCGGGCGGCTGGGCGAATAGAGATAATTCCCGCCCACCGGTTCGGCCACTTGCAGGAACACTCTGGGCTGGCTCAGGAACAGCAGGTTGGGCAGATAGCTATAAATTTTGGCGTTCACACCGGTCAGATTCGCCGTGGAGGTCAAGTTCCCCAACTGCACCTGCGTCACCGGATTTTTCACCGGATTGGTGGCGAAGGCGAACCCTTGTGCTTGCCCCCAACGAAGACTCTCGACGCGCTCGATCTCCCCGGTCACCGCCGAAACATGCACGGCCCAGTCGCCCTTGGGTTCGGAAACCACAGCCTCCCAGAACGGATCAGCCTGGGATCCCCGCAACTGATAGAAACGCTCCAGCGGCAGGTCGCCGGCAACAAAGGCATAGCGCTGCTTCACGGCTCCGCGCGCCTGCTCCAGACTCACGCGCCAATCCGCGTTCACCGTCACCCCGTCGCCCGCATCGCCAGTAAATGCCACCACTTCATTGCCCGGCCCGACCAGCATGGCCGCACCTGCCCCGCGCACCGGAATGCCATCCCGTTCCGGCCGCACGCGCACCATGTTCAGGCCAAGCAATTCCCGCACTTGATACACCGTCGGTGTGATCGGACCGCCCAATCCGTGCTCATTTAAGAAGCCGAGCGCCGCGTCGGCCGGGCCGCCTGGATACGCCCGCGATCGGGCCAGCGAAGCCACGTGCATGCGCCCGCCCGCAGCTTGGTACCGCTGAGGCTCCAGGCGCGCAGCCTCAAGGAACTTCGCCAAGCCCGCGCTACCGGATTCGCGCCATTCGCGTTCAGCGAGCTGCAGCTGTGGGTTTTCCATCAACCTCTGCGCAAACAACGCCCCGCCGCCCAACGTAAATGCGGCCACTAAGTGGGTAAAGAGTGTCGAGCCCTTCCGATGTGCCATGTGAATAGGCTTACCATAATGGATGGATGCCGCGGAGAACATGAGAATCCTCATGGTCGAGGACAAGCCTCCCATCCGAACTCTCCTCGAACGCGAAACACCCGAACGCGCGCTCGCCGGACTTTGGCCCGTTCGAACTCCACAATTGCAAAAATAGAAGGGGCGGAGAGCTTCCCCAGCTAAAATTTAAGATCTGGCTCCCACCGTGAATTCGAATTCCACCCACGATCTGAAAGAGGCGGCCCGAACAGGGAGGCGGCAGAGCACCCTCCACTTACTTTCTTCCAAGTTGGCGCTATGGACATATAGGGGACCCATCACCTAGCCGCATAACGCCCAAATATGACTTGTGGCCTCTCGCAGCCGCGAGCCTTACAAAACACTCGCGAGAAGGCTCGGGATGCGCAACGCGTTAAACAGACAGCTTTGGGTTTAGCCCAATTGTTATACTGGGAGCCAGGAGTCTATCCAACCAGTGTCTTTGCGCGATCAATTACGCATGTGGACGCATCTACAGATGCTGCCCGTACTCGAGAGCGGCGAGGAAACCCTCATCGGCGGCCAAGCGGTGATGGAGGGTGTGATGATGCGCGCCCCGCACAGCTACTGCATCGCCGTGCGCAAGCCGGACGGCGGCATCGTGTACGAAACCAAACAGTTGGCGAAGGTTTCTGAAACGTATCCAATCTTCAAATTGCCGATGCTCCGCGGCCTTGGCACGCTGGGCCAGGCGATGAAACTCGGCATCAAGGCGTTGCAATTTTCCGCCAACGTCGCGATGGAAGAAGAAGCGAAAGCGGGCGCGGCTGTCACCACGCTGGCGATGAACTCATTAGCCCCGGGCGTGATGGCTGCGGCTCCCGGACCGGTCGAAGGCGGGGCCAAACCGAAAGTCTTTTCCAACGCGATGATGACCGGGCAACTGATTCTTTCGCTGGCCTTCTTCATCTTCGCCTACAAATTTGTTCCGCTGTGGTTGACCACGCAGGCCGCCAAGGTCTGGCCGGTGCTCGACGGTCGCATCCCGTTCAATCTCGTCGATGGAGCGATTCGCATCTCGATTTTCCTCGCGTTCCTTTATATGATGTCGCGCATGAAGGATATCCGCCGTGTCTTTGAATATCACGGCGCCGAACACAAAGTGGTGTTCAACTTCGAATCCGGCCGCGAGGTCAACGTTCCGAACGCGCAGTCGTTCCCGACCTTTCATCCCCGCTGCGGCACCAGTTTTCTGATCACGGTGATGTTGATTTCAATGTGCATCTATACGGTGCTGCCCTTTGACGCATTTGCCGCAAAATTCGCCAGCCGTATCGTATTGTTGCCAGTGATTGCGGGCCTCAGCTATGAAGTCATCCGGTTCGCCGCACGCCAAAAGGGCTTCCTGATGACGTTGCTCACCTCCCCCGGGCTTTGGCTCCAGCGGATCACCACTCAGCCGCCCGACGATAGCCAGGCCGAAATCGCCATCAAGGCCCTGCAGGGCGCCATGGAGCTCGAAAAGAGCCAGGGCGGCCAGACGGTCCTCGCCTAGCCCGCGAAGCCAAGCGAAAGCGTTCTCACACCTCCAATGCAATATCGCCAGCGTCTTGACGCCATTGAGCAGCGCTTTGACGCGCTCACCGCCCAGATGGCGGACCCGGAAATCATCAACGACAACGACCTGTACCGCAAGACGGCCAAGGCCCACATGGATATTTCCGAGGTTGTCGAAAAATACCGGCAATGGAAGAAGGCCAATGCCGACCTCGAAGGCGCCCGCGCAATGATGACCGAAACCGATGCCGAAATACGCGAAATGGCGCAAGACGATATCAAGCGCCTGGAACCCGAACTGGTCAAATACGAGGACGAACTCACCATCCTCCTCCTGCCCAAAGATCCGAACGATGAAAAGAATGTGATCGTTGAAATTCGCGCCGGCACCGGTGGCGACGAAGCTACGCTGTTTGCCGGCGAAGTCTTTCGGATGTACGCCCGCTGGGCCGAAACGCAGGGCTGGAAGGTGGAAGTCATCAACACGAGCGAATCGTCGGTGGGCGGCATGAAGGAAGTGATCGCGATCTTCAGCGGCACGCGCGTCTACAGCAAGCTCAAATATGAAGGCGGCGTGCATCGCGTGCAGCGCGTCCCGGCTACCGAGACGCAGGGCCGCATTCACACGTCGACGATTACGGTGGCCGTGATGCCTGAGGCCGAAGAAGTGGACGTCAAAATCGAGGCGAAGGACATTCGCATCGATACCTTCTGCTCATCCGGTCCCGGCGGACAGTCCGTGAACACGACCTACTCAGCCGTGCGGATGACCCACTTGCCCACCGGCACCATCGTCTCTTGCCAGGATGAGAAATCGCAGATCAAAAATCGCGCCAAAGCGGAACGGGTGATGCGTTCGCGGCTCTACGAAATCGAGATGGCCAAGCAGAACGCCGTGATCGGCGCCGAACGTAAGAGCATGGTGGGCTCGGGCGATCGCAGCGAGAAGATTCGCACTTACAACTTCAAAGAAAATCGCATCACCGATCACCGCATCGGCTTGACGCTTCACCAGCTCGATCTTGTCATGCAGGGTCTGCTCACGCCGATGATCGACGCCGTAGTGGACCATTTCCTGCGCAAGAAGTTGCAGGAGGGCGAAGCCACCGCTCCGCCGCCGAAGCCCGCCGCCCACTGAGACACGACGATTTCGCAGAACTGGAGCTTGTAGCCAACCAGCCTGCCCAATTGTTATCCTTGTGTGTTAATCCGTTACCGTCATCTACGCCGAGGTTCTCTAACAGCATGTCTGGACATTCCAAATGGGCCACAATCAAGCATAAAAAAGCAGCCCTGGACGCCAAGCGCGGCAAAGTCTTCACGCGCCTGATCAAGGAAATTGCGATTGCGGCTCGCTCCGGCGGCGACCCGGACGGCAATCCTCGCCTGCGCACCGCCATCACGGCCGCGAAAGGGGTGTCGATGCCGCAGGAAAATATCACGCGCGCGATCAAGCGCGGGACCGGCGAACTGGAAGGCACGCAGATCGACGAGATCATGTACGAAGGCTACGGCCCCGGAGGCGCCGCCGTCATGGTGGAAGTCGCCACCGACAACCGCAACCGCACGGTGAGCGAGATTCGCCACGCGTTTTCCAAGGCGGGCGGCAACATGGGTGAGCAGGGCTCGGTCGGTTGGATGTTCAAGCGCAAAAGCCGCATCGTGATCGAAGAAGAAAATGCCACCGAAGAGCAGTTGATGAATCTGGCGCTCGAAGCCGGAGCCGACGACATCCAGAACGAAGGTCAATGGGTGGTACTCTCGGCCCCGGAAAGTCACGTCGCGGTTCTTGAGGCTATTCAAAAAGCCAAGATCGAAACGATCGAGGCCGGCGTCGCGATGGTGCCCGAGAATCTGATGAAGCTCGAAGGCTCGCAAGCGCGTGGCATGCTCAAACTGATCGACACGCTCGACAACCACGACGACGTGCAGAACGTTTACTCGAACTTCGACATCGACGAGGAAACACTCGCCTCGCTCGAACAGTAGCGCGAGCACACCTCATGCGCGTGCTCGGCATCGACTGTGGAACGGAGCGCACCGGGTATGGAGTCATCGACTCCGATGGCCGGGTTCATCGAATTGTCGCGGCGGGCACCATCCGGACATCGCCGCAAAAGCCCATGGCCGAACGGCTCTACAAGATCGCCTGCGAACTGCGGAAGTTGATGCAGCTACATCGGCCCGAGGCGGCGGCGGTCGAAGAAGTCTTTCATGCCGTCAACGCCAAGTCCGCGCTCAAGCTGGCGCAGGTGCGCGGCGTCGCCATGATGATCGTCGCCGAGAGCGGTGTTGCCTGCGGTGAATACTCTCCGCTTTCAATCAAGAAGAGCGTGGTAGGACATGGCCGAGCCGAGAAAGAACAGGTGCAGTTCATGATGCGGTCGATCCTCGGGCCAACCGCGCCCGTCGAGCAACCCGACGCTTGCGACGCACTCGCTGTCGCCATCTGCCATGTCACACATTTAGGAAGGGCGGCGGCATGATACGAGCGGCGATATGGGCGGCGCTGGCGGCCGCGGCGACGCTTTCGGCTGCCCCTCGGATCGTCTACTCGAAGTCGTTCCCCGGTTCCACGCCAGCGCTGGTGATCATTAACCTCGACCCGGACGGCCAAGCCGTCTACAAGGAATCCGCCGAAGACGACTTCCCTATTAAGATGGCGTTGAAGAAGGAAGACACCGACGCTATCTTCGCTCTCGCTGCCAAAGTGGATCACTTTAAGCGGCCTCTCGAATCCGGCCTGCCCGTTGCCAGAATGGGAGAAAAGACGTTTCGGTGGGAAGACGGCGAGACGAAGAATGAAGTGAAGTTCAACTACTCGCAGGATCTCGACGCCAAGATCATCCACGACTGGTTTGAAAAGATCACCGAAACCGCGCAGCACTACATCGCGATGGAGCGGACCGTCAAGTTCGACAAACTCGGAGTCAACAAAGCGCTCTTGCAGTTTCAGGCGGCCATGGAACGTGGACGGTTGACCGGTCTCGAAGTTTTCCTGCCGCTACTCGATCGCGTCGTCAAAAATGACAGCTATCTGCACATGGCGCGTGAACGGGCGGGGGTGGTGGCCGAAACGATCCGAAACCCTAAACCTGCCGCAGCGGCCGGCAAACCGGAAGTCCAGTAGATGCGCCGGCGCCTGCTTGCCTCACTAATCGCGGCATCGTCTTGCTGGCTGCAGGCGCAATCCCCGCCGGTTACAGCGGCCGCAAATGAAGAACGAGCAGCCTTGCAGGAATCGTTGGGCGAGGTGGGCTCAAGCCAGATCGACTTCATTCGCGCTCTCGAAAAGCACCTGCTCAAATACCCGAAGTCTGAACAGCGGCCCGACCTCGAACGTGCGCTCCTGAAGGCGGCGATGGAGATCAAGGATCAGCGCCGCACCCTCCTATACGGAGAAAAGGCACTCACGTCGGATCCCTCGAACCTGGAAGTTTTGGAGCGAGTGTCGCGCTACCTGCTGGTTGGTGACGATCGCGCGCTGGCCAAACGCGCGCTGGAATACGCCAAGCGCCTCGAAGCCGTATTGCGCCCCATGGACAATCCGCAGCCCGGCAAGAACGAAGCGCGCTATCAGGAAGAGAAGCGCATCGTACTCGGCAAGTCGCTCGTCTATCAGGCACGCGCAACGGGCAACTTGGGCGATCTCGCCGCGGCCGATTCGCTGGCCCGTAAAAGTTACGAGGAGTTTCCCTCGGCGGAATCCGCTCGCGAGATCGCTCGCTGGCTCGACAAACAAGGGAAAACCGCCGAAGCGATTACGTATCTCGCCGACGGGTTCATGATTCCAGATCCGAATTCGGTGGACGAAGACCGTGTGCGAGACCGCGTGCGGCTAGGCGAGTGGAACAAGAAGCTAAAAGGCTCAGAAGCCGGCCTGGGTGACGCGATTCTGGCCGCTTATGACCGCTCCCGCGGACGGGTGGAAGCGTTCAAATTGACGCTCAAGAAGCTGGATCCGAATGCCGACGCTAAACAGCCAATGGAGTATGTGATCTCCGGGCTGAACGGCGAAAAGCTCAAGCTCTCGACACTCCTAGGCAAGGTTGTGGTTTTCGATTTCTGGGCGACCTGGTGCGGCCCGTGCCGCGCCCAACAGCCGTTGTACGAAGAAGTGAAAGCGCGCTTTAAGGATGACCCGAACGTGGTCTTCCTGAACGTCAGCACCGATGAGAACCGCGACATCGTCAAGCCGTTCCTCGATTCCAACAAATGGAAGAAGACCGTCTACTTCGAAGATGGGCTGTCGGCTTTATTGCGAGTGACGTCGATTCCGATGACGATGATCGTCAACCGGCGCGGGGAAATCGCTTCGCGCATGAACGGATACGTGCCCGAAAAGTTCGTTGAAACCATGACGGCGCGCATCCGCGAAGCCCTGGCGGAAAAGTGATGGAAACCGGGCCATTCTCACGAGTCATTTGGATCGTACTCGACAGTGCCGGCGTGGGCGCGATGCCGGATGCCGCCGCCTACGGCGATCCGCCCGGCTCGGACACGCTAGGCAACATCGCCAAACGCCGCCAGCTCCAACTCCCAAACCTCCAGCGGCTCGGTCTCGCTAATATTCGCCCCATCACGGGGCTTCAACCGGCTTCCGCACCGGCCGGCGCCTTCGGCCGTTGTGCGCTCGCGTCGCCGGGCAAGGATACGACAACCGGTCATTGGGAGATGGTGGGCGTTCATCTCGCCAAACCGTTTCCGCTTTACCCCCATGGCTTCCCGCCCGAGGTGATGGAGCCGTTCGAGCGCGAGATTGGCCGCCAAACCCTGGGCAATTGCTCAGCCAGCGGAACAGAGATTCTCAAGGAATTGGGCCTGGAGCATATGCGAACGGGCTCGCCAATCGTCTATACCTCCGCCGATAGCGTATTCCAGATTGCCGCGCACGAAGCAGTGATTCCTATCCCGGAGTTGT
>JAYUSQ010000315.1:0-30701 GCA_043755595.1 Acidobacteriota bacterium | reverse complement strand
GCCGCGAAGCGCCTTAGTTGCGGGCCTGGCGAAGACAAGCGTGATCCCACAAAACAATTCTACATCAAATTGTTTTTTTATAACACAGTAGTACTAGGCCCAGCCCACAGCCCGATATTCGTTCTCGGTCAAGTCGCAGTCCCGTACCTCCTAGACGTAGTTCGAGCAGTATGCTGTCCTCGATACACGCGACAACGACGTTCGTGTTTCGGATCCGATCAACTGGTTCGCCGCGACTTCCTGTCAAGGCCATATTAACCATGTTGGAGGTGTAGCCGGGGACAACGCAGCGGGAATCGGTAGCATCAACATAACCTGGAACCTACAATGGAGGAAATATGCGGAATATAGTACTGACAGCTATAGTGTGTCTCGCTCCAACTGTTGGAAGCGCGGCGAACTCGTCTTGCCTGGAGCTTGATGGCCGAACTGCCGCCCAAATGCTGACTTACCTTCAAGGCGAAGCGGCAACTCTTAAACCGTGGTGTGTTATTTCAGCTATGGACACTCTCTCGGCGAGTAAGGATCCCGCCTCGTTGCCCACCTTGATGCGCCTACTCGACTACGATGCCAGTTCGGTTTATGGAGGCCCTTATGCCGTGCTCGCGCGCTCAATTGGGCGCGCTCGGCCAGTGCATAGCCCGATAATCGTTATTGGTCAAGTAGCCGTCCCGTACCTCTTAAATGTAATTGGATCGCTGGAAAGCAGCTCGACGAAACGCGGCGAAGCTCTCGAACTAGTGATGATGATGATTAACGCGGGCAATATGGCTGCAGGAGTTAGAGCTATTCATCGCGAATCATTAAAGCCCCAGGCGAGCGACTCCATGAACCGTTGGTTGGACGCGCGCGAGCGCGCCCTAAAATTCTGCGGACCGAAGTCCAGAGCGGCCTGCCAAGCTGTCACGGGCGAACGATAGGACCAGCTGCTGCCCGCGCCTCGATCGCAAGCCCCCAGGCGTTATTCCCCATCGTCCAGGGCGGCATGTGCCCGGATCTTCGCCGCGAGTGCGCCACGCGCCTTGTGGAGCTCAATGCCGAGGGCTACGCAATCGGCGGCCTATCAGTCGGCGAACCACGCCCGCTCGGCAAAGAAATGACCGAGGCCACGATCCCCGTCCTCCCCGCTGACCGGCCCCGGTACGTAATGGGCGTCGGTACACCCGAAGAACTCGTCGAATACGTGGCCCGGGGCGTGGACATGATGGACCTGCGTGATGCCATCGCGCAACGCCCGTAACAGCACTCTTTTCAACAGCGAAGGCCGCATCGTGATCAAAAATGCGCGCTTCATAGACGACCCTTCTCCCCTCGACTCCCAATGCCCTTGTTACACCTGCCGCCACTTCTCCCGCGCCTATCTCCGGCACCTGTTTCTCGCCAAAGAGATGCTCGGATGCACGCTGGGCGCCATCCACAACTTGCGCTGGTACCTTGACATCATGCGCCAAATCAGGCAGTCTATTCAGCTTGGGGCCTTCCCAGAATACTTGAAGTCTGTCCGCTCGATTCCCGGGGCTTGAGGGCGTGTTTCCCCGGGCTGGCGGACCGGCAGTTAGAGAAAATGTGGTTCTCGGTTTCCTACTAATCCTCCAACAGGCGGCTAACCCGATTGTGGGTATGTTGCCGATCCTGCTCATGTTCGGGATCCTCTATTTCGTGCTTATTCTGCCTATGCAGCGGCAGAAGAAGACGCAACAGAAGATGCTCGAAGCCCTCAAGTCGGGTGACGACGTGGCCACCTCGGGCGGCATCGTCGGCTCGATTGTGTCGTTGAATGGTGATATCGTTGTCATTCGCGTGAAGCCTGACAACATCAAACTGCAAATCGCACGGTCGGCCATCGCCACCGTGATTACCGCGGAAAGCAAGCAATCATGAAGACGGATTTGAAATATCGTTGGCTGTTCATTTTTGGCGTTCTGATCGTGGGCATTCTGCTCATCACCGGCTTCGCCAAGTCGAAAGACGAGTTGATGGCCAACATCCAGAAGAACATCAAACTTGGCCTCGATCTGAAGGGCGGTAGCCATCTGGTCGTGCAACTCCAGGTGCAGGACGCCTTCAAGTCCGAAGCCGACCTCAACATCGAACGGCTCCGCGAGGCGCTGGTCGCGCAGCAAATGGCGGGTGTCTCGCTCGACCGCAACGATCCGCTCAGCATCGAGACGGCCGACTCGATCCAGATCAACCTCAAGGGCGTGCCTCTCGACAAGGTCACAGCCGTGCGGCAACTCGTTTCCGAACGGCTCCCTGAGTGGGTTTTTGCCTCCGTCAATTCCTCGGACTTCAAGCTCACGATGAAGACCACCGAAGCGCTGCGTCTCCGTAAAGAAGTGGTGGATCGCGCCGTGCAAACCATCGATCGGCGCGTGAACGCGCTCGGCTTGAGCGAAGCCACCGTCAGCCCTCGCGGCCGCGCCGGACAGGAAGCTGAGATCATGATCCAGATGCCGGGCGTCGACGACCCCGCTTACGTCAAATCGATCCTCAGCACCGCCGCCGTACTTGAATTATCCGAAGTGAAAGCTGGACCGTTTTCCACGCGCGCCGAAGCGCAACAGAACGCCCAGTTCAATTCGAAAATCGTCGAAGGATCGCAACGGGGCGGGGAAGCTGGCGGTTTCTACGTTCTCGCTCGCACGCCGATCGTCACCGGACGCGACATGAAGAATGCCCGCGCCTCGCGCGACAACAACTCCGGCGGCTGGGAAACGGCCTTCACCCTGTCCACCGAATCCGGCAAACGCTTCGGCATCTTCACCGAGCGCCACATCAACGACCGCATGGCGATCGTGCTCGACGGGAAAATTATCAGCGCGCCCAGCATCAATGGCCGAATCGAAGACCAAGGCGTGATCCAAGGAATGGCCGACGAACAAGCGGCATCCGACTTGGCGCTGGTCCTCAAAAGCGGTTCGCTCCCCGCCGGTCTCAAATATTTACAGGAAACGACAGTGGGCCCGTCGCTCGGCGCCGATTCGATTCGTTCCGGTTTCCTCGCCGGTATGGTTGGCTTGGCGGCGGTTGTCTTCACGATGTTGGTCTACTATCGCGGCGCGGGCGTCAACGCCACGCTCGCTCTCCTCCTGAACGCGATTCTTTTGATCGCCGCGATCAGCTACTTCGAAGCGGTCATGACCCTGCCTGGCATTGCCGGCATCATTCTGACGATCGGCATGGCCGTCGACTCAAACGTGTTGATCTTTGAGCGCATTCGCGAAGAGTTGCGCACAGGCAAGGCCATTCCGGCCGCGATCGACGCCGGCTTTGGGCGCGCCTTCCTGACAATTATCGATACTCACGTCACGACTGTGGTAAGCTGCGCGTTCCTGTTCTTTTTCGGCTCTGGTCCAGTGAAGGGCTTCGCCGTGACGCTGGTGATCGGTTTGCTCGTGAACGTTTTCACGGCAGTGTTTGTTTCCCGGACGCTCTTCCAATGGTCGCTGAATCGTAATCCGGACATGCGCGAGTTGAGCATCTGAGGCATTGAGTTTCCCGGGTCGATTGTGATAGCGTTTTGTGATCCGTCGACGGGAACATTTGGGGTGAGGCCGGTGTCTACGATAATGTGCTCCGGCCAGGAAGCTAGAAGTAACGGTTAGCATGGAAATTTTCAAGAATACAAATTTTGACTTCCTGGGCAAACAGAAGTTCTTCGTCGGTCTGTCGATACTGCTGTCTCTTGCCGGTTTGGCAAGTCTGGTGATGAAGGGCGGACCAAGGTACGGGATCGACTTTAAGGGCGGTACCGTGACCACTGTGCGATTTGCAAACGATCCGGATGAGGATAAAATCCGGAAGGCGCTCGAAAGTAAGATTAGCGGTGAAGTCATGGTGCAGCCGGTGGTCGGCCAGCACGAAGTGATGATCAGCACCGAACTGAAGGGCGAGGCCGAATTGGAGAAGGCCGGGAAGACGATGCGCGACACGCTCTACGCGAACTTCCATGCGGGCCAAAATCCCGCGAACGATTTGAACGCGATGGGCACCGAAGCTTTGGTCGGCAAGTTGTCAGGCGTCTTGGGCGCTGCGGGGCAGACCGTGCCGGAAGAGGATGTCAGGAAAGCTGCGGTGGCCATTCGCGAGTTTCGCGACACTCCGCCCCGGTCCGGGTTAATTCGGAATCTGGATGAGTTGCAGGGAGTGGCTGGTGTGACGCCGGCCGTGCTGACGGCCATGAAGAAGGATTTTAATCTGGCTCCGTTCACCGTCCGTAGTTTTGAACTGGTCGGCCCGAAAATGGGCGAAGAGTTGCGTTGGCAGGCGATTTACGTTACGCTAGCCGCTCTCGGTGGAATGCTGATCTACGTCGGCTTGCGGTTTGAGTGGATTTACGGGTTGGCGGCGGTGTTGGCAGTGCTGCACGACACGCTGATTACCATCGGCTTGTTTTCGATCTTCGATAAAGAGATCACGATCACGGTGATCGCGGCGTTGTTGACCTTAGTGGGCTATTCGATGAACGACACCATCGTGGTGTTCGACCGTATCCGCGAGAACCTAAAATTGAACCGGAAGATGGGCTTCGGCGAATTGGTGAACGCCAGTATCAATCAGACCTTGAGCCGGACCGTTTTGACCAGTGGTCTGACGTTCCTCTCGGTGTTGGCGCTCTGGTTGTTCGGTGGAGAAGTCTTGAATGGTTTCAGTTTCGCTTTGGTGGTAGGTATCATCGTCGGAACCTACTCATCGATTTTTGTGGCCAGTCCGTTGCTGATCTTATGGCAGAACTGGATGGAATCGCGCAAGCCAAGCGGCTCGGGCATGGGTAACCCACCCGCGCCGAAGGATAGTAATCGTAATGCGGTTACAAATGCAGGGAAGAGGGTTGCTTCGGTCGCCAAAACGGCTAAGTAACCCATCAGGAAAGGACCTAAAGGAACTATGTTTGAGCAGAGCTTGCTTGAGGCCAGTGGGAAAACCCAAAAATTGAGTACGATCCTAATCTCCACGCTTGTCCAAGTGGGGTTCGTAATCCTTGGCGTTATCCTTCCGATGATCTATTTTGAGACGTTGCCGGGCGTGCAGCTTTCCAGTTTCCTGGTGCCGCCGCCTCCGCCACCTCCCCCTCCGCCCCCGCCGGCCCCCGCGCCGCCGAAGGTGGTCAAGGTTGTGCCGCGCCAGTTTGACGCCAACAAACTCATGGCGCCCAAGAATATTCCGAAAGACATCGCCGTAATCAAGGAAGACGAATTGCCCCCGCCGGCGGCTGCCGCTGGTGTTGTAGGTGGCGTCCCCGGTGGCGTTCCCGGTGGTTCAATGGGTGGCGTAATCGGCGGCATCATTGGCGCCGTTCCCGCTGCGGCTCCTCCTCCGCCTCCTAAGGTCGAAGCGCCGAAACCTGCGACTCCCTCCCGCATTCGAGTGGGTGGACAGGTCCAGGCCGCCAACCTCATTCGTCAACCGCGTCCGCCGTATCCGCCGCTGGCTCGCTCGGCCCGCATTCAAGGCACCGTGCGTTTCACCGCGATCATCGGCAAGGATGGCACGATTCAGAATCTGCAATTGGTGAGCGGTCACCCGCTGCTCGTCCAGTCCGCGCAAGATGCCGTTAAGCAGTGGCTCTACAAACCAACCATGCTGAACGGCGAGGCAGTCGAAGTGATCACTCAGATCGACGTCAACTTCACGTTGAGCCAATAACTGGCAAGACAAGAAGAACCGTCACGGACCGAATCTTTGAAATAGCAACTATCAACTCGCAGGAGAAAAAACACAATGCTTGTCAACTTACAACTTATGGCCTTTCTGTTGCTCCAGGAAGGTGGCGGGGCAGTCCAATTCGACTTGCTGTCCATGTGGAACCAGATGGGCTGGCTGGCCCGTTTCGTGGTTATCATCATGTTCGTCATGTCCGCCTATTCGATTGGCGTCATGATCGACCGTGTGATCGCCTACAACGGCGCTCGCAATCAGTCGCGGCAATTCGCCCCGGCCGTCGCCGGAGCGCTCCGCGAAGGTAAACTCGATGAAGCGATCAAAATCGCCGACCGCTTCAAGAAGAGCCACTTGGCCAAAGTCGTCGTAGCCGGTCTCCAGGAATTCCGCGCTCACAACCTGTCGTCCGACATATCGGGCGAGCAAATCGAAGCCAGCCGGCGAGCTCTGGAACGCGCCGAAGCCATCGTACACGCCGAACTGAAACGGGGCGTATCCACCCTGGCCACGATCGGTTCCTCGGCCCCGTTCGTCGGGCTGTTCGGCACCGTCATCGGCATCATTAACGCGTTCAAAGGCATTTCGACTGAAAAGTCGACCGGTCTTGGCGCGGTCGCCGGCGGTATTTCGGAAGCGCTGGTCACCACCGCTATCGGTCTGGGCGTCGCCATCCCGGCCGTTTGGGCCTACAACTACTTCGTCGCCCGCCTGGAATCGTTTGACGTCGAAATGGGCAACTCCTCATCCGAGTTGGTCGACTATTTCGTCAAGCGTTCGCAGAAGGCCGCTAAGTAGTAGTTGACCGCGAGTTGATAATGCCGGTGAGGCCCGGGCTGGCCGTTCAGCCTGGGTTTCGCCGAATCAAGCCGAGAGGAATCTATCAATATGGCAAAGGCGAAAAGTGCCGAAGTCGTGGCAGACATCAACGTAACTCCCATGGTGGATGTCATGCTGGTCATGCTCATCATCTTCATGGTCATCACTCCCATGCTCACCAAGGGCGTGCAGGTCGACCTGGTGAAAACCAAGAATCCGATCGCGATGCAGGACGCGGACAAAGACGACGCGGTCCTCGTCTCGGTGAACCGCAACGGTGAAGTCTTCCTCGGTAGCACCAGGCTGACCGCGGACGCACTGCCAGGCAAGGTGAAGGATCTACTTACGAGCCGGATTTCGAAGATCTGTTATCTGAAGTGCGACCAGCGCGCACGCTATGAGAAAGTCGTCGAAGTCGTCGATAACCTTCGTTCCGCCGGTGTCGATCAGGTTGGGCTGCTAACCGAATCGATGGAGAAAGGGCCCGCTCCCGCCGAAAAAGCGCCCGGGGCCGGTATCTGAGCCTCAGCAGCAAGATCATACAAAGGAGAACCACCCACTATGGCAATGTCATCCGGTGAAGGCGCAAATATCAACGTAACCCCGCTCATTGACGTTTTGCTGGTGCTGCTCATCATCTTCATGGTGATCACGCCCCTGACCCCGAAAGGACTTGAGTCGTTGGTGCCGCAACCGGCCCCGCCGAACCAAAACACGCAAGCCGACGTACGCACCGTCGTCGTGTCGGTCGACAAGGCTCATAAGCTCCTGATCAATCAAGAGGAGTCTAACTACGAAACATTGGGCGCACGGCTCGAAGAGATTTTCAAGACCCGTGCCGAGCGCGTGATCTTTGTCAAAGGCGACCCTGACGTCGAGTTCCAGTGGGTAGCTAAGGCGATCGACATAGCCAAGGGAGCCGGGCTCGACAAAGTCGGCCTCATGACTCCGAAAATGGAACAAGGTCAGTAAGGAGAGGGGAGCGAAAATGACTACAAAGACTAAGTTTGCAATCAGCTTGGCAGCTACCTCACTCTTGCTCGTAGTGGGCGCCGGTTGTACTCAATTGAAGGCGCGAGACCGCGTCAATAAGGGTGTCCATGCCTTCAAGGCGGCTAAATACGCCGAAGCCGTGGACCACTTTCAGGCGGCCACCGAATTGGATCCTACCTTCGACCGGGCTCGCCTCTATCTAGCTACTGCCTATTATCAGCAGTATATTCCGGGCGCGGAATCGGCCGAGAATCTTGAAATGGCCAACAAGGCCAAGGCCGAGTACAGCAAGGTTCTGGAGAGGGATCCGAAGGATGCCTTAGCTCTCGCTTCGGTAGCGTCGCTTTACTTCCATCAGAAGAAATGGGACGAGGCCGAACAGTGGAACAAGCGCCTCATGGAAGCCGATCCGAAGAACAAGGAAGGTTGCTACACGCTCGGCGTGATTGCCTGGACGCGCAGCTTTTCCAAGCGTCTGGAAGCGCGGGCCAAACTCAGCATGAAGCCTGAGGATCCCGGTCCGATCAAGGATGCCAAGGTGCGTGAGGCCCTGCGGGGTGAACTCCTGCCCGTGCTGGATGCCGGCCTCGAACAGCTCAACAAGGCGGTCGCCATCGACCCCGAGTACGACGACGCCATGGTTTACCTCAACCTTCTGCACCGCGAACGGGCCGACTTGCAGAATGACGTGGCCGAGTACAAGAAGGACTTCGCCGCCGCCGAAACCTGGGTCGAAAAAGCCATGGAAATCAAGAAGATCAAGCAGGAACGCGCCGCCAAGGCTCAACCCGGCGGAATTGTTTCCGACACCAAGTAAGTTAACGGGCCGTGTAACTGAGAAGGGGCCGCGACGGATAACCGTTTTGGCCCCTTTCCTTTTTACTTCGCGCCGCCCGATCCATCCGCCGAAAGCGCCGGCTTGGGCATCGGTTTGTCGTCGCCATAAGTGTCGACTAAGTACACCAGAAGCGCTTCGCGCTCTTTGATCTCCGAGCCCCAGCGAACCATCTTGTCCAGTTCCCGTTCCCAACCGCCTCGGGATAGGCGCTGTGTGCCAATGATTTTTAAGCTATGGCAGCCGGCGCAGCGTTTCTCTTCGGCTTTGCCCTTCTCGATCGTCATTGGGTCAGCCGCAGCCCACGCCGCACAGAAACTCAAGAATAGTACGACCAACGTCCGCATCGTTTAGCCCTCCACCAACACGCCAATCCGGTCCACCGCGTTCCAGAGATAGCCACTAGGATTCCAAGCCGGCTCAATCGGCTGCACGCGTCCGGATGAGTCGGTTGCGCGGCAGCACAAAGTGAAGTAGCCAGGCTTGGGCGGTGTCCACGATGCGGTCCAGATTCGCCAGGAGAATTGCAGGTCTTCCCGGGAGAGGGCAGCCGGCCGCCAGGTAGACCCGCCGTCGGTCGAAACGTCCACGCGCACGATCTTCTGTTCGCTGGCCCAGGCGGGGCCGGTTAGGGTTACCGGGGCGCCCGCCGCAAGCTTCGTCTGGTCGGCCGGGCGGGCGAAGAATGACTTCACGGTCATCCCCTCGAGGACATCCAAATCTTCCGGTTTAGCCGCCGTGCCCGGCGCGACCGTAGTCTTGGGATACCGGTAGGCGGGGTTCATAAAGAAACCCCCATGCATCTTTTCCACGAGGTCGATCTTCGAGAGCCACTTTACCCAGCAGGCGCCATCCCAGCCGGGCACGACCAGCCGCACCGGGCCGCCATGAAGATCCGGGAGAGGCGCGCCGTTCATGTCGAGAGCCAGAATGGTCGACGGGTGGAGGAGCTTGCGCATGGGGATCGAGCGGATAAAGTCCGGCGTCCTACCGGCACCCACATCCAGCCCGTCGAAGTCGGCGTATGCAGCTTGCGGCGAGACGCCAGCTTTGGCCAACACGTCGCGCAGCCTGGGGCCTCGCCAGTCGGCGTTGCCAATGGCCCCCTTGCTCCACTGCAGGCCAGGCATCTTCGGGCGATAGTAACTACGGCCGTTACCGGCGCACTCGAGCACAGCCGGCACCGACACTTGCGGGAGCGCCCGCAGATCGGCTATCGACAAGTTCGACTTGGTCTGCACCATGCCGCCCACGTCGATGCGATGAGAGGCGGCGCCGGTCTTGGGGCGAGGCAAATGCTGACGCACAAAGAACGAGTCATTCGGAGTAATCCAAGTCGACAGATACTCGGGCAGCGACTCCAAATCTTCGGGGAAGTCATTGTGAACGATCATCGGGCGCTTGCCCGCGAAACGCGGGGCATCTTGCGCAAGCGCGGACAGCATCGCGGGAGCCGCCAATAGAGCGCGGCGAGTCAGGAAACGGTTCATGCGCCTCATAGCTTAGCAGGCTCTACGGCAGCGCGAAAACGAAGATAGACGATTGCGCCGCAATGGCGACGTACTGTTTGCCGCCCACGGCGTAGGACATGGGGGAAGCGACGATGTTGGCGCCAGTATTGTAGTGCCAAAGATACTTCCCGATCTTGCTGTCGAGCGCGATCAGGTTGCCATCGTTTGACGATGCGAAGGCTACGCCGCCTGCCGTGGCAATCACGCCCGTCGCGGGTGAGCCGGCCTGCATCGGGAAGTCCCACTTACGGGCGCCCGTGAGCGCGTCGAGCGCACGGACCGAACCCGGCGTGCCAAGTTTGGTGTCGACCTCTTGGCCGCCGCCCGTGAACCCTTGACCGGGTACGGGAGCCTTGTTGACGCTAGTATAGACAGCGCAAGCCTCGCGCGTCGAGACCAGGAAAAAGCCGGTCGCGGGATCGTAGGAAGGCGACCCCCAATTAGCCGCCCCCGCCGCGTCGGGGCAAACATAGTTGCCTTCCGGCGTGGGCGTCGTGCCGGGCAATAAGATGGGGCGTCCCTTGTCGTCGAGCCCTTTGGCCCACGTCTGTTTGGCAAACGCCTGTCCGGTGATGAACTCGCCGGTTATTCGATCGAGGACATAGTAAAAGGCGTTGCGCTGAGCCGTAACGAGTAACTTGCGTTTCTGGCCGCGGATGACTCCATCGATCAACATGGGTGTTTGATTGCCATCCCAATCATGTACGTCATGCGGAGTAAATTGGAACCACCATTTCATCTTGCCCGTGACCGGATCGAGGGCGAGAACCGAACAGGAGTAGAGGTTGTCGCCCAAGCGTGTGCGGCCCTCATAGTCGGGGCCAGGATTCCCGGTCGCCCAGTAGATTGTGTTGGTCTCCGCGTCATAGGCGCCGGTTGTCCATGTCGGCGCGCCGCCGTAATCGGCCGAAGTTTCCGGCTCCCAGGTTTTGCGATTCGGGTCACCCGGTTGCGGCGTCGTGTGAGTGCGCCAAAGCTTCTTGCCCGTGGCTGCGTCATAGGCATCCACCCAGCCGGTCAATGCGCATTCGCCCGCCGTGACGCCGACGATGATTTTGCCATCGATAGCCAGTGGCGCGTGAGTGATTGAGAGGCCTTTGCGGTAGTCATCCACTTCGACGTCGAAGATGACGTTACCGCTCTTGGCGTCGAGAGCCACCAGATGCATGTCGAGCGTGGCGAGATAGACGCGATCGCCCAACACGGCCATGCCGCGGTTGGTCATCACGGTGCAATGGCTGGCGACCTGTGGCAGACGCCGGTTGTAGCGCCAAAGCGGGCGGCCCGTGCGTGCGTCTAGCGCCGACGCGTTGCTCAGCGGGCCCGTGACGAACATGATTCCGTCCACGACGAGCGGTGTGGTTTCAATCGTGTTCCCGCCGGTCTGGAACGTCCACGCGCTCTTCAGCGACGGGGCGTTGGCGGGCGTAATTTGTTTCAGGCCGGAGTAGTGCGTGCCCCGGTAGTCGCCCCAATAAGTAAGCCAATTATGAGGCTCGGCAGCGGCGTTCTTGAGGCGAGAGAAGGTGACATTGAAGTCCGGCGCCGGCTTCCACGCCGAAGTCGGCAAGGTGTTGTTGGGAGCCTTCAAGAGGAAGGCCACCACGTGGTCCCGCTCGGCTGCGCTCAGCGTAGGATGGGGCGCCTCGGTGGTGAGCAACTTCACGGCGCGCTTGTCGAGGAGATGCCATTTACGATTCTCGTCCATTAGCTGAATCGTGAAGGTATCTTCGCCCTTCTTAACGCCTTTTATGCCGGCTCCCGCCTCCGTGAAGGCGATAGCTTGAGTCAGCGCCTTGGCCAGTCCAGTCGATTTATGACGCGCCCGCGCGTTGGTCAGGTCGGTTCCAAGGATGCCACCTTCGCCGCTGAACATATGACAACCGGCGCATCGGGATGTGAACACGCCGCGGCCGGCATTGACGTCGCCGGTAATAATATCGACGCCGCCTGCGGTAAGTGAGCGCAGATGGGCCACGATGGCGCGTGCGTCAGCGTCGGGCAACGGGATAGCCGGCATCTGAGTGCCCGGGATGCCTTTGGTGATGTTACGGAGAAGGTCCTCGTCCGAGCCTCCATGTTTCCAATCGCCCGTGGTGAGATCGGGCCCCCGGCCGCCTTTCCCGGTGTCGCCGTGACAAGCCGAGCAGGCACCGGCAAACAGCCGCCGGCCATTGTTCTGGGCGGTGAGTAATGCTGCAAATAGTAAAAAGCAAGTTGTAAGTCGCATCTATTCCATTAAGTCAAAAACGAAGAGAGATTTGCCGATCGCCGCAGCAACGTACTGCCGGCCGTCCACCATATAAGTAACCGGGTTGGACCCCATGCTCAAGCCGCCCTTGAAGCGCCAAAGCAGAGCGCCGGTGGTTGAGTTGAGAGCGACGATGTCGCCTTGGCTGGTGCCGGTGAATAGTAGATTGCCCTTGGTGGTCATGATACCGGCGCTCGCCGGCGATGCGGTCTTGAACTCCCACTTCAGGTTTCCGGTTTCGGGGTCGAGCGCGCGGACGGCTCCATACGGCTCTTCTTCGGGGATCATGCGTTGACCGCCGCCGTTGAACAGGACGCCGGGTTTGAACACCGCCTCACCCTTGAAGTAGTAAGCGCCTTGCTCGCGCACTGGCGCGTAGAACAAGTTAGTGTGCGGGCTGTAAGAAGGACTGTACCAGTTGGTGCCACCGCCGAGCGACGGCCACAGCAGGTTGCCTTCCTCGGTTGGTTCGGTGTTGGGAAGCACCACAGGGCGGCCGTTGTCGTCCAGCCCTTTCGCCCAGGTCTGCTTCACGAACGGTTTGCCCTGTAGGAACTTGCCATTGGCGCGATCGAGCACATAGTAGAAGCCATTCCGATTGGCCGTCATAACCATTTTGCGGCGAACGCCCCGGAAGTTGCCGTCAACCAGGACGGGCACTTGCGTGGCATCCCAATCGTGCGTGTCGTGCGGAGTGAACTGGAAGTGCCAGCGCCGCTCGCCTGAGTCGGCGTCAAGCGCCACAAAGGAGTCGGAGAACAAATTGTCCCCTTTGCGTACGTCGCCGTTCCAGTCCGGTCCGGGGTTGCCCGTGCCCCAGACGATGGTGTTGGTTTCCGGGTCATACGATCCGGTGATCCAGATGGACGCCGAACCTGTTTTCCATGAATCGCCAGCCCAGGTGTCGCGCCCAAATTCACGCTCATCCGGCACGGTGTTGAAACGCCACGCCCGTTTGCCCGTTTTCGCGTCGTACGCATCGATGAAAGCGCGAATGCCGAACTCGCCGCCCGCGACGCCGATGATAATCTTGTCTTTGACGGCGAGAGGCGCTACCGTCGACGAATAGCCCAACGCATAGTCCGCCATTTTGACTGTCCACTTGACGCGGCCGGTGCGGGCGTCCAGCGCCACGAGTTCGGCGTTGATGGAGCCGTAATAGACCGTGTCATTCAGAATCGCCACGCCGCGATTGGGCCGGCCGCAACAAAGGCGCAGATCGTTGGGGATTTTGTGTTCGTAGCGCCAGAAGATTGTGCCTGACCTGGCGTCCAGCGATTTGACTATGTTTGGAGCTTCCGTAATGAACATGACGCCATCCACCACCAGCGGTGAAGTCTGGTGGGATTCGCCGTTGCCGGTTTGATGAGCCCACGCCACCTTGAGGCGTTTGATATTCGAGGCGTTAATCCGGTCAAGCTCCGAGTAACGTTGGCCGTTGTAGTTGCCCGAGTAGGTCAGCCAGTTATGCGGCTCCTTGGCCGAGTTGAGAATTCGTTCGTAGGGGACGTTTTGCGCGGCCGCCAAGGTGGTTATTAGTAACAGGAGAGCGGGGCTGAAGCCCCGCGCAAGCTGAAGCTTGCCACACAAAGCAAAGAGTTTCACGGGCGCTCCTTCAGCGAAGCCAGGTAGGCAATTATGTCATCGAGGTCGGTAGTGGACAACTTATCTTTGTAACTCGGCATTGCAGATCGCTTGGGGTCTTTGACGATTTCCCGCGTTTTGGATTTGTCGACCGCGTGGTTGTTACCCGCCAGGTCGCGGATATTGATGTTGAACGTATCCTCAAATAAAGTGTGCCCGGCGATCTTGCGGCCGTCAGACATCGTCGCCGTCACAAACACGACCGAGCCGGCGATCGACGTTTCGGGCGCTACGACGGATTCGCGGAGATAGGCCACGCTACGCCGGGAGCCAATCTTGGCGAGATCGGGGCCCAGATAGCCTCCGCCTTCGGCCGTGGTGTGACAGTTCGCGCAGCCCTGCTTGGCGTAGACTGTCTTGCCCCGCGCGGCGTCACCGGTGAGCGCGCCTCCGGTATCGACTTTAGCGAGCGAGCGGACAAAAGCCGCCGTCTGTGTCATTTCCCGCCGCGTCATATGCCACGCGCCCGGCATCTCCGTTCCCGGAATGCCGGTGTCGATGATACGAACCAAATCGGCGTCGGTCTTGGCGAGTGTCAAATCACGCCGCGAGAGGTCCGCGCCTTTGCCGCCGTCGCCCGTGGGTCCGTGGCAAAACATGCATCCGCCCAGGTAGAGTTTCTTGCCGCGCGCGATGTCCTCGGGACTCGTGGGCAGGCTCACTTCGTCGGCAGCCATCGCCACCGCGGCAGAGAGTATTAACAGGCGCCACATGATCATCGCTATATTACCTCTTTGGAACCGCAATCGCTTTTTTGGTCCACCATCATCGGTCCCGATACCATTCTCGATCAGATTCGCAACACCGCGCCGTATCTCTTCGACGGGCTTGAACCGGTCACGGGGCGTCTGGTTTCGCAGCCAGGTTATCTCCAGATCCTCTCCGCCTCGCGAGGCTTGACGGACGCCGCGGCCGGGCTTTCACGCAGCGAGCAACTCCAGGACTATTTTGCGCTCTGTCTGGCCGCCCACCACGCGACTGTCGGAACTTATGTGCCGACCGACGTCGACTCGAAAATCCGCGGGCTGCTTTGGAAAGAGGCACGGGACCCCGCGGTGCTGCGGCCGATGGCGGATCTGGCGCTGCTCGCTCCGTCGTGGCCGCTGGACCGGGTATCCACACGCTGGAGTTCGATCAAGGGCTCAGCTCCGGTCAGCGGCCACAATGGAGAATGGTTCAGCGTACTCGCCGGGGCGCACGGCCGATTCATTGCGCTCGGCGATAGTGAATACGCCGAGAAGATGTCAGTCGCGATCGATGCCGAGTTACAGCGCGAGGCCGATCTATTCGCGCTGGCGCTGCGCACTCCCGGTCTTGAGATTGAGACGCTGCGCCTGGCGATGTTGATCACGCACAACCTCGGAGACCTTGACCAGGGAATCACCTTCTGGGAGACGTCCGCCACGGCGGCGTCGCGGGAGCGCTTCGGCCGGCTGGCGCATGAAAACACCCGGCCGTATGGAGGCGTGCTGCAATGGGCCGCACGACTCTATAAAGAGAACCTGGCCGCCGAGGGGCATCGCCATTATCCGTTGCGCGCCGTTAAGCCGCTCCGCAAGTCTCCAGATCTGCTGTTGCCGATCGGACCGTTTTTCGATGAGTGGGGCGGCATTGTGGCGAGGCATCCGGGTTTGGACGCCGACGAACGCGGCGAGGTGTTGGACGCGCTAGTCAAGGGCTGCCGCAAGGTTGCAAATCAAGTCGGCTACTATCGCGCCATCGCGGGCTTCCAGGAAACCAATGCGCGGAATTTTGAACTGGCGGCTGAGCGGATGCCAGCGGCTTCGCGCAAGGAGTTGCGGGATCCAGCCATGCGGCAACGGATCGCCGTGCCGCGAAGATCGTTCGAATCGACGCTGGTCAAGAAAGTTCAGACGATGCGCTCTTCGCTGCGATTAGAAAAAAACTAAAACGTCGAAATGTGTCGGATTGTGTCGGATTCGATTTTCAAAGAGCTGCCGGGGCGGATTGGACTACCCGGCACTCAGTATCGAAGGTAGGCTTTACGGAACGACCCCCCGAGGACGCGTAATCGGTTGAGGGCGATGGAGAAAAGAAATTCGCTCTACGTGGCAACGACAATTCGAAGAACGGATTTCAGTGGGAATTCCTAGCTTAGCTTTCGCTTGCAAAGGCGCAAGGCCGGGCAAAGAAGGGCGGGCTTGGAGTGCCGTACGTCAGAGAATGTTCTGGATTGGTGTAGACCGCATGCTGGCGCATGGCGGCTCAGAACCGAGACGACGATGCTTTACTTTACGTGGTCAGTTTTAAGGCTCGGAACATCAGCTTGCGTTGTTCGCGTAGCGGATCGTTCTCGACGCGGCTCTGGTTGTCGATCACCATCGTCGGACGGTCCTTCGAGTTGAACTGCGGCCAGCGTGGAAGCTTCGGCGTATTGGGATTGCCGGTGCGCGCAAACGCGATCCAGGCATCGCCGACCCTATCCGCTAACGCCATCGCCTCGGCGCCGCCTCCGGTAAGATTCGTGGCGATCTTGACGTTATCGAAGGCGAAAGGGATTTCAATGGTGTGGGGCGATTTTAGTTTGCCGCCCTGCACGGGTGTTTCCCAAACCGGCTGCGGCGAACAGAGCGGCCTGCCTGGTGAAGTCCCGGCGTGAGGTTGGGAAGGACATGGATCGTTTGTAGCAGTGGCGAGGCGCGGAGTCAACTAGCGGGAGCGAAAATGAAAAAAACCCGCGGTGAGGATCGCCGCGGGTTTCGCTTATGAAGCGCAGTCTCAGTGGAGGGGAACTTGTTGGCTACTACGCTTTCTTCTTGGGCGGCGGCACGATCGAGTCTTTCACGCTCTTCGCGACGCGGAACTTCACGACCTTCTTGGCCGGGATCTTGATCGTTTCGCCGGTGGCGGGATTGCGGCCCATGCGAGCCTTACGTTCCACGCGCACCAGGCGTCCGATGCCAGGCAATACGAACACGCCATTCTTCTTGGTCTCAGTGACCGCGGTGGCGGTGAACGCTTCCAGAATCGTCTTGGCGACCTTGTTGGCGACGCCGCCCGCTTCGGCGAGCTTCTTGATCAGTTGCGTCTGAGTCATTCTCTTGATTTCGGCCATCGATACTCCTTCAATAGGCGCCGCGGGCTTGTTCTACCGGAGTTGGCCGGTTTTGTTTGAAACAAGAGCGGTCGAAATTGTTTCTGAACCAATAATCGCCAACCGTTGGCCGGGTGTCAAGGGAAAAGATGCCAGAAAGCCCCGATTTCCCGTGGGTGGAACATTCGGGAGGGGCAAAAACGCCTGAAAAACGCTCATTCGGTGTGGCGGCGCGGATTCCGGAGTTTGGATCCTGTGGAAAATGGGGAACGGCGGACTGGACGCAGGGCAAAGAAAATGCCCGCTGGCGGCGATTTTGCCAGCGGGCATTTTCGATACGGACCGGAGTCGGGCTGAAGCCCTCCGCAAGCTAAAGCTTACCCTACACGCTTCGACTACCGGAGCGTCAGGGTAGCGGAAGGCGACGTGCCCACGCGGTTGGTGAGCGTGACGGCGACGGACTGAATCGTGTCGGCGATGCTGGTCACGTTCTTGATGTCGCCCGCCAGCGTGAGCGGCACTGAAACCGTGAAGAGGCTGCCGAAGGGAGCCGAAGCCGTGCCCTGGTAGTAACCGAGGAAGGAAGCTTCGACGGGAATCGTTACGTCCGTGGCGCCGACATTCTCACCGGAGACCGGAGTGAATTGGAGACGCATACCGGTCACCGACCGGTTTGTCGCATAGCCGCTCACCAGGATCGTCAGCGTATTGGCGGTCTTGGCGCCCAGAGACACGCTTAGAATACGCGGAGCCGCGGGGGCTACCGTGAGTGTCAGCGACGGCGGGGCGGTGGGCGTCAGGTTGATTGCGCCCTCAGTCGTGCTGATCGTTGGCGTCAGGCTGATCGAACCGGCCAAGCTGCCCGATTGGATCCGGATCTGGTTCTGGTTGTTCGGGAAGACTGCGCGCGTTGAGTTCGCTGGAACGGTAAAGGCCACAGTGCGGCCGCCGGTGGCGAACTGAACGGCAGGGTCGTTTGAGAAGACATCGGAGTTGAACGCCATCGTCAGTGTGCCAGTCAACGCGAGCGGATAGGCGCTGGCGAGCGTCAGGCCAACCGCGGGCTGCTGCAGAGCGTCCTGGACGCCCGTGGCCCCGTCGAAGCGAAGCTCAGACAAAGGCGGCGGCGCATTGCCCGCGCCTGACAATGTGAAGGTCTGGTTGTCGACGCGCAGCGTAGCCGTCGAAGTACCCAGTGCATTCGGAGCGAAAGCGATGTCAAAGCCCGCCGATGCATTCGGAGCGAGGTTGACCGGCAAGGCGGGAATGTTAGCCAGCGTGAAGATGGTGCTGGGCGCGGCGAGACCAACCGACGAAACCGTCGCAGGGGACGTACCGGTGTTGGTCATCGTGAAACGCAGGCGGCTGGTAGTCCCGACAGCGGCAGGAGTGAAGATCACCGATCCACCGGTCGACAACGCGTTTGAAACATTATTGACTACGTAGGCGTAGTTGACCGTCGCGCCGAGTCCGTTGGCAGCCAGCTCGAAATCGTCATTGCCCACGCGGAGCCGGCCCTGGGCGGGGCCCGGAGCCGCTGGCTGGAAGTTCACTGTGAAGGTAGCGGCTTGGCCCGGCGGAGTCACAAGCGGAAGAAGCGGGGCCTCGCTCAGGTTGAAGCCCGAGCCTGAAACACTGATCGCGGTGATGCGGCCGTCGCTATTGCCGGCATTGCGGAACCGCACGACGACAGAACTTTTCTCGCCCACATTCGTGTCGACCAGCGCCACCTGTTGATTCGGGGACAACGCCGTGGGCGTGTTGCCGCGCAACACTTCATAGGTGTAGCGTGCGCCGGTGCCAGCGCCCTCGAGACTGAAGCTTAGCTTGCGGTCCGCCGTTTCCACGGCGAGCGTACCGGCCGCGCTTTGCAAGGTCTTCGGGCTGTAGGTGACACCGAAGCGGACATCGCGCCCGGCTTCGACGATCGTATTCGCCAGCGGAACGTTGACGGTGCCGAACTCGGCGCCCGTGGCCACGGCGCTATTAAAGACGCCTTGATAGGAGCCGCGATTAGCGACAACCACCAGCGCCGTCGACGTAGCATCCACCGCCGTATCGGGGAAGCGAATCGCCGCGCCGTTCAGCAGGCCGGTTTGATTGCCGCCTTGGGCAGTGTAGCTGTAGGAGAACTCAGGCGCGACGCCCGCGAAATTCACGCCGAAGTTCACGGCGGCGTTGTTGATAGTCGCGTTGAACTGCACGCGGCCAAGCGAACGCGCCGACGTGTTGGCGCGATACGTTAGGACATAGCCGAACGTTCCGCCCGCGCTCACCGTGGTTGGCGTGTCGGGTACGTTCCCGAGCGTGAAGTCCGTGGAGCCTGAAGGCTGAACGAAGTTCAGCGTCGCCGCCACCGTCCCGCGATTGGTCACAACGACACTAGCGGCGATGGTTTGTCCCACCCCCGCAGCGGGCATCGTGATCGTCGCGCCATCGGTGGCATCGATCGTCTGATCCGGGAGTTGAACCCGGACCGAGAATGTCTGTGCGGCCAGCGGACTGGCCAACGCGAAAAGAGTGAGAGAAAGAACTGGCGTCAGACGGCGAAGCACGAAATCAATCCTCCAGGTTCGCAACGGAACCAAGGTCTTGGGTAGGGATAAAGTAGACGGCAAGCTGGCGAGCGTCAAACACCTGAACGGTGTCGGTGGCGTCCTTGCGAGCGTTCAGCAGAAACAGGCTATTGCCGAGCGAGTCGACACGGCCGGCCGAAAAATCAAGTTCGAGGCTGGAGAGCAACTCCGACGTGGCGGGGTTGAAAACCTTCAGGACCTTGGCGGTGCGTTCGGCGACGAAGAGCCGCGCGCCATCCGCGGAAACACCGACGGCGGAAGGATCTTCGATCCCTTGGCCAGCGCCCGCCACGATGCGCAGGGCGCCGGAGCCAGTGAGGTTGTCGAGCGCGACTACTTGTTTACCGGCCGCTGCGTAGAGCGTTGCGCCGGACAAGGCCAAGCTGGTGGCGTCCAGGGGAGCCAGTAGTTGGGTGGACTCCGCGTCCACGCGATAGATTCCGTCTGCGCCCGCAGCGAACAACGCGAGTCCGGAGGCATCGACTGCAAGCGCCTTTGCGCCGCGAAACTCCGCAAGGCCGGAGCGAGTCGCGGCGCCTTTGGAAACTCGGTAGAGCCGCGCGCCATCGGTGCAACCGAGCGCTACGGCGGAGCTATCTGCTGCCCAAGCGATCGCGCCTTCGCAACCGTCGCCAAGCGAAACCGTAGATGAATCCGCCATCGTGATCAAACTGGCTGAGCCCGCCGACATGATGACGGCCAGACGGCCGTCAGGCGATACCGAGCCGTTGTCGAGATCGCTAGCGACGGCAGCGCCGAGATAGGCCGCGCCGGGAACGCCCACGACCACGCGAATCGAACGTGACGGAGCATCAAAGAGCAAGCCGCTCGTAGGACCCGCAAGCCGGGTCGATTCCTGGGCCGACAGCAAAACGCTTGCCGACGCCAACGCACACAATCGAAAAGTTGACATGAATTTAGCTCTCTTGATTGAAAGAAACCAGTACAATTTGCCGGACCCTATCGGGGTACGCCGACCGTGACCGCGCCAGCCGAGATCGAAACCGGATTGGCCGCCGCACCAGGCGTCGTGGCCTTGTCGCCACGCAGACCAACGGCCACGCCGCCAATCGCCGCAGCTCCGAGGATGGGGCCGACAATTTTCCAGGGAATAGACTTCTTGAGCGCCGACGGAGCGCCGGGCGTCGGGGTGGCGCCAGACATGGCCGCGCCGTTCTCAACGTTGATCTGAGCGATGACGGCCGAGCCGGTCTGGCTGCCAGACGTCGCGGTTACTTTGATGTTGTAGCGGCCCGCTTCGGTGTTGGGCGTGTAGCCGGTGACCGTTGCCTTGCCATTCTCGTCCGTTCGCACGGTCTGCGAACGAAGCCAGCCATTGAAAACGCCGCCCGGTCCAGCTAGCGGAAGTTGGAATACCACTTCGGCGCCCGCGACCGGCTTGTCGGCTGTGTCTTTCACTTCAACGATGGGCGACACGGCCGACCGGTTGCGGATGCTGTTCCGCACGCCTTCGCCTTCAATGACGTTAATTTTCAGAGTGCCTTGCGGCTGAGGCGCGGCGGCGGCCGTCTGCTGGCTGACCAGCTTGGCGGCTTCTGCCGGAGCGGCGGCTTGTTGAGCAGGCAACACGATGGCGCCCGCGAGAGTGAAGAGAATGATGTGGCGGAAACCCAAGTGAACTCCTTAGTTCCAGGAGAGGCGGAAATCGCGGACTTGCCAGGAAAACCTGCCCCCGAGTGATCTTTTCGACTATATCACGCGGGCTACTGGCCGACCGGCTTTCGACAACGCACCACACCCCGAAGCGGTTAAGACGTAGGGAGTTGGTGGTTTGTTACGTGCTGTCCTCTCATTCCCGGAATCGGACACCGTTCCGCGCCCGCGCTTCTTGGCGAGCTTATCCGGTGGTTAGAGCATTTTCCGGATTTGGCAGACCGCATGCTTGCGCACGGCGGCTCAGAACGGAGCCGTGAGCGGTCCAATGAGGCGGTAGTCCCTTAATTAATCATTCCCGGAATCGGACACCGTCCGGGTTGATCTCGACGAGGCGGCCGCCGTTCAAAATGGACAGCCGGCCGGCTTCGACTACTCCTTCATTGAACGAACTGTTGGCGGGTGTGGCGGCGATGCCGGTGGCGTCGATTTCGGCCAGGACCGCCGCTTTGTCGTTGGCCGCTTCGACACGCGCCGCTTCTTGGACCAGGTATTCCAGAGACCGATAGCCGTAGCCGACAGGCTTCCAGCCCGGGCCGCCTAAATCGATGTACTGGAAATATTCGGTGCTGGGCTCGGAGAAGATCGTGGCTCCGGGGGAGTCCGGGCGGCCCGTGTAGCAGTGTTTCATGCCGCGGTATTGGTCGGAGTGGTCAAGCCATGCCCCTCGTTCGCCGTCGGAGAAATACATGGTGATGCCCTGGGTATTTGAGCCAGGAGCCTCGTCGGGAAAGCTGAGGGAATTCTGGACGTTGAGGCACGCGCCGTTGGACCAGATCACGCGCGCATCGCTCCATAGGTAGCCTTCGTTGCCGTTGGGAAAGATATCTTTGATGCCATAGACTGAGACCGCCGTGGGCAATAGGCCGGTGACGAAGTGGACGAAGTCGACGTAGTGACAACCGATGTAGGTGAACGGGTCTGAATTCTCAGTCGTGAACCAGTTCTGGAAATTCGAGTGCCGGTAATACCATTTCTCCATCAGGCGCGCCGTACCAAGTTTGAACTCGCCGAACATCCCGTGGCGGTAGCGGCGGCGGGCGAGCAGCGAACGGTCGTCGAAGCGTTTGTGATATTCCACGCCGACGAAGAGTTCGCGTTGTTTGGCCTCGCGTTCGATTTCCGCGGCGTGGGCCATGGTCAGGACCAGAGGTTTCACGGCGATGACGTGTTGGTTGGCGCGCAGGGCCGTCATCACGACTTCGAAATGCAACTGATCGGGCAAGGCGGCGATCACCAGTTGCCGGGGCGGCAGCGCGGCAATGGCGGCGCGGAAGGACTCGGGGCCGGGATTGGGCGCCTTGTGGAACGAGTGGCCGGGGAAGGCGCGGATGATCGTCTCATTCTCCGCTAGCGTTGCGAGCGTGGAGGCGCGTTGGGCGCAGATTGTGATATCGCCGATTTGGCCGAGGCGTTGGAGTTGATAGAGGGACGGAAGGATTTGATCGTGGGCGATCATGCCGCCGCCGATCATCGTCACGGCGAAGGCGGGCGGGGAAGGGTGAGCGGGCATCAGATCAAGTGTAGTGCGGAACGGATTTCACGCAAAGCACGCAAAGAGGCAAAGGCCGCCAAAACGCATGGATCCGAAGGGACTCTAGCTGCCGAAGAGCCGTGTCAAGCCCCAGGCAACACGGTACACCAATGCGGTTGTCGCGGCTACTAAACCGATCACGATTTCGAGACGGCGCAGGTCGGGTTCGAAACCCGCGCACGAAAGGGGAATGCTGAAAGGCGCGGTTGCGAGGAAAATTTTCAGATTCGGAAGAAAGCCTACGGGGGCGGTCCGGTCATCGACCACAGCGTAGATCGCAATCGCCAGATAGATCGCGGCGGCGATCAACCCGGCCCGCTGGGGTGTGCTCATTCCTCTCTATCCTAGTCTGTAGACATGCCTGAACTGCCGGAAGCCGAGTATATGGTGAGACGCCTCGCCGAATCTGTGCCGCCCCGCGCACGGATTGTGGAAGCCGCTGTGTTGCGCGTGCGAACGGTGCAGCCACATCGCCCGAAGGAAATTGAAGAGGCGCTGGCCGGCCGCCGGATTCGCGGATACACGCGCCGGGCAAAAAATGTTTTAATCCATTTGGACCGGGGCGAGACGCTACGCATTCAGTTGGGGATGACCGGCCATGTGTATTGGATTCCCGATCATCGCCAGGCTCCGCGATTCACGCGCGTGATGTTGGCGCTGGCAGGGGGCGATGGCATTGCGTTTGAGGATGCCCGCGTATTCGGTAGCGTGAACCTGCATGCTACGCGGGAACTGCCGCAAGTCTTCGCCAGCTACGGGCCGGAACCGCTGGACGCCGGCTTCACCTGGCAGGTCTTGCGCGCATCGGTTGGAAGCTCGCGCGCCGAGGTAAAGCCCTTCCTCCTGGACCAGTCGCGCGTGGTTGGCCTCGGCAATATCTGGGCGGCGGAGGCTTGCCATCGGGCGCGTTTGAGTCCGTTCCGGCGCGTGAATCAGATCGCCGATACCGAGTGGAAGCGGCTACACGGGGCGATCCGGAAGACGCTAGAGCGCGCGATAACCGGGACGTTTCAGGTGACCCGCGCGGCTGACGAGTTTCCGGAGGCGGACCTGTTGACGTGCGCGGTATACGGCCGGGAGGGCCAACCGTGCCCCAAATGCAAGAGCACCATCACACGCAAAACCCAAGCCGCGCGCAGCACCTTCTATTGCCCGGTTTGCCAGCCGTTGTAAGCTGTCAGAGTATGAAGCTCCGAACCATTTCCTTAACTTTGGCCGCTTGCGCCGCCATGTGGGCTGCAGACCCGAAGACCGTAGAGGGTGTCAAAGCCGCCGAGAAAGCTTGGGCCACCGCGACGGCTGCCGCCGATGAAGCGGTGCTCAATAAAGTACTGGCCGACGATCTCACCTACACTCACTCGACCGGCGACAGCGACACCAAGGCGATATTCATCGGCAACATGAAATCCGGCGAACGCAAGTATCTGGAGGTCACGGTGAAGTCGGTCGACGTACGGCTCTACGGCAATTCGGCCGTCGGCATGGTGGTGGGCACGGTGAAGACGAGCGCCAAAGGCGTAGCGCAGCCACCGGCCAATCTGCGGATGTTGCATCTATGGGTTTACCAGAAGGGCGCGTGGCAATTGGCGGCGCACCAATCGTTGCGTTTGCCGAATTGAAGTTGACACAAGCCAATTCCTATCCGGTGGCGCGAGCGGCGTCAGGCAGAATTCGCCGGCATTTCGCCGCGCAGTCGACCGCGCATCAAGGAGTGGCTGAGCTTGCGCCGCTGCCCGATGAAGCGGCGATCGAAGCGATGGTCGATTCCGCTTTCTGGGCCAGCTTGCGGCCACACGAGGGCCACCCGCTCAAAGTGACGCTCGCGTTCCTGCCGCCCGAGCAAAAGCGGGCTCCGCTGACGTTTGGTCAGCTCTTTCCGCTCAATGCGGATGTCGTGACGCGCCTTGCGCCGGCGGTTGAGCGGCCCGGCGTTCACCTGGGTGTGTGGCGCGGCGTGAATGGCGAGCTTCACGTCTGGGGCGCTACGCGCCGCCTGCCTCCGCTTTGTTTCGTGCTCGAAGCGATCGCGCCCGGGTTGCTCGTGATCAAGCACCGGCGCATGCAGGAATCGCGCAAATTCGTCAACGTGGCGGTGCTCGAGGGCGATCGAATCAAGGTGCTCAATCCGCAGGGAGTCGGCTTGACGGATGCGCCGGCGATGGTCGCGTCGCTGTTCGGGGCCGAGTCTCCCGCCGCGCTCGCCGATTCCACGAATGTGTTGATCCAATTGGCGGTGTCGATGCGGGCGCACGCGCGCGGCGGAGCGCTGCTGGTGGCGCCGGACGGTTCCGAACGCTGGCGGGAATCGATGGCCGTACCGGTGCCTTACGCCGTGCAGCCCGCCTACACCGAACTCTCCGATCTGATATCGGGCGAGCCCGCCGAGCGCCAATCGCCCCGCTGGCAGGATGGATTGCGGCGCGCTGTCGATGTCGTAGCGGGGCTGACGGCCGTGGATGGAGCGATGGTCCTCACCGATCGCTGTGTGTTGCTGGGCTTCGGCGCCAAGATCGGCCGCCGCGAAGGGTTTGCCCGCGTCGATCGTGTGATCGATACCGAACCGGTGGAAGGCTCAACTCCGCACGCCGTTCATCCGGGCGACCTCGGTGGAACACGGCACCTTTCGGGCGCCCAATTCGCACATGACCAACGCGACTCGCTCGCCCTGGTGGCGTCGCAGGATGGACGGTTCACCGTCTTTGCCTGGTCGGCTGCCGCCGACGCGGTGCTGGCCTATCGCGTCGAAGCGCTGCTACTTTGAATTTCCGCCACGTACACCTGCGGGTGGCCTGACCGATCGCTGACAAACACAACGTTGGATTCATCCGGTGAGAACGACGGGGGGAGTCCCTTGCCCCGAGCGCCCCAGTTGCACGGTCCACGGGGCTGTCTTGAGTTCAAGTTTAAGATCTTTGCCGAGCGGCAAGTAGGTGACGAACGGGGTGCTGCACAACAGTCTGTTGCGTGATAGCTGACAAACGACTGCTCCAATTTAGTAATCCCGGGTCGTCAATGACGCTTGGACTTTTCCTCGGCGAAGCAAACTATCGATTCTCGATGTGGGCAGCGATCCAAATGGCCAAATCCGATTCGGTCATTTCACTGCAGGCCACCTCAAGCATGACTCTGGTCGCGTCACCAGTGTCGGCCGAAAGCCGATATCCATTTATCGCCAGAAAGAGACCGATCGATAGGAAAGCGGCTCGCTTATTACCGTCCATCAGTGCATGGTTCTTGACGATGCCAAACCCGTATGCGGCAGCCAATTCAGATGGGGTGGTGGCGCGACCGTAGGCGAAGGCATTCAGGGGACGATCGAGGGCGGACTCAAGCAGTCCTTCATCACGTAATCCGCTTGCTCCGCCAAACTCGGCCAAGCTTTCTTCGTGAAGTATCAAAAGGACCGATTTTTCAATCCATCGCGGCGAGTTCATTCCGCGAGAGTCTTGAATGTCTCGCGATAGGCTTTCATAAATTCACGGCCTAGAGCTAATTGGCCTTCAGTCCCACGCAAGAGTTGGCCCTTCATTATTGCCAGCAGACTCGTCATATCTGCCGAAAATGTCGCGCAGTCAGCAGTTTTGGCTCCGGCAGGTACATACGCCCGGTGCGGTTCAGAATTTACAAAGGTCTCAACCAACTCAGGAAGATCTTTGCCGAGGCTGCCGAAGTAGAGGCTCAGGTCTTCGATCTGCGCGGCCAGATCTAGTTGCAGCCATTCGACGAAGACCGCTTCGTGGCTCGCGGCGATCACACGGTGTGCGTCCACACCACAGACGCGGTACAGGCCGTGATGTTCGTATTGCCGCGTTTTGGGATTACCCAATGAGGACAGATACACTATGCGACCGAATACGGTTGGGATCTGGAGTATCATGGAGCGCCAGAATTCCGGTGATGCGTCGTACACCGGGAGCGATTTGGAAGCGGGTTTCAACACCATAGCACTTGTCGCGGCAGCGATCCAGCCGAGGCCTCTCTCTATTATATTCCTGTTATCACATTCCTCCGCAACGGTCAGCCGGTCTACCGGACACCTCCGCGACATCAGCCACGTACACCTGCGGGTGGCCGGACCGATCGCTGACAAACACCACCTTGGATTCATCAGGCGAGAACGACGGATGGGGGTGAGTCCATTGCGGCCCGTACACGGTGTCGGTGGAGACTTCCATCCAACTGAGCGCACCGGTTTTGGCGGCGCTGCGGGCGGCGGCGAAGTCTTCCGCCAAAGCGTAGCGAGAAGTCTTCCATTGCGAGCCCCCGTTGGAAGACCCGGTCAAACACAACTGTCGTTGCGCGCCCGTCGCCGTATCGACGAGATGCAGGCCTAGATCGGGATGGTTGGTGTCGCACAGCACGCGCGAACCATCACGGTTGGGCGTAATGTGCCAGGCATTAAAATCGCAGATTTTCCGCCGCTCGCGCGTCTGCCAATTCATGCGCCATAACGCATGTGGCCAGACGGTGTAGACCAAGTCGCCGGTCTTGCCGAGAAATGTTTCATGCACCACGAACTCGTCGTTGGCATGTTCGTAGAGGCACTCAAGACCGGTCCCATCGCGACGCACACGATGCATGCGCGGGGCCGGGTCGCCCGCAAATTCGATCCACCCGGGCTCAAGCGGATGGAACTGAGGATGGATCACGGTGCGTGGGAATGGTATGAAAATCCAGCCGTTGCCGTCGGCTCTGCCGGCCACTATGCCCGACTCCGGGCCCTGCTTGGCCGCCGCCGTCAGCCATTCGGCATCGGGGCCACCGAGTGAGCACTCGCCCAATTGCGCGCCCGGAAAATCGACGATGCAGCGCTCCTCCAGCGTGCGCCGATCCAGGATCCAAATGCCGCCCTGCCGCACGAAAAAGATGGAGTTCCCGTCTGGATGAATCGCAGGCGAAAACGGATGGATGGCCGGCCCGGCGGTCAATTGACGAATCTCTCCATCCGGAAACGGAGCGATCTCAAAGATCTGCGCGGCGTTTTCATCGCGATAGGAGATGAACAGTAACGTTTGCCCACCCGGCGTGAACGAGCTTTGCAGAAAGTAAGTCGCGTGGTTAATACACGGCTGATTGGTAAGCCGATGGATCCGGGCTCCGGTGGCGGGATCCCGGTACGTGGAGTGTTCCGGTGGGAATCGGGTCCCTTTGCTCATTCGGCCTTCTTGAAGAAGAAAATATGCTGCCAGGGTAAGTCACTCACCAGTTTGTCCAGGACGAAGCCGTCGGCGGCCAGTTCCTGCTTGACTGTCGCTACCGACATTTTATGTTCTTCACGAATCGGCACCTTGGGATCCTCTTTACGGAACTCCAGCAGCACCAGGCGGCCATCCGGTTTCAGCGCGCGGCGGATCGAGGCGAGCATCTTGCGAGGTTCGGAGAACTCATGATAGACATCGACGAGGACAGCCATGTCGATCGACAGGCCGGGCAGCTTGGATTCGGTTTCGCTACCGAGCACCGGCTCAATGTTGCGCACCTTTTCTTTCTCCAGCCGCGCCTGTAGCAAGCGAATCATTTCGGGCTGCAAATCCGTCGCATAGACCTTCCCTTGCGGACCCACTTTCGCGGCGAACCGTAGGCTGTAATAGCCAACGCCAGCGCCGATATCGGCTACGCTCATCCCGCGGCGGATGCCCAGTAACGAGACTGCGAGATCGGGATTTTCCTCGGCTTCGCGCTCTGGGCGGACCAGCCAATCCGCGCCCGCTGCACCCATCACGTAGGCATATTTTCTTCCGCTGACCGGATGCGTTCCCTGTGCCTGCGCCGGACCGGGCAGGCCCAGCGTGGTCATAGCCGTCAAAAGCAGGGAGAGTTTGGAAATATAATAAAGTCTTTGCATTGCGATTCTCTCCGGTGAGGTAAGAGGAAAAATGATAGTTACCGAGTGCCATGGTACGACACGGCCATTGCGCCGCACAATCGGCCTGGCGGCCTGTGCGATGTTTTTGGTAGCCGCGTCCGGCTGTACACCCAAAGCGCGTGTCTTTCAGGTGGGCGAGCGTGTGCAGGTGAGCGGCGTCGTGTACACGATTCATGAGGCGCAATGGCTCACCCAGTTGGACGCCGGAACGGACACGCCTCGCATGGCGAAGAATCGCTTTCTCGTCATCCACCTTACGATTGGCAACTCCGGGAGCAAAGAAGTTACCGTGCCACTGCTGAATGTCGTGGACGCGGCCGGCGCGGAACACCTTGAGGTGTCTGAAGGAAAAGGCGTTTCGGAATGGTTAGGAATTTTGCGAACCCTGAATCCGACCGAGTCTAAAGAAGGCCGGATCGTGTTCGACTTACCAGTGGCGCAGTATAACCTGAAAGTTACCGACGGCGGCGATCAGGAGCACGAACAAACCGCTCTAGTCACGCTGCCTGTAGCAGCCAAAGGCGCGACCATGGACAGTCCGCCGCTCAATGAACCCAAGCAGTAACGTTTGCGTAAAGGCACTGTTCGCGGGGGCGGCCGCGATCGCCTGGGCGGCCGCTGCACAAGAGCCTCCCGCCGCCAAACTCGCCATTGCCGACGCGAGGCTGCAAGTCTATGACGACGGGCCGGCGCTCAGAGAATCGGAATCGCTGGGCCCTGGCGACGGACTCTGGGTAAGTGCGCGGTTCTCCGGCTATTCGATCCGGACCGACGAGGACAAGGACAGACGTTTTGTCCATCTGAGCTATCGCTTTGAAGCCGTCGATCCCGACGGAACACCGTTGGTGGAGCCGAAGACTGAAAAGATCGATACCGACCTTGCCAAAGAAGACAAAAGCTGGATGCCCAAGGTCCGCTTCAATTTCCCGCTCCCGCCGCTGCCCGACGCGGGCACTTACAAGGTGATCGTGACACTGACCGACGAGCTGAATAAAACCACCGTGCGGCGCGAACTGCCGTTTCGCGTGAAGAGTCAGGCAACGGTCGAGAAGAGCGACAAACTGGTGGCCAGGAACTTCCGCTTCCAGCGCCGCGAAGAGGATTCGGCCCCGCTAAACCCGGCGGTTTATCGCGCCGGGGAGACAGTTTGGGCGCGGTTCGACATGACCGGCTACAAACTGGGGGACCAGAATACGTTCGATGTCGCCTATGGCCTGGAAGTGCTGCGCGCGTCGGACCAGAAGAGCATGTACGCCGAAGCGAATGCCGCGCGCGAGAAGGACGGCACGTTTTATCGGAAGCGATATTTACAAGGCGCCTTGAGCTTGAACCTGAACAAGGATCTGGCCAAGGGCGAATACGTTGTGATTCTACGCGTGCGGGACGAAGCGGGCAGTCAGACTTTTGAGGAACGGCACACGTTTACGGTTGCCGAGTAGCGGCGGCCGGAGCCGCGACCTTCTCGATATCGGACACCTTCCGCACTCGCAAAATCTTCTTGCCTTCTTTGGTGGTGACCAGCGTACCCTTCACCCGCACCGTTTGCCCAACGTAATTGGCGAAATGGCCGGTTGAAAATTCCACGCCTTCGAGTTTCGCCAGCGGCTTCATGTTTTCGGTTTCGGCGATCACGAACTCATCGTCCTTTTGGTAGACGACGCCGGTCAGCGTGGCGATCGCGAGATTGAGGGCAAGCAGCAATGCGTTCATATCTGGAGGCGCGGGCGGGAATCGAACCCGCGAATAAAGGTTTTGCAGACCTCTGCCTTACCACTTGGCTACCGCGCCGACGGACGGCGAAACGGAAAAAATATTTTGGAGGCGCGAACCGGAGTCGAACCGGTGATGGAGGTTTTGCAGACCTCTGCCTTACCACTTGGCTACCGCGCCTCAATCAGCGGAGCCGTATGTGCGAACATAGCGCGTTTGGGAGCTTGGCGTCAAATCCTGGGTCAAGCGCGAATTGTTCCCATCCGATTTGCCACGTCGCGGTATCATGCGGAAACACGGCCCACTATCCATGTCCAATAATGCCCCGGCTCCTGAACTCGCCATACTACTGCCCGATGGCTCGACGAAGACCATCCCGCTGACCGGTAGCCGAATCACTCTCGGCCGGACTTCGGACAACGACCTTTCATTTCCCGACGAGGCGATTTTGTCTCGCCGGCATGTGGCGATCGACTTTAACGGCGCGGACTGGTGCGTCGAAGATCTGGGCAGCAAGAACGGCACAAACTTCAACAATGAGCCGCTAATTGGCCGCCGGGTACTCAAGTTGGGAG
>JAYUSQ010000314.1:0-9456 GCA_043755595.1 Acidobacteriota bacterium | reverse complement strand
AACTTCCCACGGAGGTCTGGATCAACAAGCCGCTCCACTCAGACGAAAAAGCTCACTAAACTCTCCGCAAGAGTGTCTCAAGTTGTTGACACGCGCCGGATTGCGCTTGCAACCGGTTGCCGACGTGGTGAACTGCTTCGCCCTCACGTGGCTGGATATGGATTGGCTCACCAGCACGTTAACGATATCGAAGTCGATTGAGGAAACGGCAGGCGGATTGAGGGTGAAGAAGCCGAAGGGCAACAAGCCCCGCAAGTTTCGCATCGGCCAGACGGCCATCGTCGCATTGCGATTCCAGCAGGAACAGCAGGTTGAACATCGCCGCCTTTGCGGCCTCGACTACCGCGATAGCGGCCTCATCTTCTGCCAACCGGACGGGTCGTATCTTTGGCCCCACTTGGTTTCTCAGACCATCGTACGGCGCATAGAGAAGGCCGGTATCCCGGACGCCTCACTTCACACGCTACGGCATACGCACGGCAGTAGCTTGCTATCCAAGGGTGTCCCACTGCCAGCGGTATCGGCCCGGCTTGGCCATGCAGATACCAACATCACCGCGAGAATCTACAGCCATGCGCTACCCGAAGATGACGCCCGCGCCGCCGATGCGTGGGAGAGCACCGTTACGATGCCAAAGGCAGCGGTCCAGTGAGCGGAAAACCTTTTGTTGCATCCTGTTGCATCCGGCCTCCTTCGGGAACTGCTATTTTGCTTGTAAGTCGTTGAATTTAAAGTGATTTCAGTGGTAGCGCTAACGGGAATCGAACCCGTATTTAAGCCTTGAGAGGGCTCTGTCCTAACCGTTAGACGATAGCGCCACTGTGATCGAACTCTTTCATTATAGGGCTCACGCGGCGCTGGAGCAACCCTCGCTCGATCACGGCTCTTGCCGAGTCAGAATTCGGGACGACCCCTCTGTGCGTCGGCCAACGACGACAGGAGGTAGGGCCGCACAAGTCGTCCCGATATAATGGCGGTTTGACCATGAAGGCAACTCGCACATCACTCCTCGCTTTTGTCTGCGTCACCACCCTCGTGGCGCAGGCCCCTCCCCCGCCTTCGCAGCCGCCCTACGCGCTGAGCCAGGACGAGCGCGGCGCAATTGCCGCCGACTTGACCAACCTCGGCAAGCGGATTTCGCTGTTGCGAGGAAAACACGACGCGCACCTGATCGCCGACGTTGAGGTCTACTACAAGGCCGTGGCTTGGATGCTCCGCTTTCCCGAAGAAGTCTACACCAAGACCTACGCGGCCAATGCGGCCATGCTGGTCAAACGGGGGATCGAGCGAGCGGCGGCTCTCGAAAAAGGCGCGCACCCCTGGACGTCCGCGAAGGGCGCGCGGACCGCCCTGGCCTATCTCTCGAAGGTCGACGCGAGTACCCAGCCTTACCATTTAGTGACACCCGAAGCCTTCGACGCCACCCATCCAGCGCGGCTCGACGTGGTGCTTCATGGACGAGGCGCCACGCTCACCGAAGTCAGCTTCCTCGCACAAGCCGAGAATCCCAAGTTTCAGGTCACCTACCCGGACCGGCTGGAACTTCATGTCTTCGGCCGCGCCAATAACGCCTACCGCTGGGCCGGCGAAACCGACGTGTTCGAAGCCCTGGCCGCAGTGCGCAACCGATACAACATCGACCCGGCGCGAATCTCGCTCCGCGGGTTCTCAATGGGCGGCGCCGGGGCTTGGCACATTGGCTTGCATCACCCGCATCGCTGGGCGGCGATCGAGGCCGGAGCCGGATTCACCGAAACACGGAATTACGCCAAGATCTCCGATCCCCCGCCCCATTATCAAAAGCTTTGGCGTATCTATGACGCGGTGGACGTGGCGGCAAACGCCTTCAATGTTCCGACCGTTGGATACGGCGGCGAAATCGATCCGCAACTGCGCGCCTCGTTGAACATCCGCGAGCAACTGGAACGCGAAGGAATCATGGCAACGTTGCGCGCCATTTTCCTGGTGGGCCCCAAGACCGCGCACAAGTTTCATCCGGATAGCAAGAAAGAGTCCGATGCATTCCTCGACAAACACGTAATTCCTGGCCGCGTCGCCGCGCCGGAGAAAATCCGCTTCGTCACTTATACAACCCGTTATGGCGAATGCGATTGGATCACCGTCGAGGGGCTGGAGCGGCACTACGAGCGGGCTGAGGTGGACGCCGACGGCAACCGCATTACGACGAAGAACGTGAGCCGTGTCAGTGTGCGCCGCCCTGGCCCGGTTGCCATCGATGGTCAGAACTTCGCGGCCTCCGGCACGTTCGAGAAATCGGGAGCCAAGTGGCAGTTAGCTGGCGCGGATCGCGGTCTGCGTAAACGCCCGGGGTTGCAAGGACCGATCGACGATGCGTTCAACGACTCATTCCTGGTGGTCAAACCATCGGCGCCTCACCCCGCGATGGAGCGATTCCTGAATGAGTACGCCAAATGGATGCGAGGCGATCCCCGCACGGTCGAAGCTTCGCAACTGACAGCCACTCACATTCGCGATCACAATCTGATCCTCTTTGGCGACGCCCAATCGAACGCGGTGATGCGGCGCGCCCTACCGAAACTGCCGATGAGTTGGCCTAAGGACGGAAAATCATTGGCGCTCATCTATCCGAATCCACTCAATCCGGCGCGCTACGTCGTGCTGAATTCCGGCCACACCTTCGGCGAAACCGAGTTCAAAGGCACCAATGCTCTCTTGTTTCCCCGTCTGGGCGACTACGCCATATTGAACGCCGATGGTTCCATGGCGGCAACCGGATTCTTCGACGAAAGCTGGAAACTCGCTCGTTGAGGGGGATTTTGCCCGCAGTCAACGACTATCGGAATGAATGGGAGAAGGGCCGGCTGTGGATCTAGTTCGCATCGCCGCAGCGCCCGCCGACCCCGCCGGCGACGATTCACACCCCGACTTCGCGCTGGCGCAAGCAGTGCTGCGGCGTGACCGCAAGGCTACGGCAGAGTGGGTGGACCGGTTCTCCGGCCCCATATTCGCCTATGTGCGAAGGCGCCTATTGCCGCGCACCGACATGGTCGATGACGTGGTGCAAGATGTTTTCGCCGCCGCGTGGCAGTACCTTCCCGGCTATCGCGGTACTTCGCCGCTGGGCGCCTGGTTAATGGGCATCGCAAGGCACAAGGTGGAAGATCACTATCGAGGCCGGTTGCGCGCGTGGGAGAGTTGGGATGACGGGACTCCCGATCCGCCCGACGAAACGCCGCCGCCAATTGAGGAAGTTTTGGACCAGTCGCGCCAGTCGGAGAAGGCGCAGGCGATCCTGGCGAAATTGCCTGAGCATTATGCTACAGCGCTGCTTTGGCGATACTGGGAAAGAAAGTCGGCGCGCGAGATTGGCGACGCGACCGGCAGGACGGAAAAAGCCGTAGAGCGTTTATTAGCGCGGGCGAGAGAAACTTTTAAAAGGAGGTGGGAGGATGCCTGATCGAGAAAATGACCGCGAGCGGTCCTGGCTCGACTTTGCCGCCGCCACCGACGCCTCCGCCGCTGAACCGGACGACGCACCGGCTCGCTTAAAGTCTCGCATCTTCTCGCGCCTGAATCTTGAGCAGGCCAAAGGAGGGCCGCTGGCGACCATTAGCGAATCGAAAGCACAAGGACGCGCCCTGTGCGTGTTCGAAGAAATCATGCAATACGCGCCTACCGGAGAAGCCATCAAGCGGATGAACTATTGCCGCGTCTGTCATGCGAGAGTACTGGCTGAAACCATGGAAAAAGCGCCCATCTGGTGGGCGGGCTGCCCGTACGCGGAATTTCAGAAGTAGCTTAGAAATATTTCACGATACCGAAGAGGTTCTGAAAATGCGCCAGGCCCCGTTTGCCAGGCGGGTCAAGCCGGACGCTAATCGGGTTCGCCTGGATCGTCTCAAGAAACGCGTAGCGCACACCCCAACCCTTTTTCAAAATCAGATCGATTCCGGCGGCTGCCCTCAGCCCGGGTTTCGTCGCGCTGAAGCTACCGGGCGGCAACACGGGCTGGCCTTTCGAAACACGCAGCGCCGCCGCTTCGCTTGAAAACGCCATCACGCCGAGCCCGATCCCGAGATACGGCCGCACGAAGCTATCTCGTCCGCGAAAGTAGACCAGCACGTCGGCGGCGACATCATGCCGGCGGCTGGTGCGAGCTTGCTCATACGTTGTCTCGGCGCCCGCGGCCAATCGCGTCGAAACTAACGCCAGATCGTTTCGATTAGTCGAGTAAACGGCCTGCATACTCAAATAGTCACGCCAGTGGCGCCCGGCAAACAGATGCACCAGAGCGCCGTTTTCGGGTTTGTATTGCGAAACTGCCGTGAGCGAGGGAGTAATCTGCGATTGCGCGTCGCCGGATAACGTGGAGATGCCGGGCCCCCCGCCGATGAACCACGACGACTGTTGCGAAAATGCACCCTGGCTAGCCGCCAGAACCAGTAATAACAATTTCAACCGGCTCATCACTTCTAACAATTCTAACGGGAGAGAGGGGGGATCGCCAAACAAATCTCGACAGTCTTGCTGAACCGTCACTTAACGGTGAGCGAAAGGAATCGAATGAGACAACGCTTTCTGACCCTATGTGCCGCCGCAGCCCTATTACTGCCGGCTGCCGCGATGGCCCAACCGCGCCGCATCGTACTGCAGGGGGCCATCAACGAACCCGGGCAGTATATCCTGCCCTCCGACATGCAAGTAGTGCCGTCGCGCGGAGCCGGTATCATGATCACCGCGAGCGGGGTGGATCTGGATTTGAACGGAGTCAACATCAGCGGCCCCGGCGGGATCCAAGGAACCGGCGTGCATGTTCGCAACGCTTCGGGCGTCACCATTCACAACGGCAAATTCTCCAATTTGCAAATCGGCATCACGGTGGAAAACAGTTCCAGCGTGACGATCCGCGATAGCCAGTTTCGCGGGGAAGGACTGATTCCTTCCGCCATGCCTGAGACCGCCATCATGATCCTGCAGTCGCGCAATGTGGTGGTGGATAACAACTCGATCTACAACACCGGGCTCGGAATTTTCGTGCGCGGCGGCCGCAGCTTCGGCAATCGCATCTCGAACAACACGATCACGGCGGGCACTGGATTTGCGGCGTTGGGCATCTGCTACAACCCGGCTCCGGGCGATCCGCTCGGACCGCGCGGCGATCTGATCACCAACAACCTGATCAGCAACTTCCCGACGTCGATTCAGATGAACAACACCTCGGCGGCGAATGTGATCCGGGGCAACACGGTAGCCTACATCGTGGAAGGTATTACGACGACCCCGACCAACACCGAAGTCGACAACATCAAGTCGAAGCTGCCGTAACTAACGGCCGCCGGCCCAGAGTAGTAATGCCGCACCCAAGGCAATGCGATACCACGCAAAACCGTTGAAAGTGTGAGACCGTACAAAGCCAAGCAGCCAGCGCACCACTAGAAACGCCGAGATAGCTGCGGCGATAAAGGCGAGTGTAACGTCCACGGCGGAAGCGCCGTGGACTTCGCCGTCTTTCCAGGCATCGAAAAACTTGTAGCCGCCTGCTGCGGTCAAGGTGATCATGCCGAGAATGAAAGAAAACTCAGCGGCTTCGGCGCGCACCAACCCCATGGCAATGGCAGCCATGATGGTGATGCCTGAACGGGAGGTCCCGGGAAACACCGCCGCCACTAACTGCGCGAAACCACAGCTGATGGCAATGCCCCAAGTCAGTGTTTCAATCGTTGGCTTCGAACGTCCGCGCCAACGTTCCACCAGAATAATCAAAATGCCGCCGAGCAGCGTCGCCCAAGCCACCGGGCCGATCGTTTCCGGCAGTTCAAATTTTAGTTTGTGGAGAACAAGCCCGCCCGCTCCGGTGATGCCGAAAGCAACCGCGAGTTTGAAAAGATAGTCGGACGAAGCCGAGATCAGCCGCCGCCAGAACAGCGGCAGCAGCGCCAGTGCGGAACCTACCTGAATAAAGACGGTAAACCAATCAGGACGAGCGCCGAGCCAGCGCTCAGCTAACAAAAGATGGCCGGTGGAAGAGACCGGAATAAACTCGGTAAGCCCTTCCACCAACCCCAACAGGATTGCCTGTAACCAACTCGGCAACACTACCCCAACTGAACCAAATCGGCGGCCACAACCGGCATGGGAGCCTTGCCGCCGGGAACCTGCAAGTCAGGCATCAGTTTGCCGACAAACATCGACCGAACCGACAAGGCCAACACGCGAGCCCACCGATTGGAGGTCTTGCGCCGGGCGCTATCGGTGGCGATGCCGGTGTTGGCGTACATCTGCCGATACAGCTTGGAAATAAAGATAAAGCCGATCTTCGCTTTCCAGCTCTTGACGCAATCCGCCCGTTGCCAGATGGCCGGCAAGCTATAAAACTTGTCCCATACCTTTTGGGTGCGTGCCCGGATCTCTTCGGCCGACATGGTCGGATGCGGCGTGTACAGCTTGGGACGCCGATGGCCCGGTAAGAGCCAATAGCGGTTCAAGGGAACGCCGTCGACCTTCTCCATCGAATCCCCTTTTTCCTTCTCCCACTTTTGGAAGTCCACGGTGCCCGGAAACGGGGTCATCATAACGAACTGGGCGAACGTGATGCCGGCTTTTTGGGCTAATTCGGCCGTCGCATCGAAGGTATCGGCACGGTCGCTGGAGAGCCCGAAGATGAACGAACCCAATACGTGAACGCCATTCTCTTTGAACGCCCGCAAACGGATAGCCAGATTATCGCCAGACAGGTTGAAGTCCTTGAACACGGTCTTCAGCCCTTCTTCGGTAACGGCTTCGACGCCAACCAGCGCGCCCTTGATGTTGGCTTTTTTCATCGCAGCGAGAAATTCGACATCCTCGGCCGCTTCCATCGTGATCTGCGTGAACATGATGGTGTCGGAAGGCAACATCGCCAACCGCTCCATCAGTTCAAAACGTTCGGCCCGGAGCGCCTTCAACTCGGTCACCTTCTCATGATTCTTCTGGCGCTCGGCCAGTTTGATATCCGTGAGCGTGACAGGGTAAAAATTGTCGTCCGCGAGAGCGATGAAACGGAATCCGCGCCGTCGCAAGTCGACGATTTCTTCCATCACCAGATCGACCGTGCGTTGCCGGGGCTGCTGCCCGTCCGTGCGCCAAACCGAACAAAACGAGCAATGCTTCGGGCAGCCGCGTACGGTTTGCACCGACGCCCACATATAGGCTTTCGGCGGAATCAGATCCCAGCGCGCGGCGATGAACTGCTCGCCGGCAATACGGCCGCCGTCGTAAACCTGTTGCAGTTGACCGCGTTCGATGTCGGCGAGAACCGTAGCCCAGATCACGTCGCCATCGCCTTTGACCACCGCATGCCCCTGGCCCAGGCCCAACGCCTCTTCCGGATAAAGTGTGGCGTGAATGCCGCCGTATACTACGTAGGCGCCCTTGGCCCGCGCCAATCGCCCAACTTCTAAGCCACGAAAAACATTGGCTGTGTGAATCCCGATTCCCACAACGTCGCCCGGCTGGATTTTTTCCGGATCGATCTGCTCTAGTGTTTCATCGACAATAATAGGGTCACCGTACTTGCGTGGCGTGGCTGCGGCCAGCACATAAAGCCAGCGAGGCGTGATGACTCCAATACCGAACGAGACGTCGCTTGGATTGACGAGGTGTACGCGCATGAGCTCCTGTATATCGGCCAAGCCCAGGGATTTCAAACCGCCCCACCCTGGAGTTGTACCCGATTGAATAGTATACCCTTTATAAAGGCTACCGTGTGGATGAGATGCTGCACGGCTTTCGTTTGACTTTTTTTTACAGCATTTGTAGGAGGGCGTATCGATGCGTCGAAGAGACTTCAGTTTTGCACTGGCGGGCGGGCTGGCGGCAGCCCAAACCCGGCCCTCCAAAGACCAGCCAAATATTGTCTATATCCTTTGTGACGATTTGGGTTGGGGAGACCTGGAGTGTTACAACGAGGACTCGGGGATTCCCACTCCCAACGCCAATAAACTGGCATCCGAAGGTGTCCGGTTTGTCGATATGCACTCCCCTTCCTCGGTCTGCACTCCCACGCGCTACGGAATCCTGACGGGGAGGTACTGTTGGCGCTCGCGGCTGAAATCGGGCGTGTTAGACGGGCGCGGATCGAATCTGATCGAACCCGGACGGACCACGGTCGCCTCAATGTTGAAGGCGCGCGGCTACCACACTGCGGCCATCGGGAAATGGCATCTCGGGTTTCAGGAAAGCCAGCCGGTTGACTACTCAAAGCCGCTAACGCCCGGCCCGAACGATCACGGCTTCGACTATTTTTTCGGCATTCCAGCCTCGCTCGATTTCGAGCCGTATCTTTTTGTTGAGAACAACCGCCCGGTCGAAGCTCCGACCGCCAGGACCCAAGGACAGAAGGAACCCCGAGGCGTCTTTTGGCGCGAAGGCGACATCGCGCCCTCGTTCACGATGGAAGGCTGCTTGCCGGCGCTGACCGCCAAAGCGGTGAGCTATCTGAAGCAACGCGCCGCTGAACCAGCCAAGCCGTTCTTCCTCTACTTCCCGCTTACCGGCCCCCACACCCCGTGGATGCCAACCAAGGAGTGGCAGGGAAAATCCAAAGCCGGGATCTACGGCGATTTTGTAACGCAAGTGGACGACGTCCTGGGCCAGATTGCCAAGACATTAGAAGAAACCGGCCAGGCCCGCAACACGGTTCTCATCTTCACCAGCGATAACGGGGCGCATTGGACACCCGACGACAAGTCCAAGTTTCCGCATCGCGCCAACGCCAGTTGGCGCGGCATGAAGGCCGATATCCACGACGCCGGTCACCGCATTCCGTTGATCGCGCGATGGCCCGCGAAGATCAAACCCGGGCAGGTTTCACGGCAACTTGGATGCCTCACCGATTTAATGGCGACAGCCGCGGAACTCACCGGCAGTTCGCTCCCGCGCGAGGCGGGCGAAGACAGTTATTCGTGGTTACCCGCGGCTGTCGGTTCGCAGCCCAAGACCCCACTACGCGAGGCCGTCGTCCATCACTCGGCGCAAGGAATTTTCGCGATCCGGCGAGGCGACTGGAAGTTGTGCGAGGGTCGTGGATCGGGCGGGTTCTCGACCCCAGTTAAGATCGTACCCAAGCCTGCCGAACCCGTCGGTGAGCTTTACGATTTGAAGGCCGACCCGGCCGAAACCGACAACCTCTACCAGAAGCGGCCGGAGATTGTGGGTGAACTCAAGGCCCTGCTGGACAAATATCGTAGCGACGGACGCAGCCGCGCGTGAAAAAGAATGAGGGCACTACCGTCGTAGTGCGTGGACCGCTCCGTGGCCGTCGCGGCTTCCATGAGAGGGCTGCCATTGTCAAGACGTACAGCCGATCCTTTTTGCTTTTTTGCCACGGCTCACCGCGTCCGCAAGGAAGATTACGTCAAGCCGTTGTTGCGTCGCATGGAGCAGGCAGGCCGGTATGGGGTGTATTTCATCTTTCAAAGCATGGAACAGGGGGCG
>JAYUSQ010000313.1:0-30717 GCA_043755595.1 Acidobacteriota bacterium | reverse complement strand
CCCGGATCCGACCCCCGTCCCAGTGGCAGCACGGGGGTGATTTTCGACGGAGCGGGGCTCTACTTACACCCGCCCTGGAGTAGAGAAGATCGCTGCGCCGCCCGGCGACAAGCAGTGAGACGTGATTCATTTCGACTTCGGAAGCCATGATCTGAAAGATCATGGAAGACGGCGCCCCTCAAGGTACGCTCGATTTTTCCATCTTTAGATTCGCAGCCGAGCTAAGGTGTCCAACGGAGAGACATCGGTTCCCAACGCTCGTACAGTAAGGCTATATATATGCCTTGGCCGATCCTCGCTCTATTTGCGTCTGCGCATATGGTGAATCAGGACGCCGCGCCGCTGCGCTCGTCTTGCGACTCAGAGGCCCAAATCATTGGCCAGGCTGCCAAGGGCGATCCCGCGCAGATTCTGTTTGCGATCTCCGGCGACATCGGCACCTGCTACAAGGTGGCGTTAACCACGGGCGGAAAAACGGTGCAGGGCTACCTGCCTGCGAAGGCCTTGAGCGGGCTCGAAACCTTTGAGCACGGACGGCGCGCCGCGGGCCGGATCGAAGTATCGGCCGAGGTGAAGCGCGACATTGTCCAGCGAACCGCCAGCAGCCTCGGCGGCCGTGGCGCAGTTGGGTCGGACGAGAGCGCCCGGATCCAGCGGTTAATGTCCACCGGACAGAACGAACAAGCGCTCGAGTTGCTGCAGAGACTGATCAAGAGTGGGCAGCGCGACTCGAATACGCTGGCGGCCGCCGGGCTAACCGCTCTCCAGACCGATCAGCCCAAACTCGCGCTTGACTATTTCGAGCGCTCGCTGGCAGTCGAACCGAACGCGGCCATTGAGGACCTGCGAAAAAAGGCGGCGCGCGAGGTGGCCGGAGACCGGAGTTCGGAAAAGCTCGTCGGCATCAAATTCAATTTCCGGTATGACGACAACGCCGTGACCGCCGATCAGGCCCGCCTGTTGTTGCCGATTCTCGACAGCGAATTCACCCGCGTCTCGGAAGAGCTTGGCTGCCGGAGCGAAGAGCGGATGACCGCGATCGTCCAGACTCGCGAAGCCTATCGACAGTCCACCGGCGCCGCCGAATGGAGCGGCGGACAATACGATGGCCGCATCCGGGTGGCGCTGCTGGAGAAGACGCCCGGTGAGCATACTCGTCAAACCTTCGCCCATGAAATCGTGCATGCCTGCCTGGCGCGCACCGGCGATTGGCCGGCTTGGCTCCATGAGGGCCTGGCCCAGAAGCTGGCTGGCCAAGTGATTCAACCCGAGCAAAGGGCGGAGGTCCGGCGTATGGCCCAGGCGGGCGAACTTCCCGGGCTCGAGCAGATGGGCCGCTCCTGGTCGCGCCTCAGCGCCAGTCACGCCGCTACCGCCTACGCCACCGCGCTGATCGCCATCGAGCGGCTTTACGAGGCCTACGGCAGTTCAGGCGTCCGCAATCTACTGCAAAACCCTACGTCCCTTCCCCGGCTGGCTGCCGATATCGACCAGCGTCTAAGGGAATAAGGTTTCGCAGGGACTGAGAAAGTCCAGCAACGAAGTGACAAGTTCTTGCCGATCTGTTTTGTATCTATGGAATTTGTCTGGCTCATCGCGCCGGCAGGCGTGTTGCTGTTGAGCCTTCTCTATGCACTCGCGCCTCGTTACCACGAGAGCCGCGCTGAGCAACTGTTGCTGAGAGGGCGCGACCGGCAAGCGGCGAAACATTTCGAAGCGGCGTTAAAGATCTGGAGCCGGCGCTGCGGGCGCCAATCGCTCGCCGTGGCGCCTGCGCTGGCTGGACTCGCCCGCATCCGTTTTCTGCAAAGCGCGCCGGAGCGTGGCATGGAACTACTCGAAGAAGCCGCTCGCCTCGCCCGAACTAAGACCCGAACGCCTTCGCGGCGCCAGTTGCAGGCATGGCTGCAAACCGGGCGCGCGGCGCTAGCGGCTAAGCGTTTCGATGAGGCAGCTACTTTGGGTGAGCAGGCGGCGGCGTTGTCCCCCAGGATTCTGGCTCGCACCGATGTCGCAGCCGGCGCGATCGAGCTGCTCCTCGCCGACGCCTACACCGGGCAGGGTCTTTTCGACCGCGCTCACGTACACTACGAAAACGCCATCGAGATTTTTCAGACCGAAGGCGGCGCCGATGCTCCGGGACGCGGAGTGGCGTTCGCCTCAATGGCGGTTTCGCTGGCTCGCCAGGAACTATGGCGCGAGGCGCGCGAAGCCGGACTCGAAGCGGTTGAGATTCTCGACCAAACCGATTCGGCGCGCCTGCCAGAGGCTTTGAACGCGTTGGCTGAGCTGCACACACGCCGTGGACGCCTGGCCGAAGCCGAAGGGCTGCGCGTCTCAATCTGCCATCTCTGGGAACGATTGGGCGGACTAGACAGCGCAGCGCTGGCCCGCGAGTACGAATTGCGGGCTGAGTTGCTCCGATCGATGGAACGGTCCACCGAAGCGAGTTACTTGTTGGCGAAAGCCTGCAAAATCAGGCGAGCGGAAGCCAACGCATGCTGAGCCTGCTTGGAGTCATGGCCCTCATCAGTCTGGGCGTCATGCTGTTTCAACGCAAATCGCGGCGGTGGTCCCGTTTGATCGGCCAAGGCGCTGACAAAGTCAGTTGCGGAATGGGCGATCAGGCCGAGGCCTGCTTGCGGGGCGCGTTGGCGATCGCGCAAACCGCGCGTGGGCCTCTGTGGCTCGGACGCCGCCTCTCGACGATGCTTCCGCTGGCGCACCTGTTACTCAATCGCGGGCGCTATCAAGAGGCTGCCGAAGTGGCCGTCGAGTATGTGGAGGAAGTACGGCGCCGCGCAGTCGATAGCGACCCGATCGCCCGCGGCCTGAGTTTGCTCGGAGATATCTCGGCCGCGCGCGGCAGTCTCTCCGAGGCCGAAGCGCTCTACCGCGCCACTCTGGAGATGGAAGAGCGGATGATGGGCGAACACAGTATTGAACTGGCGCCGAGTCTGGTCAAATTGGCGGCCATTCTCCAGAGCCAATCGCGCCAGGGAGAAGCCGCCGTGCTGTTCCGGCGCTGCTCCGAACTCATCGGAGAGTAGCGCCCGCGCGGGTTCCGAGCCGCCATGCGCAAGCATGCGATCTATACTAACTCTGACAAACGCTCTAGTCGATATGATCGTATGCCACCAGGGTCAGGAATTCAGTGAACTCCTCCTTGGTCATCATTTCCGCGAATAACTTGGCGGCCAACGGTTTCTTCGGCGAGCCCGGCTTCTCGGCTAACTCCCTGTCGATCGTCTCGCGCACCAATTCCGGCGTCACCGTCCTCCCATCCGTCAGCTTCGCCTTATGTCGAACCCATTGCCACACTTGCGACCGTGAAATCTCGGCCGTGGCCGCGTCTTCCATCAGGTTGTAGATCGGCACGCAACCGTTCCCGTTGAGCCACGCTTCCAGATACTGGATGCCGACATCCACGTTCATCCGCAGGCCGTCTTCGGTGATGTCGCCTTTGTGTGCTTCCAGTAAGTCCATCTGACTCACCCGCACCTCTTCACGCTTGACATGAATCTGATTGGGTCCGGGCATGTGCGCATCGAATACTTCCTTGGCGATCGGCACCAGGGCGGGGTGAGCCAGCCAGGTGCCGTCGTGGCCGGCCAAAACTTCACGGAGCTTGTCGGCCCGCACCTTGGCCAGCGCGGCGTCATTGGCGGCCGGATCGCCCTTGATCGGAATTTGCGCGGCCATACCGCCCATCGCGTGGATCTCGCGGGCATGGCAGGTCTGAATCAACAACTGAACATAAGCGTTCAGGAAGTTCTTGTCCATCGTGACTTGCGCGCGATTCGGCAGCATAAAGCGCGCGTCGTGCCCGAGTTTCTTGATGTAGCTGAAAATGTAGTCCCAGCGGCCGCAGTTGAGGCCCGCCGAATGATCCTTCAACTCCCACAGGATTTCGTGCATCTCAAACGAGGCCAGGATCGTCTCGATTAGCACGGTCGCGCGGACGGAGCCTTGCGGGACGCCGCAATAGTTCTGCGCAAACACGAACACGTCGTTCCACAGGCGCGCTTCGAGATGGCTTTCCATCTTGGGGAGATAGAAATAGGGCCCGAAGCCATTGGCCAGTTGCCGTTTGGCGTTATGAAAGAAGACCAGGCCGAAATCGAAGAGCCCGCCGGAAATGGATTCGCCATCCACCAGCGCGTGTTTTTCCACCAGGTGCCACCCGCGCGGACGGATGAGCAACGTAGCGATCTTCTCATTCAACTTGTACTGTTTGCCGTCGGGGTTCTGAAACGAAATCGTGCCGCGCACCGCATCGCGCACGTTAATCTGCCCGTCGACGGCATTGTGCCACGTGGGCGAATTTGCGTCTTCAAAATCCGCCATGAACACATTGGCCCCGCAGTTGAGCGCGTTGATGATCATCTTGCGGTCGACCGGGCCGGTGATTTCGGTGCGCCGGTCCTGCAAAGCAGGCGGTATCGGCGCCACCCGCCACTTACTCTCGCGGATCTCGCGCGTGCTGGCCAGGAAATCGGGCAGCTTGCCGGCGCGCAGTTCGGCGTCTCGCGCAGCCCGCGCCGCCAACAGCTCCAGGCGTCTGCCGTTAAACTTCTGGTGCAGTTCGACGAGGAACGCTTGGGCCTCGGCGCTGAGAATCTCGTTCTGCTCGCCGGCTAGCGGCTTGGTAATTTGTAGTGCTGACATAGTTATCGATGAGTCTTATGTTTCCGGATTGGTTTAAGTTCCAGGCGGCGAAAGTAGATCTCTGCGCCTTCCGATTGCAGCTGGATCTTACCGCCTGTATGAGATGAATCGTAGGCGTAATTCACCACCACGCCGTTCAAGATGTTAGTAATAGTGGAACCGTCGCAGATGACCTCCTGCCGGTTCCATTCGCCCGTCGGCTTTTCGATGTCCTTGGCGCCGCGAAAGCCGATCGTGTCTGTCCACTTCGGATCGCGATCGCGCCAGTTGAAACGGCCACTGTCTTTGGTGACGGCGGCGCCACCCAGCTTCCAAATGAACTGGTTGCCCTCGGTCCGGACGTCGCAGGTCAGTTTGGGTTTATTCTTCCCGCCCACCAGGACAAAATCTCCAGCGCCGCCCTCGATGATTTGCGATTCGATCGATTCCAGCCAGACGCCGCCGTAGGCTCCGTCTTCGCCCACCCCGTGTACGAGAATGCCTGAATCGCGCGCCGCCTTCTCTCGCGCGCCCCAGGTCTTGCCGGCCCATCTCCACTCGGCAACCAGATGATAGTCGCGAAATGCCTGCCGCGTCGTCAGACCGCCCCACCGTGCCCCTGAAATGCGCAATTGGCCATCTACTACCGTAAATACGCGGTCTGGATCGTCGTGGCGCATGTCGCGCACCCAGGTGTACCAGCCATCGAGATTGCGGCCGTTGAATAATTTGATCCCGCGCGTTACCGGCTCCGGCGGCGGCGCGCAATACCCGATGGCGAGGCAGAGCAGGGGAAACACAAAGACGCGCATGGGAGAACGTCCAAGGTATCACGGAATTCATCGGGTGTCCGAGCCGTGACCGCAAGGGAGGCGGTTTTGAGATCTACTTCACCGCCGGCGTGGCGGCGGAGAGGTCGAACAAGGCCGTAGCCGTGCGCACCCACATATGGCCGTCGGCGATCGCGGGCGTCGCGAACACCTCCTCGCCAAAGTCCCCCGTCGCCGCGACACCCCAGTCCTGCGACCCCGCTTCCAAGACGGTCGACTTGCCGTCGCGGCTCAGGAGGAACACCTTGCCGTCGCCCGCCACAGGCGAAGCGTAGTATTCATCCATCGCGTGCGTAAGCCGCCCCTGCTTAATCAGCTTGCCCGTCGCCGGTTCCAGCGTCTGTAAGATGCCGCCGTTGCGAATCAAATAAAGCACTCCGCGATACAGCAGAACGCTCGACACATCGGGCAACGATTTTTGATAGCGCCAAAGTAAGTGGGTGTCGGTGATGTCGCCCGTTCCACCCATCTTCACGGCAATCGCACCATTGGTCGACGTCCGGCGTCCCATGTAGTACTTCCAGTCGCGCTCATCGTAGACGTCGTCTTTGTTGAGATCCTGCATTTCCCAATTGGCCGGCTGCCATTCTTTGGGAATCTCGGCGCGCGCGATCTTCTTATCGCCGTTCTTGTCATGCAGCTCAAGCATCTTCTGGAAATCCGGCAACTCGATGCGCTCGCTTGGTTCGCTCCCTGGCGCCCAACCGTTGAAGTAAAGCACTTCGCCGTCGATCACCGGACCCGACTTCACCTGATAGGTAATCCCGCGTAGCGTCCAGATGACTTTGCCGTTCGCCACATCGTAACTGGTCATCAGGAAAGATCCCGGTACGATAAGTTCGGTGCGGCCGGCTTTCTCGTTGCGATACACCACCGGGGTCGTAAAGCTATGCACCATATCGGATCGCTCGACGCGCCACACCGGCTTACCGGTATTCTGATCGACCGCGATGAGAAAAGCCTGCTGATCCTGATCGCAAATCATCAGCACTTTGCCTTCGGCTAACACCGGCGAAGCAGCCATACCGTGAAAGTTAGCGAAGGGTCCAAGCGGCAAACGCCATCGCTCCTCTCCATCGCCAGTGTAGGAAACCAAACCAAAACCGGCGAAGAACACATACACGTTAGCGCCATCGCTGACTGGACTTGGCGCAGCGGGGTCGTTCAGCTTGTTGCGCTTCTCATCGCGTTGGCCGGGCGATTCGCGGCTCCACAGGAGTTTCCCCGTCTTGCGATCCAGAGCGAATGTCTCCAGAACCTTGTCCCTGTGGCCGGTAAGAAAGATGCGGTTGGCGGTCACGGCCGGCGAAGATTTGCCCATCGGTATCGCAGTCTTCCACACCACGTTCTTATCGGGCCCGATCTCACGAGGCAGCGCGGAGCCTTCGGCGACGCCCGCTCCATTGGGTCCGCGAAAACGAGTCCACTCGGCAGCGGAGGCGCAGCCAATGGCGACAAGAACGATGAGTAGACGCACGATGAGAATCATACGCCACAACCGGACCTCACTGCTACTCGCGCAGGACTCTAAGGAGCGAACCAGCCACTCAGATCCAGAATCAGATCGGTCTGGTCCGAGGCGAACACACTAATCTTGCCGGAGACACCGCCTTGCACAATCGCCATGTTCGAAACAGCCGCGGCGACGAGCGAGGAGTTGAGCGTCGATACCGTTGGTTGAGCGATGCCAAAAGGGCCACAGCGTCAGATAACCCAGGCTGCTTTTGGGAACTGCGGTCGCATTGACCAGGTAGGCTATCAATTCCGGCTTGGTGGTAATCTTCGGCTCCGGCAAGTAGCAGCGCCCGGTTCGGAGGTCGACCGTACGGGTTTCATTGGCGGCGAGCGAGGGGGGACCAACCGAACCATTTGCACCCTGCCCGGCGCGCGTGTCCATCACGCGGCTAGGCGGCCTAATGTAGAGCGACAGGGCTCCATCGCCGGTATAAGGCGCAAAGTAACCGTTGATGTCGATAACCAACTCGGTCGTGTCGCTGACGTAAACGTCGATCGCGCCGCCATTGCCTGCCGGGACAATCGCTGCGTTGGCGACAACGCCTCTCCGTTCCCGGCGTTCAACGTGGACACGGTTGGCCGCGGCGAACCGGTGGGATAGGCAGTCAGGAAGCCCAGCGGCTGGCCCGGGTCGGCGACCGCTGTTAAGTTCAGCGAATACGCCTGCGCACTGGCGGGCACGCCGCACGTCGATAACATGCCAACCCTTCGCGACTGGCCAGCCCGGAATATTGGAGCAAACGAAGCGAACAGGCGGGAATCGATCACGCGGCAGGGCTTGAGCGGGAAGAAGGCGAGGTCCGCCGGCGAATCGACGAAGTAGCCGTTGACGTCGACGACCAGAAAAGTCGGGTCGGTATAGAAAAGACTAACCGCCCCCCCATACCACCTCGCACGATGGTTGCGCCTGCGACCACCGCTCCCGTCCAGGAGTTTAGGAGCGAGACCAGCGGCCGGGGTTCGCCAGTGGGCCAGAGGGTGAGATAGCCAAGCGGACGCATCGGCACAACGGTTACATTCAACGAGAACGCCTGAGCCTCTGGCGGGATACCGCACTTGCCCCGGATGTCCAAGTCCAATTGCGCTGGGCCATTCACGGGAACAATGAAAGGAGCCAGCCGTCGCGTGTCCTCAACCGGCAAGGCGAGACGGGCACGAAGCGTAGCTTGGTAAGTTGCGGGGATTCGGACTCAGCCGCTGCGACAACCGAGACTGCCGCAGTCAACAACGCAAAAACAACGAAGTGAGGGCATAGCTTTGCCTCTAGACGTTTCACGTATCAAAAGGTGAGGCCGGAACCCGAACTATTTCCCGCTGCGCCGGATCAGCGTGGCTTCTTCCCTTTAGTGGCCTTGGGGGCCGCCGGCCCAGCCGGAGCTTTTGGTTTGGCGCCAGGCGCATCCTCTTCGCCATCGAACGTGACCGACGAATCGGTGGTCGATATCGACGACTCCGCGCCGAACTTGTGATAGTTACGAAATTCAAGATCGTTCCGATGGCAGGTTACCGAGTCGCGCTGGCAGGTCAGATTCTGGGCTCTGACGGGTAAGAGATGGCTTTGGCCGCCAATGGTTACCGCTGCCAGTTCGGAAGTCATCTCCACGACACTCAGCGGATAGTCCTTCGGCAACTGCCGCGCTTCCATCTCGACGCGGAGCACACGGTAGGTTTCCTTGTCGATCCAAACCATCCCGCGGTAGGCCGGTTTATAAGTGCCGCCTTCAAGTTGGATCTTCCAATGCGAGTTCGATTGCCTGACGTTGTACCTGTACCGCCAAGCCTTGCGGCCCCCAAGTTCGTCGTCTTTGTCGAACTTGAATTCGGCGTCCGAAGTAGGCTGCATAACGTCCTGGATGATGCTCATCCAATCGCCGGTCGACCAGTTGCCCGTTTGCTCCGGTGGCCGTTTGCTGCCGATGCCCAGGATCTTCCCGCCGATCTTCGTGTTGCGGTAAGTCTCCGCCCCTTCGTTATAAGTCAACTCGGTGGTGACGCGATCTTTCAATTTCCAAGTGGGCTTGGGCCAGCCTTCGCCTTCGTGCCGGAACGTGATCTGATCGCAGATGAAGTTCGGAATCTTTTCGCCGAGGTCGGATGAGATACGGCGAGCCTCCGCAATGGTGTCCAGCACCGGTGCGCTCACGGGAGCGGGCGGAGCTTCAGGGGCCGTCGCTACGCCCGAGGGCGCCGGAGCGGCGGGGGCAGGGTTGGCCGCCGGTGTGCTCTCAGTTACCACGTTGCCGTCTGCGTCAGTGACGACCTCGCGGATTGGTTTTTGCCCGGACACAGCCTCGGCATTTGCTTCGGTGGACTTCGGCTGACCGCGCTTCAGACGCGGCGGCCCATTGTCTTCCTGGCCAAACACTGCGATGCCAACGAGCAGAAACGAGAGTATCCGCATGATCTAATTTGACCTTCTTCCCAGTACGAATTCAAGCCCCACCATCGCGGCGCGCCCAGGCATCGGCACCCCGAAGATCTCCTGATAAACAGCGTCGTTGAGATTGGTCAGTTGCACGAACGGCCGCACGGAGCCGCGCGCTCGCGCCGCGTAAGCGTCGACCACCGCGTAGGTATCCCGGCCAAATCGCTGCACGGCCCCAAGGCGGACGCGGGTGATCACGCCGCCCGGTAACGTGGACTGCCACCCGGCCACGCCTAGATGATTCGGATAGTTGAACGTGTACTTCGAGAGAGCGCCGGCCAGCGAATCCTGCGCGCCGTGGAGCCCCGTGTAGCTAAAGTCGAGCCGGTGATTCTCATTCAGGCGCACGCGCGCCGCAGCCTCCACGCCGGTAAAGTGGAGGCGTTGGAAGTTCGTGGCCCGCCATATGTCGGCGGCGGATCGGCGCACGTAATCGATCCCATCCCGCTCGCGTCTATGAAACACGGTCAGCTCTCCGCGCACCTTGCGGGACGCATTCCAATCGAAACCGGTTTCATAATTCCACGCGCGCTCCGGGCGCAAGTCTGGTGAGCCTCGATTACCGGGGTCCTGATAATAGAGGTCGGTGAACGTGGGCAGGCGGAAGGCTCGGCTTACACTGGCGCGCCACTTGAGCCCGGCGGTGATCCACGCCCCGCCCGCAATGCTCGGCACGAACTGCGAGTTTACGGCCCGATAGACTTCCTCGCGCGCGCCGAGCGAAAGGGAGAACCGGCGGAGCGCTCGGAAATCCACGGCAGCGTAACCGGAGCCGCGTGCCCGTGAGTGGGCACCGAGGTTGTTTGAAACGATCGAGTCATGCCAACCCTCGACTCCCCAATGAAGCCGCGTGTTGGCGCCAAGCGCTTCGCTGCGCCGGAATGAACCTTGAAAGCTTTCGACGGCGTGGCGATTCGTGAACACTTGCGGACGATCGCGGTAGAGCACAAACAGGTCCGTATGCCGGCGGTAAGCAAACGAGGCTTGTGTCCGCTCGCCGAAGGACTGCTGTCCCGAAGCCCACCATGTCTTCGTCCGCTCCCAGGAATTGAAGTTGCCGTAGTACTGCTCTGCTCCGAAGGGCTTGTCGTTGTGCGCCAGTAGAACACTGGATGTGCCGAGGCGCGTGCGGAAATAAGTCGAGCTAGAGAGCGCCAGGTTCCGGTAGTCGCGATTCGGAATGAAGCCAGTTGAGAAATCGCGATAGACCGAGAGCTGTTGCGTGAAGCGGTCGCGCACCAGGGTCGCCGCGACTCGCTGTTGATTTGTGCCGAAGCTGCCCGCGGCGCCGCGAATCCGGAACTCGCTGGTTTCGGGCGTGGCGGTGATGAAGTTGATGACGCCGCCGATCGCGTCCGACCCGTACAGTGTGGAGCCCGAACCCTTCAACACCTCGACCCGGTCCAGCGCCTCCACGGGCACCGGGACATCCATACTGTGATGGCCGCTCTGCACGTCGTTCAGCCGCAGACCGTTGAGCAAAACGAGCGTCTGCCCAAAGGTGGAGCCGCGTAACGAAACGTCGGTCTGAATGTTTTGCCCTCCGCGTTGGCGAAGGTCGATGGATGAGTCGCGATTGAGGAAGTCGGTGAGCGAGTTTGAGACCAACGCCTGATCCCCGCGCACCTCTTGGCGGTACACCGCACGGTCGGACTCTTCGATCGCGACGGGCTCATACACGCCCGTCACCACCACTGCTTCTTTTTTGACCGGCTCCTGTGCTGCCGCCATGGATACAGCCAGCGCGAGCAACGCCGAAGTTCTCATGAGATCCTTTCAAAGCGCCCGTCGGCGTGGAGATAGTAGTTCTGGCCGCGCCAGGCGATCGTGTTACCGAAGTAGCCGCCGATCCAATAGGCGAAACTGACAAGTTCGGCGGCGGGTACGAGTAGCCAATTGGGCTTCGCGTTGAGAGTCAGCGCGGCGGTCTCGATTTTGGACCAGATCCAAAACGGCAGCGCGATCAAAGACCAAGGCAAGCCGAGCAAAATCCAAGGTAGCGCGTACGTGAAAAGCTGTCCGGTGTAACCTGCGGGGCGCGAGCGGCGCGTCGAACGGCACCAGCGTAGACGGTGCCGCGCATTGGGGAGGAACTCCTGCGAGCCAATGCGATGCTCGATCACATACCGCGACAGCCCGACGCCCAACCCGGCTTCGGCCGCCAATTGGCCGAGCATGAAGTCTTCGGCGAGATAGTCTTTCAATCGCGACCAGCCGCCAATCGCCGCGATAGCTTCTTTGCGCGCGACGATCGTGGGCCCCACGGCGAACTTCATCCCTTCGAGCAAGCGCGCGACGAGGATTCCGGCGATGAACTCGGTGTTCATCATGAGAGCTTCGAGTTGAGACCAGATGCTTGTACCCGCCACGGCGCGATAGGGGCATGTCGTAACGGCGAGATTGGAATCGCAGTCGAATTCAGCGGTGACCGTGGTGAGGAACGAAGGCGTGACGCGGATGTCTGAGTCAGCCATCGCCAGCAGATCGAAGCGCGCCTCGGCGGTCATTCGTTCGAGGCTCCACACCTTAGCATTGGCATACGGCGGCTCACCGACGATCAGCAATCGGCTGGGCACCGATGGGAACTCGCGCTGAACCCGCTCGGCAATCGCGGCGGCTGGATCGGTGGCGTGACGCAACGCAAACAAGACTTCGAACCGGCCCGGATAGTCCTGTCGGAAGAAGCTGCGCAGGTTGTCGGCCAGTCCCTCGTCGACCCCGGCGAGCGGCTTCAAGATGCTGACCGGCCGCTCGCCCGCCGAACTGGCCAGGCCCCGTTTCCGGTACGCGCGCGCGGCGGCAATCACGAGCAGGCAGAACACGCTCGAACCGGCCACCAGGGCGTACACCAACAGCGATAACACGGCTATTCGGACGGGGCGCGGGAAGCCACCAGTTGATGGAGCCCCGCGATAAATGTGTCGAGCGATTGCACGCCTTGATCGGCGTGTTTGCGGTTGCGAACCGACACCGAGCCGGTCTCGGCTTCCTTGTCGCCCACCACCAGCATGTACGGGATCTTCTGCAATTGGGCGTTGCGAATCTTGGCCTGAACCTTCTCGTTGTTCGCGTCGACTTCGACCCGGAAACCTTCGACCGTCAGACGCGCCTTCACCTGATTGGCGTGCTCAACGTGCCGGTCAGAAATCGGCAGCACGATCGCTTGCACAGGGGCAAGCCACGCCGGGAATGCGCCGGCGTAGTGCTCCAGCAGGATCCCGAAGAAGCGCTCCACCGAACCATACAACGCGCGATGAACCATCAACGGCTGATGCTTCTTGCCGTCTTCGCCGACATACTCAAGCTTGAAGCGGCGCGGCAGGTTGAAATCGAATTGCACCGTCGAGAGCTGCCACGGGCGGTCCAGCACATCCACGAGTTTGATATCGATCTTCGGCCCATAGAAGGCGGCTTCTTCGGGCATGACCTTAACGTCCAGCCCCACGCGTTCGACCGCGCGGCGCAACGTGGTCTCGGCGAGTTCCCATTCTTCTTTAGTGCCGAGATACTTCTCGCTGACGCCGCCATCCCATGTGGAGAGCTCAGCGCTATAGCGGTCAAAGCCGTAGGTCTTCAGCGTGTCGACGGCGAACTGGAGACAGTTGACAATCTCTTCTTCGATCTGATCGGGCGTGCAGAAGATATGCGCGTCGTCCTGCGTAAAGCCGCGCACGCGGAACAGCCCGTGGAGCACACCAGAGCGCTCGTAACGATAGACCGTGCCAAGCTCGCCGAGGCGTACCGGCAGATCGCGATAGCTGCGTTGGCGGTCCTGATAAATCAGGATGTGGAACGGGCAGTTCATCGGCTTGAGCCGGTAAGTGGCGTCGTCCAATTCCATGCCCACGAACATGCCGTCGGCGTAATTCACTAAGTGGCCGGAGGTGTGCCAGAGTTGTTCACGACCGATATGCGGGGTCGAGACGATCGAGTAACCGCGTGCCAGATATTGTTCGCGCATCCAGTCTTCCAGGAGCTTGCGCACGAGCGCGCCCTTCGGATGGAAGAACACAAGACCGGGCCCAGCGAGTTCCTGGATCGAGATGAGATCGAGCTCGCGGCCCAGCTTGCGATGGTCGCGTTTCTTCGCTTCTTCCAGGCGATTCAGGTAACCGTCGAGATCCTTCTTAGAGAAGAAGGCCGTGCCGTAAATGCGCTGAAGTTGTTGGCGGGTCTGATCGCCCTTCCAATAAGCGCCCGAAACAGAAAGCAGCTTAAATGCTTTGAGGCGTTTGGTGGAAGGAACGTGCGGGCCGCGGCAGAAGTCGATGAACCCAGGCCCGAGCGTGTACTCGCTAAACCATTCATCGGCTTTCTCCGAGATGAGCTCGCACTTCATCCACGCGCCCTCTTTGCCGTACTTCTCCAGGCCTTCGGGCTTGTGAGTCATCACACGATCGTAAGAAAGGTCGCGCGCCTGAATCTCCCACATCTTGGCTTCGATGGTTTCAAGCTCTTCGGAGGAGAACGGCGTTTCGCGTTGGAAGTCGTAGTAGAAGCCGGTCTCGGTCGGCGGACCGACGCCGAGACGCGTTTCCGGGAACAACTCAAGCACAGCGACGGCGAGCAGGTGGGCGGTGGAGTGGCGATAGACCTCAAGCGCTTCAGGATTCTTGGAGGTGAGAATCTCCACCTTCGCGTCGCTTTCGAGCGGGCGCGACAGATCGTGGAGCGCGCCGTTAATGCGCGCCACGACAGCGTCGTCGGCCAAACGCGGGCTGATGGAGCGCGCGATATCGAGAGGACTTGTGCCGTGCGGGACCTGTTGCTGTGACCCGTCCGGCAGCGTGATCGTGTATGTGCTCATGCTGTTTGGAACTGCCCGGAAAACGATGTGGGCTGAAGATCTCAGGGTAACATGCAAGGGTGGAGTTGAGACGGCATCGCCAGGAGGACGCTCTCGAATCGAAGCCATCGCGTGGACTCACTTCGTCGCGCCTGGAATCGCTGAGCGACGGCGTCTTCTCGATCGTGATGACGCTGCTCGTCCTCGATCTACGGGTGCCGGACATTGGGCCAACCGGCGGCGTCGCGCAACTTCACGAAGCCCTCGGCCGGCTGTGGCCGTATGCGGTCGGCTACGTCATGAGCTTCGTCGCGGCGGGCTCGCTTTGGATCGCGCATCGGGGCCAGTATCACTTTATTCGCCGCACCGATCGCGCGCTGCTTTGGATCAACATCGCCTTCCTCGTCTTCGTGAGCGCGATTCCGTTCTTCACAGCGTTGCTGGCGCGGTACCCGACTTTTCGGCTGCCGATCGTGCTCTACGGAGCCAACATGATCTGCGCGCTGATGGCGCTGTTCTGGCACTGGAACTACGCGACCAAGGGCCATCGGCTGGCATCGGCGGATCTCACCGACAGCGCGATCCAGGCGCAGTCCCGCCGCATTCTAATCGGACCGTGCATCTACCTCACCGCCATCGCGATCGCGATCTGGTGGAATCCGTGGGTGAGCCTCGGGCTTACGCCGCCGTGCCCTTTGCGTTCGCGCTGCCGAGCGCGCTCGATCGGCATTGGCTCCGCTGATAGAATCAGGCTCATGCTGAAGCCGATCCCCTTCGTTCTGCTGGCGGCCCTCGTGGCATCGGCTGCCACAGGCACGGTCGAGCGCGTCAAGATCCAGAGCCAGGCCCTCGCCGGCAACCTGATCGGCGATTCGCCCGAACGCGACGTCTCGGTCTACTTACCGCCCAGTTACAAGTCAGCCAAGAACCGGCGCTTCCCGGTCGTCTTCCTGCTACACGGTTTCACCGATAGCAACGAGAAGTGGTTCCATACGCCGACCCACTGGATTCAACTGGCGAGCGTGCTGGACCGCGCGTTAGCCGCGCCCGGCGCGCAGGAAATAATCGTCGTCATGCCGAACGCGTTCAATGCGTTTCAAGGCAGTATGTACTCGACCTCGGTCACGATCGGCGACTGGGAAGGCTTCATTGCCCGTGAACTTGTCGCCTTCATCGACGGCCGTTATCGAACTTTGGCGCAACGCGACAGCCGGGGCTTGGCTGGCCATTCAATGGGCGGCTATGGAGCCATGCGCCTCGGCATGAAGTTCCCCGAATTTTTCTCCAGCGTCTACTTACTAAGTCCATGCTGTATGTCACCGAATATGAACCCGCGTCCGGGTTCGCGCGCCGAGACAGTCAAGGAAGTGGCAGACGTAACGAAGGCCGACTTTGGCACCAAAGCGCAACTGGCTTCGGCGGCGGCTTGGTCGCCGAACGCGATGAATCCTCCGCTCTATTTCGACTTACCCATTAAGAACGGCGAGGCACAGCCGCAGGCGATCGCCAAATGGGCCGCCAATGCGCCACTCGCCATGCTCGATCAGTATGTTCCAAACATCAAGCGGCTTACTGCGCTTGCCTTCGACGCGGGCAACGAAGACCGGAGCATCGCGGCTACTAACAAGGAACTTGATAAACGACTTACGGACTACGGCATTGTACACACTTACGAGGAGTACGCGGGCAACCACACTAATCATGTGGCAGATCGCATTGAAGCGAAGATGATCCCGTTCTTTACGACTCATCTGGCGCGGCAGAAGCGCGGGGGAAAACGATAGACGGAGGACGGAGCGGGACTGAAGTCCCGCGCAAGCTGAAGCTTGCCCCACAAATTCAGTTATTCGCCTCGAATGAGATCGTCGAAGGTTTCGCGCGTTCGTACTACTCGCCACTGTGAGCCTTCGACCAGAATCTCCGGGACGCGCGGCCGCGAGTTGTAGTTAGACGACTGCACGAAGCCATAAGCTCCGGCCGTGCAGACGGCGAGGAAGTCACCGGGGACGGCATTCGGCATTTCGCGATCCTTGGCGAGAAAGTCGCCGCTCTCGCAAACCGGGCCCACGACATCTGCCATCACGGTTCCACGCTCGGGAGCTTGCCGGAGCGGAATGATGTCATGCCAGGCCTGATACAACGCGGGACGAATTAACTCAGTCATCGATGCGTCGACGACGATGAATTCTTTGTCCGCGCTTTTCTTCCGGTACAGCACGCGGGTGAGCAACACGCCCTCGGGGCCTACGATCGAGCGCCCTGGTTCTACGTGCAATGTGAGGCCACGGCCTGAGGCCCGTTGGCACATGAGGCCGATTACTTCGGCGATCGAAGGTTCCTGTTCCCCATCCTGATACGCTACGCCGAGTCCGCCACCGAGATCGAGATCGCGAATCGGCGCACCAGCGGCGCGAAGCTCATCCACTAGCGCGAGCACTCGATCAACGGCGGCCATCACAGGCGCCGTATCGAGCAGGTTCGAGCCGATGTGGCACGAGACGCCTTCGACGATCAGGTTTTGATAGCTCAACGCCTGGCGATACAGCGCAGGCGCTTCGGCGATATCGACTCCGAACTTGTTCTCGCGCAGCCCGGTGGAGATGTACTTGTGCGTTTTGGCGTCGATATCCGGATTGACGCGAAAGGCGACGCGAGCCTTGCGGGCGAGCCGCGATGCAATCGAGTCGATTAGGCGCATCTCGTCTGCCGACTCGCAATTGAACGAATGGACGCCTTGCTCAAGCGCGTATTCAATCTCGTCGGCACGTTTGCCCACGCCGGAGAAAATAGTCTTGCCAGGATCTCCGCCCGCTTTGACAACGCGGAACAGTTCGCCGGCCGAGACGATGTCGAAGCCCGAGCCGGCTTGGGCCAGCAGGCGCAGGATCGACAGATTGCCGTTCGCCTTGACCGCGTAGCAAACAAGGTGCGGCGTGTCGCCGAAGGCTTGATCGTAGGCCTGGAAGCGGCGGCGGATCGCAGAGCCAGCGTAGACGTAGCAAGGCGTGCCGGCCTTGCGCGCAATGTCGGCAAGCGCAACGTCGTCGCAATAGAGCGTGCGGTCTTGATAGTTGAAAGCTTCAGAGCGCAATGTCGGGCGGGTTTCCTTTCACGCGAATGGCGATGAGGGTCTGGTCATCCTGAGTGCGCATGCCTTCGCGGAAGAGGTCGAAGTCCTCAAAGATCGCGTCGACAACTTGCTTGGCCGGGAGCGAGGAGACAGTGGGCAGGAAGTCACGCAAGCGGTCGACTCCATAGTCCTTGCCCTGCGGGTTTTGTTGGTCCTGGATGCCGTCGGAGTAGAGCAAAACGAGATCGCCCTCTTCGGCTTGGAACGTGTGTTCGTCGAACTCTTTCCCGGGGAAGAGGCCGAGCGGGAAGCCTTCGACTCGCAGCTCTATCAGCTTCCCGCCACGCACGATGACCGGGGGCACGCCGGCCGCATTGGCCACGATGAGCTTTATAGTCTTCGGCTCCCAACGGAGCACGAGCAGAGTGAGATATTTGTCGCCGACGCGGCGCTCCATCAGCAGTTCATTCAGCGCCTTCATGAGTGCGGCGGGCGTGCGGCGGCGGGGGGCGAGCGTGCGCAAGAGGCCCGTCACCATGGCGCCGTAGAGGGCGGCGGCGGCGCTCTTGCCGCTGACGTCACCAATCGAGATAATGGCGTGTTCGTTGCCTTGCTCGAAGAAGTCAAAGACGTCGCCCGAGATCTCATGCGCGGGGCGAAACCCGATGCCGATTTCGAGCCCAGGAATTTCCGGGTCTTCTTTGGGGAGCAGAAAAGTTTGGAGTTGCCGCGCGGCGTCGAGATCGGCCTCCATACGGCGCTTGCCACGCTTCAACTCTTCGTAGAGACGCGCGTTGTCGACGGCGCTGGCGATGATGGTCGCCAACGGGACCAGCGTCTGGACATGATCGTCGGTGAAGTGGCCGACGCGCTTGCTCTCAAAGTCCATCACGCCTACGACACGATCCGGCATGAGCAACGGAATCGCCATCTCGCTGCGGATACCGGGAGCGGTTTCCACATAGCGCGGGTCGGAGAGGACATCTTCCACTCGCACGGGCTTGCGCTCGCGTACGGCGGCGCCGGTGATGCCCTTGTCGAGCGGCACGTTGTCGACCTTCACGCGTTGATCGGAGCGAAGCGTGTAGCGGTTCTTCAAGACCTGGCCCGCTTCGTCGTATAGATAGATGCTGAAAGAGTCGTAGCGGATGAGACCTTTGATCTTGAGCGCCACGCGGCCGAGTAGCGCATCGAGATTGAGGATCGACGAGAATTCCTGCGAGAGCTGCGACAGCGTGGTGAGCGCGCGATACTGCGAGTCCATGCGGCGGAACATGCGCGCATTGGAGATGGCGTAGATGACGCGTGAGGCGATCAGTTGAATGAGTTGGACGTCTTCGTTGGTGAACGCGTTGAGCTCAGTTGACTGCAGATCGATCACGCCGATGATGCGGTCCTGCATGAAGAGGGGTACGGCAAGTTCCGAACGTACCGCACCTACGATTTCCAGATAGCGCGGCTCATCGCGAACGTCGCCGACATTCACGGGCTTTTTGGTGGCGGCGGCGACGCCGGTGATGCCTTCGTGGAGCGGGATTGTGAGATCGGCCGTCAGGTTCGGGTGGAGACCGATGGCGCGGCGCACGCGGAGCCCGCCATAACGTTCGGAGTAAAGCAGGATGGCGCCGATGTCGAAACGAATGACGTCGCGGACGCGCTCAATGACGGAGTCGAGCATCGCATCGAGATCCAGCGTGGACGAGACGACTGTGGAGACTTCGAGGAGAAAGTCTAGCAGTTCATTGCGATCTTTGAAGCGGCGATCGCGTGGAGGGGCTTGAGTGGACATCGTTAGTAACCGCCGCCCGAGACCGCTCCCTCGCGGTCGCGGCTCCGTCCTGAGAGCCGCGTACCGCCGGAATCCGGCCCACCCGCTGGCGGCGCCGGCAAAAGCGACGGGGCGGTAAGAGTGGCGGAGGACTCCACTATCTTTACGCTGGCGCTGGCTCCGATGCGCGTGGCTCCGGCGGCGGCCATCGCTTTCAGATCTTCGAGGGAGCGAATGCCGCCCGAGGCTTTCACGCCGAGATCCGGACCGACGGTGAAGCGCATCAGTTGGATGTCGGCGACGGTGGCTCCGCCTTTGGCAAAGCCGGTGGAGGTTTTGACGAAGTCCGCTTTGGCGAGCTTGGACAAGGTGCAGGCGATGGCCTTTTGGTTGTCGTCCAGCAGCGCGGTTTCGAGGATTACTTTTACGATGGCGCTTTTGGCGTGCGCGGCTTCGACGACGGCGGCGATATCTTTGCGGACCGTCTCATGGTCGCCCGAGCGGAGGGCTCCGACGTTCATCACCATGTCGATTTCTTGCGCGCCTGCGGCGAGGGCGAGATCGGTTTCGCAGCGCTTGCTTTCGGTGGACATGGCGCCCAGCGGGAAGCCGACGACGGTGCATACTTTTACGGGCGAACCGCGCAACATGCCCGCGACTTTAGGAACCCAGTAGGAATTCACGCAGACGCTGGCGAAGCTGTACTTCAAGGCTTCCTGGCACACCTTTTCGATTTCGGATTCGGTGGCGTCGGGCTTGAGCAGGGTGTGATCGATCAACTTGGCGAGGCTGGGATCGACACGCGTGGTGGTGGCGCTGGCAGTGATGCGGTCGGCTCCGGCGGAGAGGATCGCGGCGCTTTTGCGGGCGCAGGTTTGCACACAGCGTTGGGTGCAGTCCGGGCAAATCGTGTCTGAGATGTTCAGACCTTCGCCGCGTAAAGCAGGCGGGACGTTGAGACGCCGGAGGAGTTCGCCACCGATTTCGGCGACCAGATTATCCAGTTCAGATGGCGTCATGCGCGCCGCCTTTCGATCTCCATGATCTTGTCGACTCGCGCTTGATGGCGGCCACCGGCGAACGGCGTGGCGAGCCAGGTGCGAAGCACGGCTTCGGCTTGAGACGCCGTGAGGAGACGGCCGCCCAGCGTGAGGATGTTGGCGTTGTTATGCTCGCGGCTGTTGCGGGCGGAGGCGACATCGTAGCAAAGCGCGGCGCGGATTCCTGCGACTTTGTTGGCGGCCATGCAGGAGCCGATGCCGGCTCCGTCAATGATTATGCCGAGTTTGGACGAGCCCGCCGCGACGGATTGCGCGACGGCGAGGGCGATGTCGGGATAGTCGGCCGGTTTTTCTTCGAACACTCCGATGTCCTTGGCGGTGAAGCCGAGTTCACAGAGCACGGGGAGTAGCGCGCGCTTCATTTGGAAGCCGCCGTGATCGGCGCCGATGGCGATGGTGCGATCCGGCGCTGCGCTGGGCAGGGCTTGACCGGCGGCGAGTTCTCGCAATACGACACCGCGTTCACGCGCGAGGTCGCGAGCCGAAGGCGTGACAATGCTGCCGGCGACGATGGAAAGTTCACCGGCCGGCGGGATGTCGGCCTCAGTGATCACGGCTCGCATGGATGGGCTATTTCTGCCACTTATAGAAGTAGAAGAGGAGCGGGGTTTTGCCGGTGTTGACGATGCCGTGGAGCTTGCCGCCGGCGGAGTACATCATGGAGCCGGGAGCGACTTTGGTGATCTTGCCTTCCATGCTGATTTCGCCAGTGCCTTCGGTGACGACCATGAATTCCTCTTCGGGATGCTGGTGCGGGGCGTGGGGCGTCATGCCGGCTTTCAGGAGAAGGCTACCGGCAGTCATGGATTTAAGCTGGTCGGTTGGGCCTTCGAAATAAATGCGCAGGTCTCCGAAAGTCTCCTTTTGGAGGCGAGCCTTTTGCGGGTCGAGCGTGAGGTTGGGGAGGCCGGCGGCGGCGGCCATGGGCAACGCGGCGGCGAAGGGGGTGAGAGCGGCGGCGGCAATTTTGCAGAGGTCGCGGCGTTTGGTCATAAGCTTTTATGCTACCCGGAAAAATTTCAGGGTGTTGAAAAGTGTCGGATTGTGTTGATCGGACGGTGACGATCGACGAGGCTTCGGCATGGTTCATTGTCGCAGGGGTGGCCAAGGAATTTGAGGGGTGGAGGCGGTAAGAGATTGAGGGGAAGGGAGAAAGATTTTTGGGATCGTTGAACTGGTTGGCGGGTTAGATTTTTTTGGCAGGCAGGGGGCTCACTCGCTTTTAGCTTTTGCACTGGAAGACGCAAGGACGCGAAGGCGGCGCAAAGAAGAAGACGAGGAACACGAACAGGATCAGTCTATTCCTGGAGCTCGGCAGTGAAGGTAAGATGAGACAGTACAGATGCGTCTAGACTTTGTGCGCACCGTCTAAAGGAGGCATACGCTCATGGACCTGAACCGCCAAAAGGAGGAGTTCAGCATTGCGTATGTCCATGCGCTTGTTGCGGTGGCGGGCCTGAAGTTGGATCGGGCGTTCGTCGATGACGACAGTATCGATGTGTCCATCTCGCGCGGTGGCGGACGGTCTCCCCGCCTTGAGTTGCAGCTCAAGTGTTCTTCCGAAATCGACCTTAGGCCGGACGATTTCTCATTCCGGATCAAGTTGAAAAATTATGACGACCTGCGCCGCAGCACAATGGTCCCCAGAATACTCGCTGTTCTGCATGTGCCAGAACTGGTGAATGACTGGCTGGTCGATGACCCGGGCCATCTCGTTCTCCGGCATCGCGCCTATTGGAAGAGTCTGTTGGGCGAGCTGGAAATCAAACCAACTAAGCCCGAAGACTGGCAAGAAAAGAAAATCACTGTGCGATTGCGGCGCGTCAATCTACTGAGTCCGGCGAGTCTTCTCGAAGTGATGGACAACATTGAAAGGACGGATGCGGTATGAAGCTCGCGATCACCGATAGAGAGTCATTTGCCGGGCTGAATCCGCTGGAGGTTAGGGCCTACCTCATTGATACTGGTTGGAGTGAAGCGCGGGTTTTGGCTGGCAGGGGGTCGTTCTGGCTTCATCCAAGCGGGAGTGGTGGAGAAGTGCCCCTGCCGCACGACCGGTCTATTGGGGACTTCGCCGAGCGCATGAGGGATGCCGTTGAAGTGCTGGCGCAGGTGGAAGAACGCTCACCATTGGCTGTTTTGACGGATTTGGAACGAGCCGGACTTGATGTGATTCGAGTCCGACTGGTAAGTTCCGAGATCGAGGACGGCAGCGTGCCGCTTGACCGAGGCGTCGAACTGATGGAATCGGCCAGAAATACGGTGTACGCTTCCGCCTGGGCCGCCTCGGCTAAACATCGGCGAGCATATTACTATTCGCGCCCTCCAAAGAACGTCTCAGATTTTATGGCGGGCGTGAGGCTGGGCCAAACGGAGCGCGGTAGCTATGTAGTAGCAATCGAGACGCCAGTTGCCCCGGAGTTACATGAGCAAACGGAGCGGACCCCGGAGCCCTTTGGCCGGATCGTTACACGCACAATGACAAGCGCCCTCCAAGTGCTGCTCGAGGCGGCGAATCGAGGAAATGCGAAAGAGATCGAGCGAGCGGTCAGTTCAGGAGTAAGCGCGAATCTCTGTAGCTCCATCGCCGATGCACTTAGCCTGACTGGGGCCCAAGGCGAACTTGAGGTGAGAGTCAGTTGGGCGCGAACGCGCAGAGTATCCGATGCCACACCTGGGAAGATTTCTTTTCCCAGTTATTTGGGAGGGGTCATTGGGGAGTTTGCTGGATTGCTGCGGTCGATTTCCGAGATCGAAGGATTTGAGTTGGAAGGCACAGTGTACCAACTCCGCCAGGATACCGAAGCCATCATACTGGGATTGGTCGATGGGCGATATCGCAAAGTGCGGCTGACCTTTCCGCCTGGGTTCCGGGAGCAGATGATCCGCGCCTACCAGGACAGGTCCATCTTACGGTGTTCGGGTGAGTTACGACAGGCCGGCAAGAGTAGCGAGTTGCACAATGCCCGATCCTTCTCAATCGAAGACACCGAGGAAGATGATCCAATCGGAAATACCGATTGACTCATGTTTAACGGGTCATCGTTGGGAGAGCGCCACTGAATCGGCTTCGGCTAAGACTTCCTCTCTCAACTGGCGAAGGAAGTCCTCCAACTGGCGAAGGAAGTCCTCAATCTCCTGTGGTGAACTGAGTGTCGTGTAGCGGCCTTGCTCGATATCTTCGAGGCCCTCTCTTATGGCTGCGTTGGTCCAGTTGGGAATGGCAGGCGTGGCGGAGGACTTTGCGCCGCTCGGGTTGTTGAAGTCCCCCTTTCGCATTTTAAGCGATACCTGCGCCTTGGGTTTCCACATACACGGCGTAGAGCGACTGGCTGCCCGTCATGAACAGGCGATTCCGGCGCGTGCCGCCGAAGCAGACGTTGGCGCAGATTTCGGGGAGTAGAATTTTGCCGATCCGCGTGCCGTCCGGGGCGACGCAATGCACGCCGTCGTAACCGGCGCCGACCCAACCCGCCGCGATCCAGACGTTGCCGTCGATATCCGCTCGGATCCCGTCGGCTAGGCCTCCACCTTGGCCAGCGCCCTGCGTGATGACCATCGATACGAACGTTTTGCCGTTGCGCAGTTTTGTCCCATCGACGTCCCACACCTTGACCTCGCGCGGCGCTTTGTCGTAGTGCGTCGCGCCAGTGTCGGCGACGTATATCTTCTTGTAGTCAGGCGAAAAGCAGAGGCCGTTCGGTTTGAAGATCTCGTCGGTTACCATCTCCATCTTGTTCGTCTTCATGTCGACGCGGTAGACGGCTTCTTTGATTTCAAGCGTCCCTTTGTTGCCCTCGTAGTTTTGCAACGATCCATAGCCTGGGTCGGTGAACCAGAGTGCGCCGTCGGGAGCGATCACGGCGTCATTGGGCGCGTTGAGCGGCTTGCCATTCCATTTGTCGGCGAGGACGGTCACCGAGCCGTTATGCTCGTAGCGCACGACGCGGCGATTGCCATGCTCACAGGAGATTTGACGGCCCTCGTAGTCGAAGGTGTTGCCATTGGAATTCCCCGCCGGGGAGCGCATCACGGAGGTGTGGCCGTCTTCTTCGAGCCAGCGCAGTTGGCGATTGTTCGGAATGTCGCTCCACATCAGATACTTGCCGGAGCCGTTCCAGGCTGGACCTTCCGCCCATAGTGTTCCGGTGTGAAGGCGCTGGATCGGCGTGTTGCCGATGGCGTACTTCTTGAAACGCGGGTCGAGCGTGATGATATCAGCGTCGGGGTAGCGGACGGGGGTGCGGCCGGACCAATCGCGCGGAGGGGCTTGGGCGAGGGCGGCCGTGGTTCCGGCGGCGGTTTGGAGGAAGAGTCTACGTGAGGTGCGCATATGGTTGAAACGCCTAGTATACTCCTCCGGACGCTTTAGATTCTTCCACTTAGGCGAAGACCTCGGGTGTGGGCCTTAGCCCGGCGGCATTTTTCGGCGAAGCTCTCGAAGCTCTAAGGTTTTCGCCTGTCGCACCCGATATCAACTTTGGGTGAGATTTTCGCGTTCCTCAACGCACTGTTATATAGGGATGACTTCGCCTGATTCAAATGGGGGAAAGATGGAAACATTGGCTGCTGCCTTGGTACAACCGGAAGGCGCAGCGGATTACCGACCCGGTCCAACGGCTCCGCTACCTCCGGACCGTGGGCGTCAATTCGGAGGAAATCCTCAAGCCGCTCGATATCCCTTGGGCGCGGATCGGGGTTGGAGTGGCATTGGCGACCATCGCCGCTATCCTGTTCTTCCGCACGGGCGGGTCGGTTCGCGCGGTCGGCAAAGGCGTCCCCAAGGGACCGCGGCCCTCGCGCGAGTACGTGTTGGATCCACTGACGGCCAACGAACAGAAGGTTTGGCTGGTCGAGCTGAAGACGGGACAAGAAGTGTACAGTAACGGGCTTCGCATTGAGACCGCAAACACGGCGCCCCATGAGCCACGGCCGGAGGAGACCGTGGCAGTGGGCAGGCATCGTTACGTTACTGGCACAACCAAGCCCGCCGGGATCGTTTTCCATACGACTGAGAGTCATATGGAGGCGTTTGAGCAGGGAAACAATCGCGACTTGCAACGTGTCGGCAAGTGGCTGATCGATTTTGTGGCGCGGAATCATTATTACCACTACTTGATCGATCGGTTTGGGCGGGTGCATCGGATCGTGCCCGAAGAGCAGGTGGCGAATCATGCGGGCCGGTCAGTATGGGCCGACGCGAAGAACACGTATGTCGATGTCAACGCAAGCTTCCTGGGCATCTCACTTGAATCGGAAACGCAGCCCGGGGTGTTGATCTCGGAGTCCGTCACGCCGGCGCAGGTCCACGCGCTACGCACGCTGGTTACGATGCTGCGGCTGAAGTACGGCATTGAGGAAGGCAACTGCATCACGCACGCGCAGGTATCGGTGAATCCGGACAACTTCCGGATTGGAGCGCACACCGATTGGGCATCGAATTTCCCTTTCGGTGAAGTGGGGTTGCCGGATAACTATCTGAAGCCGTCTCCGGCGATGCTCGAATTCGGGTTCGAGTATGACGACACGTACAAGTTCGCCACGGGCGCGCGGATGTGGAAGGGGCTGGAAAGCTCGGACAAGATTTTTGCGGATGAGGCGGGGGCCGTTGGCCGCCCGTTTGGACAACATCGAAGTGAACTAAAGCGGCGGTATCGCGCAGCTCTCGACGCGATCAAGGCCGCGAATGCGGGGCAGGACAGCCATGTGGAGAGTGAAGGAAGCGGTCGACAAGACCGGGGACAATCGTCGGAAGAGCAATAACCCGTCAAGGAGTATGGAAATCATGTCTAAGACCGAAGCTGGCGTTGCCAATGGAAGCGCAGCCAAATCATTCCCGGTGCTGGGGCTCGACGTTGGCACCAGCCGCATTGTGCTCTCGTGGAAGGATAGCGAACACTATTCATTCAACAGCCAATTAAATGCGTTCGTCGCCGTACCCTATACGCGCATGACTGAGAACGCGCTACGGCGCGAGGGTGTGCCGTTTGAAAAGCATGAGCACGAGTTGGTGGTGCTGGGCAACGAAGCGCCCCGGTTTGCCGACCTGCTGAACGTTGAGATGCGGCGGCCGATGGTGCAAGGCGTACTGAACCCCGCCGAATCGGAGAGCATCCCGGTGATCCGCAACATCATCGAGACAATGATGAAGCAGACGGACTCCGGCAAGCCGAAGGTCTATTTCAGCGTACCGGCGGCGCCGCTTCATGCCGAAGAAGGGCTGACCTATCACGAGGCAACGCTGCGCCAGATGTTTGCCGAGATGAAGTATCCGGTGCAGGTGATCAACGAAGGCCTGGCGGTTGTTTACTCAGAACTCGAGGACACCAATTTCACGGGTATCGGCATCAGTTGCGGGGGCGGATTGTGTAATGTCTGCCTGGCCTACTTGTCGATGCCGGCGTTTAGTTTCAGCGTGCCGAAGGCCGGAGACTTTATCGATGCGAGCGTCGCCGGTGTGACGGGCGATCTGTCGAATCGGGTCCGGATCGTGAAGGAAGACAACTTCCATTTCAACGGCGCCTATCCGGAGAAGCTACATCAGGTGATCGCCGTCTACTACGACGATATGATCCAATCGCTGATCAATGGCATGAAGGAAGCCTTCTCGAATACCAAGAAGATGCCGAAGCTCAGCAAGCCGATTCCGATCGTGCTCAGTGGCGGCACGGCGAGTCCGAAGGGCTTCCGCGACCGCTTCGAGAAGCTGTTACGCTCGACCGATTTCCCCGTGCAGATCTCCGAGATCCGCCTGGCGCGCAATCCGATGACGGCCACCGCCAAAGGCGCGTTGGTGGCCGGGTTGGCCGAATCGGAAGCGTAGGCCTTATCGCACAAAAGTTTTGAGAGCACCTCGCCCGGGCATCGGTTCGCCGGGCACGGGCGAGGATTTTTTCGAGCCCATCGTCAGGCGCGGTAGGCGAGAAAGTTCTCAAAACTCTTCGGTAACTCCAGCGGCGCGCGGGACGTGCCGGACCGTGAACCGGTGCGAGTCGAGTAGAGCCGCCAGTTCGGGATCTGAAATGGCATCGCCGCCGGGCTTGGTTTCGAAGGCAATGGCGCGCAAGTCAGGCCGCGCCAGGCGTTCTAGCAGCGCCTTGCAACACCTGCTTCTCGAAGCCTTCGACATCTATTTTCACTACGTTTGGCGCCGGGATTGTCCTGGTTTACGACCAACTCATCCAAGGTAAAGACTTCCACACGAGCGGCGGTATGCCCGGGCGGCCTGCCAAACCTCGGGGGCGTAGTCACGGTACATCATGATGTCCCTTTGCAGCAGGTCGCGGAGGTCCGCGCGATTTGGCCGCCGAAGAAAGGCGCCACATACTTTTGGGCGTTGGCACGCTAGACTACACCGCTAGTTCCTTTTCACCTGCACACATGAATTCCATTGGTATCGATTTCGGCACCACCAACAGCTTGATCGCGCGGGTGAACGACGCCGGCGGCGTAGACCTTGTGCGGCGCCCATTCCAGGGCGCGCTCACCGACGCTTATCGATCGCTGCTCTATCTCGAACAGCAACGCGAGAATGGCCGCGTGACGCTGAAGTCATGGTCGGGCCCCGAAGGCATTGAACAGTATCTCGGCAGCGAAACCAAGGGCCGGCTCATTCAATCGCTGAAGTCTTTCTTGAGCAGCAAGAGCTTCAAAGCGACCGAGGTGTTTGGCCGCGCCCGCACGCTGGAAGAGCTGATTGCGCGTATCCTCGAAGACCTCCGGCACGTGGCCGAGCGGGAGTTCGGGGGCGGGCCGATCCGTTCGGCTGTCGTCGGCCGTCCCGTGCGATTCGTGGGTTCGGAGAACGATGCCGATGACGATTTCGCATTGGAGCGGTTACGGCGGGCCTTCGAGATGGCGGGGTTCGAAAAAGTGACATTTGAGCTGGAACCAGTCGCCGCTGCGCACTGGTACGAGTCGACGCTCGATCACGACGAACTTATCCTCATTGGCGATTTTGGCGGCGGCACCAGCGACTTCTCGCTGATCCATGCGGGGCCCGGCGCCGGGCGGAGGCGCAAAAGGCTGCTGGGCAACGCGGGCGTTGGCTTGGCGGGCGACGCATTTGACGCGAAGCTCGTCCGCCACGTCGTCTCGCCCGCTCTCGGCGCGGGCACATATTGGCGCACGCTTGGCAAGGTGCTGCCGGTGCCCATGTGGATTTATGCGAGTCTGGAGCGCTGGCATCATCTGTCGTTTCTCAAAACCAAGGACGTGACCTCGACATTGCGCAGCGTGCGCGCGCAGGCCGACGAACCGGAGAAGATTACGGCGTTGATGGATCTGGTGCGCGAAGATCTCGGGTATCCTCTGCATCGCGCCGTGCAACAGACCAAGTGCGGGCTCTCGGAAAACGAGACGGCGGCTTTTCGTTTTTGCGAAGCCGGCGTCGAACTTGGGACCACCGTCCAACGCGCGGATTTCGAGGGCTGGATCGGCGAGGAACTCGCGGCGATTTCAAATTGCATCGATGGTCTGCTCGCCTCGGTTGGCGCGGCCGCGCGCGATGTCGACAGAGTCTTCCTGACCGGCGGAACCTCTTTTGTCCCAGCCGTCCGCCACATTTTCGCGACGCGATTCGGCAATGATCGCATTCGCGCGGGGAACGAATTTACCTCGGTCGCCCGCGGTCTTGCGTTGCGGGCCGCCAAGGCAAGATGAAACTCAGTTGCGCATTTTCACGTGACGGTGAATTGCATATGCTTTCCCGACGGGGCGGGCAGACTTACACTGGCTTGCGCCCACGCATGACCGCTCAGATCGCCTGCCATGTGTACAACGCGACGAAATGACCGAGACCTGACTCGCGCCGTAGCCGACTAGCAAGAAAGGCGCCACTAACTGAGCATTAGAGTGTAAGAAAGTTGCCTTGGTGGTAGAAGTAGTCGAACCCGACGATCATTTCTGGGCCGCGCACCCGTAACAGCTTTCGCGCTTGACTTCATCCACGGCCTCTCCTATGGTGAACGTTAGTATGAAACACGTCCGCTTACTCGCTCTGTTTGCGATGGCCACGACGCCCGCTTTTGCCCAGTCGATCTTTGCCTCGCTGCAGGGCACGGTCACGGATGCCTCCGGCGGTGTGCTGGCGAAGGCCCGCGTGACGGCCACCAACGTCAATACCGGTATTCGCTCCACCGTGGACGCGAGTGATTCCGGCCTTTACTTTCTTGGCGAACTCCGCCCCGGCGCCTATGACCTGGAAGTGGAGGCAGCTGGCTTCCAGCGCTATGTGCAGCGGGGTATCACGTTGCGTGTCGAGGATCGGCTGCGTGTGGATGTCACGATGAAAGTCGGCCAGATTACGGAAAGCGTGGAGGTGCGCGCCGAAGCGCAGCTCATCCAGACCGAGAGCAACACGCTGGGTCGTGTGGTGGACGAGAACACCATCAAGCAGCTTCCTCTGCGCGGGCGCAATGCCTTTGAACTGGTGCTGCTGACGCCGGGCGCACAGCAGCGCGGCGATGACGAGTTGCCGCGCCTGAGTGGCGGACGGGCGCGCACGGGCGAGTTCGTGCTCGACGGCGGTTCCATCACTACGCCGCGGCGCGGGCAACTTTTCACGCAGCCGAATCTCGATGCCATCCAGGAGTTCAAGGTGCAGACGAACGGCCTGTCGGCGGAGTTCGGACGTACGGTGGGCGGCGTGGTGAACGCGACGCTGAAGTCCGGCGCCAACAAGATCTCGGGCAATCTGTTTGAGTTCCATCGGAACAATTCAATCAACGCCCGCAACTTCTATTCGCCGCGAAATGCGAAGCTGATTCAGAATCAGTTTGGCGGCATGATTGGCGGGCCGATCCTGCGTAATCGCCTTTTCGCATTCGGCGACTTTGAGAGTTTCCGCCAAGCCGAAGAGCGGCTCTTCAATCTCAACGTGCCTACCGTGGCGCAGAAGGCGGGCAACTTCTCCGAGCGGACGGCGCCCATCTTCGACCCCGCCACGACGCGCCCAAATCCTGCGGGCGCGGGCTCAATTCGCGATGCCTTTCCTGGCTTCGTGGTGCCCGCCGCGCGCTTTGATGCGCCGGGCCCAAGGGTGGCCGCGCTGTATCCCGACCCGAACCGGCCCGGCTTCGTCCAGAACTTTCAGCAGTTGCTGCCGCAGGGTACCGGCAATAACAAGTTCGACGTGCGATTGGATTGGCGCGCCTCCGATCGCGATATGGTGTTCGGCCGCTACTCGTGGGATCATCAGTTCGCGGAGAGCGCCCGCGCCTTTCCCGCTGCGGGCGGTGGCAACAACGGCAACTTCAACCGCTACCAGACGGCCGCGCTGGGCTGGACACGCACGCTGACGTCCACGGTGATCAACGACACCCGGCTCAGCGCGTTCCGCGGCATTCAAGAGCGGCTGCTTAGCCTCGGCGCGGGCGACGCACTGGGGATTCCCAATCTCAACCTGGTGGGGCTGCCTAGTTTCTCACTGCCCGGCCTTACGGGTCTAGGAGACGCCCAAGCCTTTATGCCCGTCGAGAATCAGTATCAACTGCAGAACATTACGACGGTAGTGCGCGGGCGGCATGTAATGAAGGCGGGCGCGGACTATCGCTCGTTCCCCATCAACGACCTGCAACTGCAGTTCACGGGCGAGTATACGTTCGCCGCCAACCAG
>JAYUSQ010000312.1:0-9463 GCA_043755595.1 Acidobacteriota bacterium | reverse complement strand
GGCAGATAGATGCCCACGCACATGACCATCGGCCCCAGCGCTTCATCCCGAATGTAGAAGTACAGGTGCGTGTACATCCGACGTTGCCGCCGGATGATAATTGCAGAAGCTGGCATGCCCTCATCGCGCTACGTTGCGGCATTCTCAGTGGTCGATTTGAGGACTTCTGGGAGCGCCGGTCCGCTCAGCAACTCGCCGCCTAGCCCTCAACCGACACCACATTATTTTGGTCGTACACCCGCGTCAACGCGGCAAGGTTAGGTCTTCTCCCATCAATCATTACAGCCCTCTTCCCGGCGATCGGCCCCCCAGAACTTCAGCATCACCCCAGTCAACGAAAGCACCACGGGCCCAATAAACAAACCAGCCAACCCAAACAATTTCGCGCCCCCGAGTAGCGCGAAAAACACCAGTAAAGGATTGGCGTTTGTGCGATGCCCTACAATCCAGGGCCGTACGAAATTGTCCGACATTGCCACCACCCCGCCGCCCCATGCCGCCAGTAGGAGTGCTCGGCCCCAAGCTCCGCCCGCCGCCAGCATAATGGCGGCTGGGACCCATACGATCCCGGAGCCAACCAACGGAACTAAAGAGAACAGGGCCGTCACCAAACCCCATAACACTGGTGATGGCAGACCCACCATCCAGTATCCAATGCCAGCCAAAAAGCCTTGCGATGCCGCTACCCCCAGCACTCCATACACATTGGCCGTTACAGAGACAGCGGTGCTTGAAATCAATTCGCCCGTCCGGTCCTCGGAGAGCGGCGAATGTGTGCGCACATGCGTCAGGATATTCTCGCCATCTCGCAACAGGAAGAACAGAGTCATGATTGCTACGACAACCTGCACGATCGCCTCGGTCAGCCCCGCAGCCACCGCCGTAGTGGATCGAAGCAAGGACCCGCCAATTTGGGTAAACCGCTCGACGATCGCTGTACGCAGTTCCTCGGCCGGGATGCCTGTGTGTGCTGCGATCCACGCCAACCCCGGAGCCGCTAAGCCGTCGAGTAGCGCTACCCAACCGCCCTCGGCGTCAGAACGTGCGTTGAGTTGTGAGAAAAATTCGCGCAGTTCCCGCGTCGCTGCGGTCGCTACTACAGCCAGCGGAATCAGCACCAGCAGAATCGCCAGGACCACCCCGGCCGCCGCCGAGAGTCCCCGCCTCCGAGTGGCCGCATTCAGCCGATTGGTGACCGGTTCGAACACCACGGCCAACACCAGTGCTCCCAGAATCGCGGGCAGGAACGGCGATGCCAGATAGACGCAGAAGGCAACACCCAAAGCGGCGGCGGCGGCAATAATGGATTGGGCCCGCACTTTGTTAAACGCTCAATACAGGGCAAGCCGATTTGCGGATCAGCTCATGCGCGTTGGTGCGCAGCCGGCCTAAAACGCCCTGCATCACACCTCTGCCGATCACCAGTAACTCGGCCCGATGTCGCGTCGTCGCGGCCACGATCCCTTCGGCAAGCCCCACCTCCTCGGCAATCTCAAGCGGCGGCAACTCTAAGTCCGTTGCCAGACTGACGATCTCCCGATAGGCATCCTGCGCGGTCGTTACCAGGAAGCGATGGGCGCGATTGGCCGTCGCACTCTCGAACATCGGATTGATGCCCGGTACCGAATGCACCACGTGAAGCTCCGCCCCGAATTCGGCAGCGAAGGCAGCCGCTCGGCGTAGCACCGAAGAGGTGTTCGCGCCGAGATCGATGGCGCAGATCACGGATTTGTATTCCACCGGGAGTGGGCCGCCGTCTTCGCAATGCGCGCTGGTCCACACCGGGCACTCTGCGTCGTGCAGAACGACTGCGGTAACCGATCCCAGCAGCAGGCTCCGGAATCCGCTCTCGCCCCGCGTTGGCATCATGATCATAGGGGCGCTCATCAATGCGGCTTGCTCCACGATAGCTGTGGCCGCCGGACCGTTGGCAATCTTCAAGCGGATCGGTAAGCCGCCAAATGCGTCCGTGCTGAATGACGTCAACTTCTCGACCGCCCGCTGCTGTGCCGCAGCCATTTCGTCGCCGCTGTCCAAAAGAGGCAAGCTAGTCAGCAAGGTAACATTGGCCTGAAGCCGCTGGGCGACTGCGGCGACCGCTGGCCCGAGAGCCATCGAACTCGGCGAAAAATCAATCGGGAACAGAATTTCCTGGGCAAATCGCATGGAGCTATCCTCTAAGTGTACGCCCGAAACGGTTGCCGCTATTGGAGGGTCCTCAGCGCAGCCCTGCCAGATATACACGCGCAAGCGATTTGAACTCGACGAATCCGACTATCGGCCGCCCGGGCTTGCGGCCGTGCTGGCGGACTCTTCCCGTTTCACTTGGAGCCAAACCGGTTGGTCAAGCAACATCGGAACGGTTGCCGCCGTGAGAACCGCTATGCCATAGCGGCCTGCCTCAACATCGGCCGGCACTTTGAACTGCAGTGCGTTCTTCGACTGAGAGATGATTTGAACCTTCACGTCCGTGGAGCCCCGAGTCAAATAGACTTCGGCCACGTGCAGCCTGTCAAGGAATTCTCCGTTCACCAACACGGTCTTGCCAGGCATGGCGATGGCCGGGACCACCTCGCGCATCACCGGGACGCCTGTGACTGCGTCGTCCCCACACCACAACGGAAACGGCGTCAAAAGGCCAATGGCCGCTGCGGCGATCAATGTGTGGCGGAACATTTTTTTTCTCCTTCAACTCGGATACCGCATTCCATTGGCCAACGCGGAAATTCGCTAGAAACCCATCAAACAGCGATTTCTGCCCTCTGCCGGCGAGTGGCTGCGTCAAAGCCCGCTATTGCTTTGGTTGATCTAACGCAGGCAGACGCGGCCCATTGCCGTAAAGGATTTCCGCTGGTCCGCCGAAGAATGGGGAGAGGTGTTATCGACCATGACCTGTAAGCTCGCCAGCCTATTCGCAATTGCTACCTTCTGCGCCGGATCGCTTGCCTTCGCCGAAGTCCACGGCGGCGCCATTCCGAACAACTTTTCCTTCTATGAAGCCGCCGAATTTACCGACATTCAATGGATGGCCGGTCGCGACGCTGCCCCGGTTTGGGGCTCGATCGTGCTCGAAGGAACGAACGGACTCCGGTTCCTGCCCGACAACGGCGTTGAAGTGAAAGTCTCGTACACCGACATTAAGTCGATCAAGTACGACCGTGTCGTGAAAGAAAAGGAAAAGACCGGCAACCAGAAGTGGTTCCAGCGTCCTTTCGGGTTTGCCAAGGGTGTTGAAACCTACCGGGTCGTCACGATCCAACATCGCTCAGGCGACGTTTTGTCCACCTCTTCCATGCGTGTCGATACTTTGAACTCCACTGGCATTCTCCGGATGTTGGAAATCAAGACTGGTCTACGTACCAAGCGACTCAGCGGCCTCTAGTTCCCTTTTTCGGCCCCGCCCTCGGGTGCTCAGCGCTACTCATAAGCCCTGCTACTTTTGTGTCTGGTCAAGCAAGACTTCGCGAGACACTAATTTGTAGCAGGGCTATGTCTGTCATGTGACAGCGATTTTACATTATTTAACAACAACTTACAGGTTTCGGCCACCCGGTTCTCCTCTGAACTCCGCATAGCACCACCTTAAAGTGGGCTGCGTCAGATAACACCTCCAATAGGTGTCATACCTCCTTTGGGCGTATCTGAAATGCCGCCCTCATGCCAGATCCCACTTTCGCCGTCATTGCCGAAGAGGATTCAGAAAACCGATTTTTTTGGACCTTTTTCGCATCTTGCTGGTTGACAGACGCACCGTTGCCCTTTACGATTAGTTTGCGCCGACCGGCTTCTACCAGACAACTGCAGTGAGGTGTACATGGGTCCCAGCATGACCTTCCAGATCGGTGAACGCGTCGTTTACCCGAACCATGGTGTCGGAACTGTCGAGAACATTAGTACTCGATCATTCGGCTTACGGAGCGAGAGATATTATCTGCTCCGGCTTGCCACGAATAGCTTGACGGTGATGATTCCGTTCTCCCACGTCTCGGATGTCGGGCTTCGCCGCGTGACTCGGAATACGGAAATTCAGCGAATGCTTGATTTCCTTGCTTGTGGCAAATCAACCCGCAAGTCCGATTGGAAAGACCGGTTCAAGGAAAACTCCGAAAAGATGAGAGTGGGCGGAATCGGCGAAGTGGCCGACGTCTTTAAGGGCCTCCTCCTGCAGCAGCAAGGCAAGCCCTTATCCTTCCGGGAAAAGAAGATGCTCGATCGAGCTCGGCATATGATTCTGACTGAGGTTTCGACGTCACGTGGCTTGACCACGACGCAGGCCGTTGACATCCTCCAGAAGGCTTTGGGCAAAGCGCGCCTTAGCTGCCCCGAGCCGCTATAAACCCTCTGATCTTCGAATTCATTTTTCACGCCTGGCTAGCCACTTCGGTCAGCCGGGCGTTTCTGCATGAAAATCACGGCTCTTGGGCTCATTCACTACCACCGAGGCATTCGTGTCCACGCCGGTACGATCGACTGGCTCTGGGTCCGCATCCACACCGACACAGGCCTGACGGGTCTCGGAGAAACCTACCCTTGCTCTCACCCGGAGGCCGCTGTCATTCGCCGCTCGCTCGGCCTTGCGCTCCTTGGCCGCGATCCCAGCCAGATTGACCGCATCTGGGCGGACCTCCTGCTTGCCACCAGCTATCACGGCTGGGCCGGAGCCGAAATGCGCGCGATCAGCGCCATCGACATCGCCTTGTGGGACCTCGCAGGCAAGGTCGCCAACCATCCCGTCTACAAGCTTCTCGGCGGAGCCTCCCGCGACTCGATTCCCATCTACAACACCTGCTACGACCACGTCGATTTCAACGCCGATCCAGTCCGTCTGGCCGGTGAACTCCTCGACAACGGCATCGGGGCCATGAAAATCTGGCCGTTTGATCCAATCGCCCTCGAAACCGGCGGCCACTCCCTATCGGCGGTCCAACTGCGCCGCGGTCTGGAGCCACTCGAAAAAATCCGCGCCGCGTTTGGCGACAAGATCGACGTCGCGATGGAATTCCATGGCTACTGGAATCTGCCGTGCGCCACTCGTATCGCGAGTGCCCTGGAGCCCCTGGAGCCACTGTGGCTCGAAGAAATGCTGCCCCAGGACAACCTCGCCGCCTATCGCGAACTCGCCAACCGCACACGCCTGCCGCTCAACATCGGCGAACGCCTGATGACGCGTTGGGGTTTTCGTGAACTCCTTGAGAACCGCGCAGCCTCGATCGTCATGCCCGACCTGTGCTGGTGCGGCGGCCTGTCGGAGGCCAAGAAGATTGCCTCCATGGCTGAAGTCTCCTACCTTCCCGTCGCGCCTCACAACTGCGGTGGACCCGTCCTGCATCAGGCTTCGGCGCACTTGGCCGCGAACCTGACAAACCTGACTATCCTCGAAACCGTCCGCCGCCACTATCTCGATGAGTATCGCGGCATCCTCACCCAATCGCTCCTACCCGTCCATGGCCGCTTACCTCTTCCCTCGGGCCCCGGTCTCGGTGTCGATCTCGACCCCGCCGTGTTTGACCGGCCCAACGTGGAAGTGGAATGGGTAAAACCCTAGCGCTTGGTACCGGAACCGCTACCGATCCAATTCCAGTACGGTCCCGGCAATAGTTTGCTATTTCTCCATCCGCTTTCGACCGCTACTCTCGAAACTATGAAACCCGTACTTTTCCCGGTGCCGCCAACCAAGAAGTCCGCCGAACTCGTCCGCCCGGTTCCTCAGCCAGTCACTTCGCCGGCCCTCGTCAGGCCTACCTTCGAAGACCTGTCGTCGTTCCGTATCTCGGCGCCCGCCGAGTTGCCGGTTCGCCGTGGTTAATCGCCGGCTCGTTGCTGAGCCCGCTTCTTCGCTCAGAGAGATGGCGCAGCCTCGCTGTTCTCCCAGAGGTTCGCGCCGGCGCCGCATGGAATGGGAACTCACCCGGGCGCCAGCCCAGGATGTTCATCACTCAACCCCGCCGCCGCCAAAGTCCTGTTCGACGCCTGACAAAGCCTTCGAAGAGTAGGCCTCGATTCCACGCTGCCTCAGGATGCGCGCGAAGGCGTCGGTGTAGCCGTGAACCAGATCCACCCGCTTGGCCTGACTACGTTCGATGATCTCCACCAGTTCGCTGAAGTCGCCATGATCTGAGTACGGAATCAATTCCTCGGCCCCGGCTCGCGCTCGCGCGTTGGCCAAGCCGGCCCAGCCCGATACATAGGCCACTCGCAAGGCGCCGCCACCGGCTTCCAAAGTATTCCGCAGCCCGGGCGTGACCACCAGCGCCATCCCTCGCGTCGCTTTCGGTTGATACGGCCGCCAGCCATCGAAAGCATATCCCGCGCGTTCGTAGTTTGGAATGAACCGCGCCACCGCGCCATGCACCGCCACCGGAATTCCTGCCTGACACAACACGTGCGCAATCTCCTGCCCACGGCCAAGCGCGTAGCCATAAAAGACCGGCGTCACTCCGTCGTCCAGGCATTCCCGCGCAAAAGCGGCGATGTGCCGGGCCGCTTCCTCGCGGTCGAGGAAGTGATAAATCGGCAGCCCGAACGTGCACTCGATAATCAGGCGGTCACAAGGGACGATTTCCGTCGCCAAGCCGCACAGTGGCGCCCGAAGCTTAATGTCGCCTGTGTAGACCACCCGTTCCTCGCCGGACTCTATCAACAATTGGGCCGCCCCCAGGATGTGGCCCGCCGGAAACACGGTGCACCGGGCGCCCCGCCACTCGAACCGCTCGCCCGGCTCCACGCGTTGCCGGCTACCGCCAGTGCCATTCTCCGCAGGCCAACGGGCATCGTAAAAATCCATGGTTTGCGGCGTGGCCCAGGCGCGTCCGTGATAACCTCGCGCGTGATCGGCATGCCCATGCGATAGCCAGGCGGCCTCCGCCCCTTCCGCGGGATCCAGCCAGAGATCGATATCGGCCGCATAAATTCCGTTAGACTGAAATCGAATATCCAAAGTGTCCTTCCTCTGTTATCCGGCTGGCGGTAATATAAAGAAGCGTATGATTTGGTGGCGGAATCCAAAGAACGTGAAGGCAGGGATTCAGATGACGACCACCACCGTTGAGAACAATCCAACGCGAATTGAGACCGCCGACGCCCTAGCCAGGGTACTCGACACCAAGCTTACCCGGAACGGGGTAGATCTGGCTACTTTGTCCTTGGTCTCGCCAATTCTGCTGGTGTTCGTTCGCCACTCCGGCTGCGTGTTTTGCCGCGAAGCCTTGTCGGATTTGGCCGAGAGCCGCGAGTCGATTGAGCAGACCGGCGCCAGGATCGTGGTAGTTTACATGGGTGATGAAGCTGCGATGGACCGCATGTTGGAAGGCTACGGGCTCGCCTCGCTTGATCGCATTCACGATGCAGACCAGTCTCTTTACCGCGCGTTTGGCTTGAAAGAAGGTTCCTGGTGGCAGTTAGCCGGCCCCCGCGTCTGGTTTCGAGGCTTGAGCGCCAGCTTGATCGGCGGTCACAAAGTTGGAAGGCCCGCAGGTGACATTCGCCAGATGCCCGGCATGTTCTTGCTGGACCATTGTGAGTTGGTCAAGGGCTTCCGGCACGCCAGCGCCAGCGACCGGCCACTCTACGATTCCTTTGTCCGGTCCGGATTAAAATCATGACTGACTTAACCTTGGTCGGCGATGACGAACTGGTAGCGAGCGCCCGCACCGGTTGCGCGGACGCCTTTACTGAGTTGGTGCGGCGCAACTCCAACGCTACCAAGAAACTGGCGGCTTCTGTTCTCCGCGACGTCACCGAAGCGGAAGACGCCATGCAGGACGCCTGGTCCAAGGCGTGGCAACATGTGGCGAATTTCCAGGGCGATTCCAAGTTTTCCACCTGGTTCACCCGGATCGTTCTAAATCAATGTTTGATGAGGATCAGGTCCCGCCGCCGCCGCCCCACTGTGCAATTAGAGGACGCCTCGACCGCTGAAACCGATCGCCCCATTCGTCAGGTGGCCGACGAAGGCGCCAGCCCGGAAGATTTGTACTCCAGCGCCGAACTGACTGCCATGGTTCGCCAGGAAGTCGCACTTATGCCCCTGCTGCTGCGCGAGCCACTGATGCTCCGCGATTTCGAACAGCTTCCGATCGAAACCGTCGCCAAACGTCTCCAGGTTTCGATCCCCGCCGCCAAATCCCGCATCTTGCGCGCGCGCATCGAATTGCGCAAGCGTATTGAGAGCCACCCAGGCGGACCTTCGAAGTTCTCCCCGGTCTAGGCCCAAGACCGTTCACTTGGCCGCTGGGTTCCGAGCCGCCATGCGCAAGCATGCGGTCTACACCAATCCAGAAAATGCCGTAAGTGAAAGGTATTGGGTCGAGGCCGTGCTAAATTCTCCTCAGCGATCAACGCCGTCGTCAAGAAATCAAACTTCAAGGATCAACCGGCGATTTACATCTTCAACGCCTCGGCATCGTTTCATCCAGCGATGAATGAATGAAATATGAAGTTGGTCGGCGCTTTGGCTGTGTCCCACTCAAATTCAAAACAGAAACGCCGCCATCGCCGCGGCTCATCCTAGCGTGAATCCGGCATAGATCGCGGGAAACGTGCAGCGCGTAGCGAAGACCGGGACCGTCGTCGGCTCCGCACCAGCATTCGTAGCGCGGCGGCCAGTACGAGAGCCTGCTCGGTTCCAATCTCCGGTTAAAAGCGACAAGGCGGGACCGGTGACCTATGCCGTGGCGGAAGCCCTTACGACCTCCGTCAACGACGTCGACGTCAGGCGATTCGATCGGCAGGGGGGCTGTCCATCTAATCCACTTTGACGCCAATGCTTGTTACGGCGTTCGCATCGACGACCGTACGAATCTCGGCGCCCCGTTTCACGATGACGAAATGCACCTTTACCGGGGACAGAGGATTACCCGGAATGGTCAGGATCCAAGTTCCGGTGCAGTCAGGGTTCACTTTGTATTCACCGCTACCAGACGCCCAGTCCACGGGCGGCGCTCCCCCGTTCACCGTGATGAAGTCGACCTGGGTGAGCTTCCCTTTGCCGTCGAAGCGGGTCAATGCGACACCCCGAAGAGCGAAGCCTCCGGGTGGCAACACCAATCCGGGAATGGCGAGAACCACACCCTCGACGTGAAACCCGTAGTCTCCACGCAGCGTTTTCGCATCGCACTTGCCGACCTCGTCCTCTGCCCACGCCGTCGAACCGGCAAGGATCACGGCGCAAGCCGTCAAAATGATCTTCGAAATAAATGTTTTCAACTTAGACCTCCTTTGGTCTGGAATCGATACTACGGGCTTTGTGTTCAGAACAAAATGGCTAGCTGATGCCTTGTGTGTTCCCGCTGTGTCCTTCGCCCGCTGGGCTGGTATGCTAGAGCCAGTGCTGGCAGGCCGCCTAATATTCGGAGACTTTTCCGTAGAGGGCGCGTCGGGAGAATTGAGCCGGGGCGGCACGAAAGTCTCGCTGCAAAATCAACCAGCTCGGGCTCTCCTTTTCCTTCTGGAGCGATCGGGCGAC
>JAYUSQ010000311.1:0-3139 GCA_043755595.1 Acidobacteriota bacterium | reverse complement strand
ATTTACCGGTTCTACGAACTGCTGCAGGTGTACGGCACAACCTGGAAGGCTGTGATCCAGGAGATGTTCGGCGAAGGCATCATGAGCGCCATCGACTTCGAAATGGACATTCAGAAGAAAGAAGATCCGAAAGGGGACCGCGTCGTGATCACGATGAACGGGAAATTTCTCCCATTCAAGAAGTGGTAAAGGCGGACTAAGGAGGGTAGAGGGTACGAACTATGCGAAAACTGAAGGCTGCGCGCCTGTTGGCTTTTATCACCTCGGCTGCCGCCTCTGCTCAGAGCAAGGCAGGCGCTACTCCGGTGGGCGCTGCGTTCGCGCCCTCCGAGGAACTCAATCGGCAATTGCCGCAATGGCTCCGTTTCAGCGGCGACTATCGCGCCCGCTTTGAAGGAGTGGACGGCATCCGCCACCGCGATGCGAGCGACGCCTATCTGCTGAGCCGCTTCCGGCTGAATATGAAGATCCAGCCCAAGAGCTGGCTGAAGTTCAACTTTCAGGGGCAGGATGCGCGCGTCTACGGGCTCAACCAGAGGCCGCTAGGAGCGCCATTTCAGGATGTGATGGACTTGCGGATGGCGTTTTTCGAAATCGGCGACACGGAGACCAAGTGGTTCGGCATCCGCGCCGGCCGCCAGGAGCTCGTATTCGGCGAACAGCGCCTCGTGGGCCACGGCAATTGGTTCAACACGGCCCGCACATTCGACGCGGCGCGCCTCACTCTGCGCCATAAGGGCTACCGTTTGGACGCATTCGCCGCCTCAGTGGTGAACATGCGCGACGGCGAATTCAACCGCCTCGCGGACGGCAACAACTTCCACGGCCTGTACGGCGGCATCGAGAAATTGGTGCCGAATGCAGTGATCGAGCCCTACGTCTTCTGGCGCCTGGCGCCGCGGATTCTCAACGAATCGGGCGTCAGGAGCAACCTGGATTCCAAGACGGCCGGATTCCGGTGGGCGGGAAAGCTACTGCGGAACTTCGATTACGGCACGGAGATCGCGAAACAGACGGGCGGCCTCGGGACGGATTCAGTCGGGGCCTGGGCCGGCCATTGGCGCCTCGGCTACACGGTAACGAACCTCCGCTTCAAGCCGCGCTTCATCGGCGAGTACAACTTCGCTTCGGGAGATCGGGACGCCAAAGACGGACGCAGAGGGACCTTCGACATTCTCTACCCCACGCCGCACGACAAGTACGGCTTGGCCAATCAAGTGGGGTGGAAGAACATCCATCACGCCCGCTTCGGGCCGGAATTCAAGCCGCACGCCAAGTGGACGATCGGCGCCAACTATCACTCGTGGTGGCTCGCCAGCCTCACCGACTCGCTCTACTCCGCAACCGGTGCGGCACTCTTTCGCTCACCGGCCGGCACGGCAGGACGGCATGTGGGACAGGAGCTCGACGCGCAAGTCTTCTACACGATGAACAAGCAACTGCAGTTCGCGGGAGGCGTGGGGCATATCTTCCCCGGCGCTTTCCTGCGGAATGTCTCGCCGGGCAGGGCGTACACGTTCACTTATCTGATGACGGGCTATAGCTTCTGACGCTGCACTGGCAGAGCACACTGCCGCCATTGCGGCTGTCCGCAAAAATTCCGTCCGTCGCTAAGCGGCCTCCTTTTCCAGGCCGTATTCATGGTGCAAGCCGTCGAGCACGGGCGTCGAGATCACTCGATAGCCCTTCGGCAGCTTGTGCCTGTGTGTGTCACCACCATCTCGCAAAAAGATGCACTCCTCCAAAAGGCGGCCAAAAATGGCGCTGCAAGTCCGCCGAGTCGCCATCCCTATCGTGCCGATTCGCGCTCCCGCGTCGCCCCGTCGACATCAATCCGCCGTGCTACGTTTTCATTTGTGAACAGTGACCTCGCAGGGTCCAAAAGTGTATTCGGAATTGATGGAGAGGTTGTTGGAAACCTAATGCCGAGTACCGGATAACCACGAGTAGACCAGCCCGGCGTGAAGCTGGACCAGTGGCGATCATGGTTCCGCGATTGTGCCACTCGGCATTATCTTGCCACCCTTCTCCTACCGGCCATCCAGGCCGGCAGGAGAAGGATTTGATCGACACTTATTTCACAGCACCCCATGTTCTGGACCGGATGCGCTCCGGTCCGATGGCTCACTACCTTGGCGTCTTGGCCGCCGCTTTCAACCCGGCCGTCAACAAGCGAAGGCTGTCAATCTCAAAACGAGGTTTGATTTGAGGCGCGATTCCTGGGTTGCCGAGGCCCGATCCAAAATCGCGCCGGCAGATCCACCATTCTCGCTTTCCGCCACCCATCTGGCGGATGACGTACTCATCTCCAAGGCCCGCCGGGCTTCCAGCCTGCTTTGAATGAGTTCCCGGCGGCGACTGCTGCCAGCACCGGCAGGACGAAGGGGCGTACTGCGGCGACGAGGTTTGCCAGGTCACCGGCTTCTCCAAATCGGCTCCGGCGCACGAACGCGTTGCTCACCGTTACGCCCGTGCCGACGCTCAACAGATTGGTGTAGTTGCGGCGCGACAACGGAACTTCGGCCACCACTTTGCCATCGACGCTTTCGCGCTGTTCGGGGGACACCGTGTTCACTTGGGGTGTGGTAGAGTCCACGTTCACAGTTTCAGAGGTCGCGCCGATTTTCAGTGTAAATGTGCGGCGAACGTGCTGCGCCGCGGCCAGTTCGACCCCGGTGGCGGCATAGGACTTGAACCCCGTCGCCTCGATGCGGATATTGTAGACGCCGACCCGGAGAAAATCGAACGCAAACTCACCGGAGGAACCAGTGACCTTTTTCTGCGAGCTGGAGGTGCCTTCATTCAGAAACGTAACGGACGCTCCGGGCACCACGGCGCCACTGGAATCGGCTACGATGCCGTAGAAAGTTGCGGTGGTTACCTGGCCGAAAGCGGGGATCGCTATAAACCAAATTGAGGCAGTCACGAAAATGTATCGCATGGGGCACCTTCCTGGAAACGCTACTTAGGGATGTGAGGTTATCAGAGCGTTTACAGTGATACGCAAGTGGCAATTGCAAGCAGTGGCCATTGCAAGCAATCGAGAATCTTCCCTGTTCCTGGACGCGCGGAAGACGGCTCAACAAATCGTTATGCTAGAGAACGAAACAGTACGGTCAGGAGCCGGTGATGAGTGAGC
>JAYUSQ010000310.1:0-9503 GCA_043755595.1 Acidobacteriota bacterium | reverse complement strand
TTCACCGCACCCGCACCGGCCGAAGCGGCCGACGAGACCACCAAGTATGATCCGACGGCGGTGGCGATGTGGCCGCGCTGCACTATGGCCACGGGATGCCGCTGCATCGGATCGCGGTGCTGGAACGGCAGTTGGGGATTCCGCTGGCGGCCTCCACGCAATGGGGGGAAATGGCCGCGCTGGCCGAGGAACTGACCCTGGTGCATGAAGAGTTGATCCGTCAGGCTGCGCAAAAAGGTTGCGAAGCGGAAATCGAAGCAGGTTTTTGGCCAGGCACGTAAAACGGCGAAAATGTTGTGGGTAGGGGTCTACGCCCGCGTCTTCCACGCTTTTGATCAACAGACGCTGCCGAGGCAGATTCGCTCGCCGAGCGAGTATGCCGCGCGACGTGGCTGGGCGGTGGTCTCGCAGGTGAAAGAGGTGGGTTCCGGTGCGGCGGCGCGGCAACTCCGCGAGTCATTGCTGGAAGCCGCTCGTCGGCGTGATATCGATGTGGTGCTGGTGTGGCGGCTGGACCGGTGGACACGATCGGTGGCGGATCTGGTTTCGTCGTTGCAGGAACTGACGGAGCTGGGTGTAGGCTTCGTGTCACTTACCGAGGCGCTCGATCTGACGACGCCGACGGGCCGCGCGATGGCGGGGTGCTCGCCGCGTTCGCGCGGAATTCGAACGCGAGATTATGCGTGAGCGCGTGCGGGCAGGTCTGGATCAAGGCCTCAGCAAGTCTGAGATCGCCCGCCGCCTCGACATCGGCCGCACCTCAGTGCGCCGCCTGCTGGGGCATATTTCCGATAGAAATACCCGCGAGCGGAGGTAGTACAGGGCATTTTCCTCAAAGACATATGCCCTGTACGCCGCGCTGACAGGCTTGCCGAAAGCTCATCGAGCAACTGATGCAATGCCTGGCGCCGTTCGGCGTGGAAGCGGCTATTCAGGCAATCGAGGCGCTGCGAGGCGCCAGCGACCAGCGGATTCAGCAGAAGACGCTGGCCCTGGATCAGGCGCACTATGAAGTGACCCGGGCCCGGGGCCAGTATGATGCGGTCGACCCAGCTAACCGAATCGTCGGGGCAGAGCTCGAACGGCGCTGGAACCAAGCGCTGACTACCGAGGCACAATTGGAAGTCGACTTGGTGACGCTGCAATCAGCTCGCCAGCGCCCGCTTACTGACACACAGGCGATCGCCACTTTGTCCCATTCCCCGATTCCGTTCGTAGAAAAGTCCTTCAATTCGGGAGCGCCGCTATCGCCTGGCAACGTCGCGAGAGGATATGGATAATCCATCACGGAAGTGCAGCCCTGTGCGCTCGAGACGTAGTTATGCATCAGCACCAGTGTGTGGCCCACTTCATGCGCAGCCAGTTGCCGCAAGCGCTGAAGCGTCATCTTCTCCATCGCCGGATTCACGGGCTTGCCTGCTTCGTGTGGGGCCAGTAATCCTTCCGCGATCAGGTAATCCTGCCGCACACGGAGCGAGCCCAGAGTGACGCGGCCTTGAATGATCTCACCAGTGCGCGGGTCCGTCACACCGCCGCCGTAAGGCCACCCGCGAGTGGAGCGATGCACCCACTGAATCACGTTGTAACGCACGTCCATCGGGCCGGCATCCTCTGGCATCACCTCGACACGGAAGCCGTCCGGCCAACCGGCCGCCGTGAACGCCTCGGACCACCAGCGTGCGCCATCCAGCGGCGCCGAGCAAACCGGTTCCGGCGTGCCGCGATCGACATAGTAAGTCAACGGCCTCTGACGCGACAGGCGATGACCGGAGATATACCGCTTGAGAATCGGCTCCGCAATCGGCGTCGCGTAATCCATATACTTGAATTCCGAAGTAACCCGCGCGCGGGTCAAAAGCGCGCATCTCGAAACCGCTCGTCGCCGGAAGTTTGACGAACGAGTGATGCTCACGCACAGTGACCGAATCCGGAGTCGGAGCCAATTCCTGAATAAAACGTCCATTTACCTCTTTCCCGGCCGCACGTCAACGTCGCTTCCATTTCGGTGTTGTCGGGGAAGGTTTTCGTGCACGGCAGGTAGAAAGCGCTGCGCGAGGCGTACAACCGAAAGCGCCCTTGCCTCTTCTGAGCGAGCGTAACCGCTACGTCGTGTGCATCGCGTAGGAAGAATGCGCTGGCGTCCACCAACACTCGGCCGCCTTCATCCTCCGCCGCCACCTCAGCGCCTCATAAGACTGACTGCGCGAAGGCTTCCTCCACCGCGTGCCGCTCGTCGCGATTCTGAGTGACCGCGCGGAAACCGTAGTTGCGATAAGTTGCGATGGACCAACAGAATCTTCGGCCCGACCCGCTCAAAGCGCACCACCCGTGTCGAGCCAAGTTGGCCGCGATCAAGCCCGAGGTCGTTTGACCCACGCCTGCCGCCAGTGAAACAACGTACAGAAACTCCTGCTCGAACTTATCTACTTCGAGCCACGTTCCCGCTCTTCGCATCCAAATACATGGGGAAGTAACCGCCAAACTTATGCATGCCGGCGGTCTTCGCGGCGATGGTTTCCGCCCGAAGCGCTACCGCAGTCAAGGTGAATAGCGCCACAATTCTGAACCCGCCGAGAAGGTAGCGTGAAGGTTTCATAATATAATAAGTAACCTCAGACGATAGTTGGTGGCTCGTTCCCTGCCTCAAGCGCCGCCTGGCGCACGTTGACTTTCGCCAGCAATAGTAAGCCCAAGGCGAAAAACACGATCAACGAGACAATGGCAATCCGGAAGTTATGCGTCAACGAAAGCGCGGCCCCGAAAAACAGCGGCCCCAGCCAACTAGTGCCCTTGTCGCTGATTTCGTAGACGCTGTAATACTCGGCTTCCTGGCCTTTCGGAATCATGAACGAAAACAGAGAGCGGCTTAGCGCCTGACTGCCGCCCATCACAGTCGCCACAATCGCTGCGGCGATATAGAACTGAGTCACCGAATAGACCCAGAAGTAAATTAACACGACAGCGAACATCCAAATCGCCAGCGTAATCATGATGGTGCGTTTGCTGCCTAACCATCCGGCCACCCAATTGAAGGCGATCGCGCCGCCGAAGGCGACAAACTGCACCATGAGGATCGCCTGAGTCAGATCCGCCGTCGACATCTTGAGTTCTTCGGCCCCAAACTGCGACGACATCGCGAAGACGGTTTGTATGGCGTCGTTGTAAACCAGATAGGCGCCGAGAAACCAAAGCGTCTGCGGATACCGTCGAAGCTGGCTGAGCGTATGCCGTAGCTGCTGAACAGCCGCCCCAATCGCCGATTGACCCGGCGCCGGAGCCTTAGCCGGAACCCGGTTGCGCAGAGTCAGCATCGGGATGATCGAAAACACCAGCCACCAAATACCCGCCGAAGCGAGCCCCCAGCGCACAGCTTCACCTCCGGTCATGCCGAGCTTATCCGCGTTCGAGTACATCCAAAGGTTAAGGAGTAACAAGACTCCGCCGCCCAAGTAACCGATCGCCCAGCCCCGAGCCGAAACCGAATCGCGTTGTTCCGCCGGCGCGATTTCGGGCAAGAAAGAGTTATAGACGGTGATGCAACACCCGTAGGCCAAATTCGCAGCGAGGTACAGCAGGACTCCAGTCATGAAAGACGTGCCCTGGACGAAGTAGAGTGCAATCGTGGCTGCCGCGCCGATCACGGTAAGCACACCGAGTAACTCACGTTTCCGATGGCCGTAGTCGGCGTAGGCCCCTATGATCGGTAACACGAAGACCTGGAGCAACACCGACAAGGAAACCGAGTAGGGCCAGACCGATTGCGCCGCAACACGTAGCCCAAAGAACGGCACGCTCCCATCGGCTGTGGCCGCCGATTTGGCAATCTCGGTCAGATATGGTCCGAGCAAAACGGCTACGACAGTGGTGTAAAAGGCGGAGTTCGCCCAGTCGTACACGTACCATCCGCGTTGTTCGCGGGTGCTATAGTTCATTGCGCTGCGCGCTCCACGTCAGGATCCGGAAATTCGCGCGCAGCGGTCTCCTTAAGAGTTACATAGTCGATCTTGCCACTCCCCAAACGAGGTAACTTGTCGACTTGCTGGACATGCCGTGGCACCGCAACTTCCGCCATGCCGCCTTCCCGCGCAACCGCCAGCAGCCGATCCCTGCGCAGCTCGCGATCCTCGGTGTACAACAAAATCACTTCGCCACGCCGGATGCTGGAGACCGTGGTAGCCGCGTGCGTTTTGCCGGGCGAAGCGGTGTTGGCCATCTGCTCCACCACTTCAAGTGAAACCATCTCGCCTGCGACTTTGGCGAAGCGCTTCACGCGTCCCATGATCTTGACGAAGCCATCTTCGTCGATCTCTACTATGTCGCCGGTTTCATACCATCCCGGTCCTTTTATCGATGAGACCGGAGGCTGCAACTTGCCCGGCGCGTCATGCAGCAGATAGCCGGACATCAGGTTCGGACCGCGAACATGCAGCAGGCCGCCGCGCTCAATGCCCGGCACCGGACTCAACTGATATTCGATGTTCGGCAGTAAGCGGCCAACCGTGCCTAGCCGGTGAAACATTGGCGTATTGACGCTCAACACGGGCGCGCATTCGGTTACTCCATAGCCTTCCATGATCCGGATGCCGAATTTATTCATATACTCCGCGCGTACCGTGTCCGGCAGCTTTTCGGCGCCCGAAAGAACATACCGCATCGTGTAGAAATCATACTCGTGCGCCATCTTGGCGTACTTAGCCAGAAAGGTGCCGGTGCCAAAGATTACGGTGCAGTCCTGATCGTAGGCCATCTCCGGGATCATCCGATAGTGAAGCGGCGACGGGTACAAAAACACGCGCGCTCCGGTAGTAAGTGGTACGAGCGCGCCGACTGTCAACCCGAAAGAGTGAAAAAGAGGCAACGCGGCGAGGAATTTATCGCGGTTTGAAAACTCGATGACGGACCGGATCTGCGCGATATTCGAAAGGACCGCGCCATGACTAAGCACTACGCCTTTGGGCTTGCCTTCTGAGCCCGAAGTAAACAAGATGACTGCCGGGTCCGACGGTTTCACGTCGGCCACCACCAGCCTGGGAAAGCGCAACGCCCACAGCATGAGCCAGATTTTGTCGGCCAGGCCAAACTGCGGGCGAAGATCCTCAAGCAGTTTCACCTGAACGTCTTTGAGCTGACCCACTTTTTCGACCAGCTTCGCCTTCTCAAGAAACACCTTCGAAGAAATGATCGTCTTGATTTGCGCGGTGCGAATTGCGCTCTGCATACCATCGACGCCCGACGTGTAATTGATCATCGCCGGCACGCGCTTGACGCCAAACATACCGAAGAGCAGCATCACAGTCGGCGAGGCGTTCGGCATCAAGACGCCAACCACTTCGCCTTCGCGTGTAATTTTCGAGACCAGGCGGCCCAACGCCAGCGCGCCCCGCAGCACATTGCCGAAGCTATCCGGCGTGAAGCGGATGTCGGAAAGGATCTCGGCTTTGCGGCCGTAGGTCTCGACCGATTCGAGGAACTTATCGAACAAATTCGTAATCGGCTGCGCGGCGAAGTAGTTACGTTCGAGTATCTGCCGTACCTGGTGACTCGCTTTGCGCCGCCGCTCGCGCCCCGTCCGCCCTTGCGGTTCGGCCAGATGCACCGGGGGGAAGAACTGCACGCGGACTTTCGGGCGCAGGAACTTAGGGAACGATGCCGGGAGCCTGGTGAAGTAAGAACGCGTCAATCCATCCACATTCACCGGCAGCAATGCCGCGCCTGTCTTCGCCGCGAGAAACGCAAAACCGTCGTAGGCCTTCATCATGCTGCCGGTGGTGGTAATTCGGCCCTCCGGAAAAATGCAGACGGGCTTGCCGGAGTTGATCAGTTCCACGACTTGTTTCATCGCCATCGGATTTGCCGTGTCGACAATCAGGTGCGGCACGAATTTCAACAGAAAGCGAAAGTGCCATTGCGCTGCAATCTGCGTATGAGTGATCCACCAAATGTCGAACGGGCAATGCACGGCAATGAAAAGTGGATCGAGGAAGCTCTGATGATTGCAGATGATCAGAAGCTTTGCCGGCGGTGTCGCCGGAATGGGCCCGGAGACTTCGTAGCGAGTCAACAGACGCAACAACAATTTGAAGAAGGTGCGCATCGGGCGATGTTCTATATTCCACTTTGCTGGAGCAGTTTCGCAACCAGCGCCGTCCAACCGGTCTGGTGGCTGGCCCCCACTCCGGCGCCGGTGTCGCCGTGAAAATACTCGTGAAACAAGATGTGGTCCCGGAAATGCGGATCCTCCTGAAGCTTCCGATTGTCGCCATAGATGGGCCGCCTTCCATCGCCGTCAAGCAGGAAAAGGCGAGCGAGCCGGTGCGACAATTCCGCTGCGACTTCGCCGAGGTTCATCAGACGGCCGGAACCGCGAGGGCACTCGACCTTGAACTGGTCTCCAAAGTAGTGATTGAAGCGCTGGAGCGATTCGATGATGAGAAAATTCACCGGAAACCAGACCGGTCCGCGCCAATTGGAGTTGCCGCCAAACAGCCCGGTGGTTGAGTCGCCAGGATCGTAAGTAACCCTGTGTTCGCTCCCATCCACCTTCAGCACATAGGGATGATCGCGGTGGAAACGTGACAGAGACCGGACGCCGTAGGGCGATAGGAATTCGGTTTCATCGAGCATCTTCTCAAGCACGCGCCGCAGCCGGTCCGCCTGACAGATCGCCAATAATCGCCGGTCTGCCTGGCCTTCGCGCGTGATGGAGGCGATGTTCGAACATAAGTCCGGCCTGTTCCGGATAAACCATTCCATCCGGTGACGGAAGCCGTGGAGCCGCGACAACTGGCTGGCTTCGATTGTGTCGACGGCGAATAGCGGAATCAACCCCACCATCGAGCGCACTCGCATCGGGAATGAGTCGCCGTTGGGAAGCTGCAGGCGGTCATAGTAGAACCCGTCGGCTTCGTCCCAAAGGCCGCGCCCGCCCAGCGAATTCATCGCCGACGAAATATAGAGAAAATGTTCGAAGAACTTACTCGCGATATCTTCGTACACGCGATCCTGGCCGGCGAGCTCAAGCGCGATGGCCAACATATTCAGACAGTACATGGCCATCCAACTGGTGCCATCGGATTGCTCCAGCGTGCCACCGGTGGGCAGTGGACGGCTCCGGTCGAAAACGCCGATGTTGTCCAGGCCAAGAAAGCCGCCTTCAAAGATGTTGTCGCCCGACGAGTCTTTCCGATTCACCCACCAGGTGAAATTCATCAGCAATTTGTGAAAGACGCTCTCCAGAAAATTGTGGTCCGGCTTGCCCTGCAGCTTCGCGTCAATCTTGAAAACCCGCCAGCAGGCCCAGGCGTGTACCGGAGGATTCACGTCGTCGAACGCCCATTCGTAGGCCGGGATTTGCCCGTTGGGATGCATGTACCACTCACGCAGGAATCGCCCCAATTCGCGCTTGGCTGCGTCTGGATCCACGATCGACAGCGGGATCATATGGAACGACGTGTCCCACGCGGCAAACCATGGATACTCCCACTTGTCCGGCATCGTCAACACATCTTCCGCATGCAGATGACGCCACGATGAGTTCCGGCCCTTGCTCCGTCCCGAGGGCGGTGCGGGCTGCGCTGGGTCGCCGTCCAGCCACTCCTGTACCACATAGTGAAAGTATTGCCGGCTCCAGAGCAACCCTGCCAGCGCCTGACGCTCCACACGTTGTGCGTCCACCGGTAGTGCAGGCGGAATGAAGCCGTAGAACTCATTCGCTTCGGCGATGCGTTGCACAAAGAGCGCGTCGACCCCGATCGGCCCGCGCTCGCGCGAAAGCCTCAGATGGATGGTGCGGCTGGCTCCGGCTTCGACCGTGAAGTTATACCAAGCCGCCGCCTTGGTGCCGCGATCGGATGGATTGACGGCGTCGTGTTCACCGTTAACTACACGGCGATGGAACGCATCCTTCACGAATCCGCCGGCGCCTTTGAGACCGAAGACGCGCTCGAAATTCGTGTCATTTTCCGTGAAGAGCCAATGGGGCGGATCCTGCGCCCAGAGCGTGAAGTCACCAAGCCCTTGATGGCGTAGCGTTACGTGATTGGCGTCGTCCAGCCACAACGATGGCTTGTCGCCGGCTTGCCCCCATGACCATGTATTGCGAAACCACACACTCGGCAACAGATGCAAGGTGGCGGCTTCGGGACCGCGGTTGTAACAAGTGATGCGGATCACAGTGTCGTCGAGGTCCGCTTTGGCATATTCGATGAAGATATCCCAGTACCGGTTGTCGTCGAAAATGCCGGTGTCGATCAGCTCGAACTCAGGCTGGCTCCTCGCCCGGCGAGCGTTTTCCTGAACCAGCCGTTCATACGGGAACTCAGTCTGCGGGTACTTATAGAGCGCTTTGGCATAAGAGTAGGTGGGCGTCGCGTCCAGATAGTAATAGAACTCTTTGACGTCCTCGCCGTGGTTCCCTTCCTGCCCATTGAGGCCGAACAAACGCTCCTTGAGAATGGCGTCGCGTCCGTTCCACAAGGCGAGACCGAGGCAGGCACGCTGGTGATTGTCGCACCAGCCGAACAGACCGTCTTCGCCCCAGCGATAAGCGCGCGAACGGGCGTGGTCATGAGGAAAGTGGTCCCAGGCCGTCCCATCCGGCGAGTAATCCTCCCGGACGGAACCCCAAGCGCGATCGGAGACGTAGGGACCCCAACGGGCCCAATGGCGAGCCTTGCGGCCAGACTCTTCGATGCGATGGCGTTCGGTAGGCATAGGAGCGGGAGCCAGTTCTTATCGTCTCACGCTCAGCGGAGGTCCATGTGGGACCTCCCGGCCTCAAAACTTCCAATCAAGACCAATCAGAGGGAACGCGCTCTGTTGGAGTTCGTTCTGGGCTTTGTTGGTATTTTCATTCCAGTAGACACCTGCTATGTTTCTTCGGCCGCCCACATTCTGGATCCCTATCCAGAACATTCTGGATCCCTATCCGCAAATATCCAGAACAGCAAGGGCTTTCCATTCACGGTCACTGCTGTCCGGTTAGAAGTCCCATAGATTCAACTGGTTGCCGGAGTCGGGCAGATTGTTTTGGGAGTCGGATATCTGAAGGGCCTGTAAAATGGGCATTTTCTCGAAAAGCGTCACGCTCAAAATCTGTAAAATTTGGTAGAGACTGGCTTCCAGCCCCAGGCGTTTGCGGACAATCGCCACCAGGACGTACACTGAGATCGCGATCCAGATCTGGGACTTCACCGCGTTCTCGCTGGTCCCATAGAACGCCTTGATCCGAAGGTGTTGCTTGATCCATTTGAAGAAAAGTTCTATCTGCCAGCGGCACTTATAGATCTGGGCGATTGTAAGTGCGGGCAATGTGAAATTATTGGTCAGGATCTTGAGTCTTTTGTTTGTCTCGGAGTCGACGTAAGTGATGAGGCGCAAGGTATCCCGGGTAGGCGTGGGCGGACCCATCGGTACCCAGGATGACCGTCTGATCCGAGCGCACTCCCGTGCTCTTGTCAACGGCGTGAGAGTAGCGCCGCAGGAGCACGACGTTCTTTTTCGTG
>JAYUSQ010000309.1:0-31134 GCA_043755595.1 Acidobacteriota bacterium | reverse complement strand
GAGCCGGCACAGTCTATGCCGAGTCTTGTCTTCGGTAAAAAGCGAAAAGACAGGGGCACGGAGAGTTTACTCGGCATAGTCCGGAACTCGGCATAGTGGCGCAGATAATGAAAGCGCGTGCCTGCCATGCCCGCCTTTTCTGCGATAGGCTTCCACGCCGCTGCGTCGAATTTGTCCGGATCTATGAAGCCGCTGCAATCGCCGGGGAAGATGAAAGAGCCGTCTGGTTTGCCGACCTTCAACTCGGCCAACATCTTCATTACGCTCTCGGTCGCGGCGATGCGGCGTAGCGATTTCCGCGACTTCGGCGGCCCAACGCGCCACTCCCATTTGTGCGCGCCATCGGCACCACGGCGTTTCGAGATTGCGTGACGCACATTGACCTCGTTGCCAAACCACTCGATATCGTTGAACCCAAGCCCGAGAGCCTCGTTTCGCCGCACGCCGGTAAAATAAACGCTCCCGTATAGGCCAGCGCGTAGCCGAGGCCGCCCAACTCCTTCGCCGCGCCGATCAGTGCCCAGACCTGTTCCGGTGTCGGCGGCGTGATCTGGCGGGATTCCAGCGGCGGAAGCTCGAGCCCCATAGTCGGATCGTGGAACGCGAAACCGCGTCGCAGGGGCGCTTGGCCCCCTTTTGCCGGCTAGCATCGTGCGCAGTAGCGTGACGGCGTTGTGGATCGTCTTCGAAGAAAGCTCGTCTTCGATCATGCCGCTGACGGCCGCGTCAATATGATCGAACCGAAGAGCCGACACGGCAATCGCTCCGAGCCGAGGAACGAGTTGCTTGTTGATGATCGAACCATATCCTGATTCCGTGCTGCCGCGGATCTAGCGCCTCCCGGCCAGCCAATCCTCTGCGAACTTCTCAAACGTGACCGAAGACGGTCGCGCGAAGGTTCCCTTATCGATGGCTCCGGGACTTCGTTCAACCGGGTCTGCGCCTCGGTACGCTTCTTGAATTTACCTTCCCACTGCTGGTTGCCTGCCGGATCGCGGTAGATGATCGCCCCATGTCCTGCGCTTGCCGTTGGGTTTGACGATATGACCGCGTTGGCTCATTGCAAGGTCCCTTTAGCAGCCGCCTCGACGATTGCTTGCAGATCTTCCTCTGTGAATCGGACGAACTTTCCGAGTTTACGGTGCGGAATGGCCTTACGTCTAGTGCGCTCATAGATCCAGCCCACGGTCACCCCTAAGCGTTGCGCAGCCTCTTCGACAGTCAGGAATATCTTCCGTGCCTGAGATCTTGGTATCTTCCTCGCTACGGTAGAGAGCGCATGGCGCGAAGCGGAATTCGTACTTGTTAAATCGGCAACGCGCCTGCTAAACGCCGGGTCACCCATGCTATCATCCGCGGGATGCCACTAAAAATTTGTCTCTCGCTCGCAGCTTTGTTTATCAGCTTCGCCTCTTATTGCCAGGCTCAATCGGTTCCGACTGAGCGCCAGATCTCACTTACTCTCGCGGCGGAGGCAGCGCTAACGGCGGTGGAGAAGTGCCGGGCCGACGGCTTTCGCGTAACCGTCGTCGTGCTTGACCGCGGCGGCAACATCAAGGCAACGATGCGTGACGACGGTACGAGCCCGCACACCGTCGACACCGCCAAGAAGAAGGCCTTTACCTCGCTCGCTTTCCGCATTCCGTCCAGCGACTTTATTCAGCGAAGCGAAGCTAATCCGGGACTGCGCGCCATTGAGGGTACCATCGCGCTCGGCGGCGGGCTGCCGATTCGTTCGGGAAACGAAGTGATTGCGGCCATCGGTGTAGGGGGCGCTCCCAGCGGCGACGCCGACGCTACCTGCGCACAGGCCGGCATCGAAAAGATTTCCGACCGGTTATAGCAAGTGGCGCCAGAACTCGTAGAAGGCCTACTCGCTAACCTTCTGGTTATGGCCCTTGGGCTTTCGCCAGATCAGCTTCTTCGTGTCCTTATAGTAGTCCAGGTGTGTCAGCTTGCCCTGTTTCAGATCGTTGTTGAATTGCCAGCCCTTGCGCGCCCAGCCCGACGGGATTGGTGTCAGTTGAGATGCCCGCCATCGGCCAATGTCGGAGGCAAGATCAGGCGGCAACGCTGCCTGTCTCTTGCTACGCTCGGTCTTCGGATCATCCGGAAGGCCCCTGTAAACACGCTCGGCAATATCGATCATTTGCAGATCAACCCTTCCCCAGCGCAACGCGAAAATCTCGCCCGGCATCATTCCAACCAATACTGCAAGTAGGAACACGGTCCGATCCCGGAGATCCAAGACAGACGTCCGATGAGCGATGTTGCATCTCGTTCCGAACCGGAGCAGTCGCCTCCCGACAACTGCTCCAGTCCGAGACTCGATAGCGCAACGGGAGGACTGCGCCATCCCCATCGTCACGATGAGTTCCGACCGGCTATTCCTTGGCGGGGTGCTCGCCAGCATTGCCCGCCTCTGCTTCACCGGCACGATCAACTTACCATGCCTTTTCCAAAGGCTCACCCCAAACCGGACATTTCTACTTTGCCAGGATGCGGACATTTCTACTTTGCCTTGACATTTGAGCAGAGTCCCATTGTCCTTGGCATCGCTATCCGATACAATGCCTCCATCATTCCGCGACGACAGGTGGGGACTGGGGAGACCAAAATCGCTCATGCTGTTGAAGCTGATAGGCTCGGCCAGTCTCGGGCGCGGGTGTGCGATTCCAGGTCTTGAGGTGTTTTGATGATTCAACGTTTAAACATTGCTGTGGATCTAACGGCGTTGCTCGCGGTGCTCTGCACAGCGCCCCACTTGCTGGCACAAAGCGGCGCCGGTACCATCCAAGGGACTGTCCAGGACGCAACGTCCTCCGCCATTCCAGCCGCCTCCGTTCAGGCTCTCAAGCAGGCGACGGGCGTTGCCATAGAGACAACGTCAAACGCAGACGGCTTCTACGCGATCAAGGGATTGACCGCCGGCGCCTACAAGTTGTCTTTCAGCGCCCCCGGCATGAAGACGTCCGAGAACAACGTAACGCTGCAAAATGGGCAAGTGCTGGTTCTTAACCGCCAACTGACGATTGGCGAAGTGTCCGAAAAGGTCACAGTGAGCGGGGAGACGATTCAGCTCGCCACCTATGACAGCGGAACCGTGAATACACAGCTCGATGCCGCCCGCATCTCTCAACTCCCTCAGAACGGACGAAATGTGCTCGGCTTGGCGCAGAACACGGTTCCCGGTATGGAAGGGAACGGCACGCGTGTCAATGGCCTGATGGGTGAAGCGATGGAATACTCGCAAGACGGCGCCCCGATGACCAATCGTAATTTCGGCAGTGCCGGGAACACGGCGCAATCGACGCTGCCCGATCCGGACGCCGTGCAGGAGATGCGATTCGAAACACTGAATTCCAGCGCGCAGTTCGCTACGCCGGCGACGGTGATTTTGACCACGAAGTCGGGGACGAACCAAGTCCACAGTTCATTTTTCGAAACGGCGCGCAATAACTATTTCGGCATCGCGAAAGCACGGCAGGATCCCTCGAACCTGGTCGCCCCGAAGCTCATCCGCAACGAATTCGGCGGAACGGTCGGCGGGCCAATCTATATTCCAAAACTGTATGACGGCAGGAACCGGACGTTCTTTTTCGTTGCCTATGAGCGCTTCTCGCTCCGGTCGGCCGCGCAGCAACTGATGCGTGTGCCCACCATGGCCATGCGGAGCGGCGACTATAGCGGACTGGTCAACAGCGCAGGCGTCCTGCAACAACTGTATGATCCGAATACGACACAAAGCGAGGCAAACCAATACTCCCGCCTCCCGTTTTCCAACAACCAGATCCCGTTGGGGCGCATCAGCCCGCTGGCGAAAACGCTCCTTGCCGCTACGCCGGCCCCGACATCGGCGGACAATCCGATGGTCAACTTCAACTTGACCGGGCAGAACCCGACCACCCAGACCGTGCCGAACTATACCGTTCGATTGGACCACGTCTTCAATGAAAAGAATCGCGTCTTTTACCGCTTTACCGATATCAGACAGCAACAGCAGGCTTTGCGGAACTACCCGGTCGCCTCGCCGCCGAACCTTGAGACGTCCGAATTGAAGGAAGGGTCCACCGGTTATCAGGCCATCCCGGTTCAAACCATCAGCGGAGCGCTCGGCTACTCTAAGACCTTTTCCCCGACCTTCTTCTCCGAGACGATTTTCAGCATGCAGTGGCAGCGCATGTATGTGCAGGGTCCCGATCGGTCTCTGCTTAACTTTGAAAAGCAGTTTGGCCTGCCGAACAACCTGGGGAATCCCGGGTTCCCGGACATCGGTGGGAACCTTTTCATGCCGTACGGTGGTTCGCAGTGGTACTACGGCATGAGCCAGCGGGTATCGACAATTGACGAGAACCTCAACAAGATTTGGGGCAAACACCAGCTCGCGTTTGGCCTCCGGTTTCGGCACGAGCGTTTCGCCTATCTGTCGGACCGCTCGCCGGATCAGGTTACGTACACAAACCAGGCCACGGGCATTTATGATCCGACCACCGGAGCGAACTACGGCGTTCGTGCAAATACCGGCGATCCGAATGCCGACTTCTTCCTGGGGGCGGCCGCCAGCTACAGCCAAAGGCGTAACGCTCCCTTCAATATCTCTTCCCTAAGGGAGTACGACGCCTATCTCCAGGACAACTGGCGCGTGTCCTCTCGCCTTACCCTGAACCTTGGATTTCGCTGGGAAGCGCATAACGCGCCGCGCGCAGCCAACGATTATATGGTCGCCTTCGACATTAAGAACGCGGCGCTAGCGCTGCCCCGTCCGCTGGATTACTACGTGAGCAATGGGCTCACCAGCAACGCGCTGCTCACCAATCTCAGAAATCTGGGCGTAAAGTTCGAAACCATGCAGGAGGGCGGTTTGCCGTCGCGGGGTATCGCCGGCGCCAATTCGAACTTTCTGCCGCGCGTCGGCTTCGCCTACACACCGTCGTTCGGCCGTGGCGGAACGGTTCTTCGCGGCGGTTACGGCGTGTATATTTATCCGGTCCCTGTCCGGAACTCGATCCGCTACCTGACGGCAAGTTATCCGTTCACGGCGGCTTATTCACAGAGCTACACCGCGGCTGCACAGTCTCCGGATGGTCTGCCGAACTCCCTGCTGCGTAACCCATTGACCGTGATCACTGGCTTGAATTCGGCTAACGTGGTAAATACGGAATCAACCAACGCGCTGCTGCCTGGCATCGGCCCTGGCACGGTAGCCAGCGCGGATTACCCGCCCGCCAGAGTGCAGGAAGGGAACTTCACCATCGAGCAGCCGCTGAAGGATGGTTCAGTGTTCCGGGCCTCTTACGTGTTCACTCACGGCGAAAACCTCGATCAGAACTTCCAGATCAACGACGCACCCTCCGCGTACGTATGGCAGGCGAAGACAGGGACCACGCCGCCGACGGGAGCATTTGCCAGCGTGGCCACGCGGCCGTACAACAACACAACCTGGGGCGGTATCACCCAGTCCACCAAGTACGGTTTCTCCAACGACAGCGCTCTCCAGTTCAACTACCAACGGCCTTACCGGCGTGGATTCGGCTACCAGGCGTTCTACGTCTACTCGAGGGCGTTCCGCGTCGGCGGCAACACTTTCCGCGATAACCTCCTCTACCCCGCCGCGCTTTTCGCGCCTGGCGTGATTCCGCAAGGGATGGATGTCGGTACCCCACTCAAGCCGAGCCGGGAATTCAACCGCTGGCAGAACTACCGTCAGGACACCGCTATTCCCATGCACCGCGTGTCGTTCAATGGACTGGTGGATGTGCCGTTTGGCAAGGGACGCCATTTCCTGAAGAACAGCAACCGTCTGCTCGACGCCATCATCGGCGGCTATCAGATCGCGTTCACGGGCACAGTGGTGTCGCAGGCCTTCCAGGTCGGCACCGGCAACTTTGGCGCAACCAGCCCCGTCAAAGAATACAAGAACAAGGTTCCGGTCACGGACTGCCGGTCTGGGGTGTGCCGCCCGGCGTACATGTGGTTCAACGGTTACCTCGCACCCACTGTCATCAACGCCGCCTCGCGTGGGGTCCAGGGAGTTCCTGCGGACTTTGTGCCGTATCTGGCTCCGATCAACAACACTCCCGGCGTCACGAACTTCGGCAACAACAACGTGTCCCAGAGCCTGGCTAACGGTCAGCAAGTGACCGTCGCCTTCTCGCCCGGCCCCAGTGGCGGCGCCCGGCCGTACAACGCGTTCGTGTTACAGGGCCCCAAGAACTTCCAAACCAACCTTTCTCTCTACAAGGAGTTTGCGCTCACCGAGCGTGTCAGACTGCGGTTCAATGTGGACGCTTTCAATGCGTTCAATATCCAGGGCCTTGTGAACCCCAACACGACCGACGGGATTCAGCAGCTCCAGTCGTCGTACTGGACGCCGCGGCAGATTCAGTTCACGGGCCGCCTGTCGTTTTAGCACGCGGCTCCGTTTCCGAGCCGCGACCGCGAGGGAGCGGTCTAAGTAGACCGGCGGGTGTAGATTCGAAGGGCCGGCAAACGGCCGCCAGCCCACGCGCAGAACGATTTCGCCTCATACCATGTCAGCCCAATCACGGGTACGCGGCCATTCACATGCGGCTCGTTGAGTTTGTGGCCATGGTCGTCCATCGCGGGCAGCGGGGCAGCGCCCGTTGCTTTGCGATACCGCCGCCAGGCATTCTCAGTCACCGAGGTTTGGGCAAGCCAAAAGCCCTTGGAAATGGTTACCTCGCGCGAAGGTGCTTCGCCCTCATAGCATTCGTTGTCTCCGGAAGAACAGCCCATTCGAAATCTACCGGAGGGAATCCAGACGTAGCGCTGGCCATCCTTCTGATTCCACCTTCCCTGGCCCGGCTTCGACCCCTCATGACTTGTCCCCGCCGGCCGAGTCGAACGGCTCTGCGCGAGCGCGCCGGTGCTGAGCATAGCTGTGGCGAGCGTGATCTGTAGCCATCTCATTGTGCGGTGATCCTAATGGTAGACATCGATGATGACCCTTTTGTTCCCAAGCTCGATCCTCGACTCGCCACGTCCGGCTGCGTAGAAACGGAGCTTGGGCGTCCGGCGGAGGTTCACTCGCGCATACTCGTTCTTAACCGGCCAATCCGAACCTGCGCCGCGACCATACCACTGGGACCCTTGGCGTACGTAATTTCCTTTTCTTGAAGTTACCCCTTTACGGAACCGCACCAAGCTCACGCAACAACCGCGTCGCGGCGTCTCGTGTGCCGGGGTCGCCACCGGCAGCAGCCCTCCGCAAACACGGAATCGCCGCCGCCCGATCCCCCGTCATTGCCAGGGCTGATCCCAAAACAAATTGTGCTTGCGCCGACTCCGGCCGCAACCCCACCCACGCACGGTAGTGCGGCAATACGGCAGCCGCCCGATTCCGCGCCATCAGCAGGTTTGCCAGCAATTCGTGCGCATCCGCCAGCGTTGGGTCAGACTCCAGCGCCGCCTCCAACTGCCGCTGCGCCTCGTCGAATTCGCGTGCTCTGCCCAACGCCACGGCAAAGTTGTACCGCACGGCCGCATCCTTTGGATTGATGCGCAGCGCAATCTCGAAATGATGCCGCGCGTTGGTGAGATCTCCCTTCCCGGCCAGCAGGTTCGCCAGGTTGCCGTGTGCGTCCGCATAGTCCGGCTGAATCCGGATCGCCTCGCCGAACGCAGCCTCGGCCCTTCGGCGATCGCCGGAGGAGAGCAGCACGATGCCGAGATTGCTATGAGGCTCCGGCAGATCGTCATCCAACCAATGCAATCGCCTGCTCAATCGCTTTCGCGGCCTCAGCCATCTTGCCCTGCGCACGATACATAACTTGAGTCAAGCTCGACGATTCAGATCGGTTCCATGGCTGCAAGTCTTTGCCTCGCTTCCCCAAAATTTCCCCAAAGTGAAGTATGATCATCGGCTGAATGACGCAACTCGCTTTTGAGGTTCACCTGTTTGGTACGAGCCACCTCTTACAGCAGATCACCTCCAATTCCGTCATGGGTAGCTGTTCCTCTGGCTTGCTCGAAGGCCGCGAACGTTTTGCGAGAGAACTTGAACAGACGATCGCGGCCTACCCAGAGATTTCGCTAATTGCGGAAGAGACAAGTCAAGAGTATTGGCCAACCATCTGTCAGTCCCTGGCGCAGAAAGGGCAACGTGGATATCTCGCGCTGGAGCCTTGCACAACCCTGTGGAACGAATCCGGCTTTGTTGAAATGGACTCACAAGTAAATCGTGAGCTTTCGGCAAGACGAGAGATGGAGATGTTCACCATCTGCCAACAGTATCTTGGCCACGTGTCAAATTCCGCGGGGTTGCTTGTGGTTTGCGGACTATTGCATGTCCCCGGACTCAGGTCCCTTTTCCGGGCAAGTCAGTTTAGAGTTTGCACGGCAAGCACGATCCTGTCGAAGGGTTGGTGCACTGAGGAACATGCCGGGGCCCCTTTGGACTATTTGAGGCGGGAACTGCCGAACCTCAACCCTGACTGGTCAACTTTACTCTAGTCGGTCTGCGGAGGAGCGCTGTTAGGCATCCTATTCGGCTCGCTCGACCGGTGCGAAGGAGCGCACGCGAATCACTCCCGGCTTCAATTGGTGGGCGAGGGCTTCCATTTGCTTGCCCGGCGCTGGGCCTCTGCGATCTGTTCTGCCGTCATCATCGAGGCAACAGAATCCCTCGCCTTCACGCTTCGTTCGTGGTCCGCACCGCCAAAGCGTGCGGCGGCAAGATTTAGCCACATATGCGCCTCAGCGTAATCCTGCGGCACGCCGTCCCCTTTCCTGTACATGAGGCCAAGGTTGAACTGCGCGCGAGCTTCGCCCTGCTCAGCAGCCTTACGGAACCACCTGACGGCCTCGGCGAAGTTCTGCGGCACGCCTTGACCTTTGTCGTACATGAAGCCGAGGTTGTGCTGCGCTCCCGCGCTACCCTGTTCTGCGGCCTTGCGGTACCACTTGACGGCCTCAGTGAAGTCCTGCGGCACGCCTTGGCCTTTGTCGTACATGAAGCCAAGGCTGTTCTGCGCTCCCGCGCTACCCTGTTCTGCGGCCTTGCGGTACCACTTGACGGCCTCAGTGAAGTCCTGCGTCAAGTTTTCGCCTTTTTCGTACATGAGGCCTAAGTTGAGCTGCGCGCCAGCATCGCCTTGCTCTGCGGCCTTGCGGTACCACCTGATGGCTTCAGCGAAGTCCTGCGGCACGCCTTGGCTTTTGTAATACATCACGCCTAAGTTGAACTGCGCGCCAGCGTCGCCTTGCTCTGCGGCCTTGCGGTACCACCTGATGGCTTCAGCGAAGTCCTGCGGCACGCCTTGGCCTTTGTAATACATCACACCTAAGTTGAGCTGCGCGCCAACGTCGCCTTGCTCTGCAGCCCTTTGGAGCCACAAGACGGCTTCAGCGAAGTTCTGCAGCACGCCTTGGCCTTCGCCGTACATGAAGCCAAGTTTGCTCTGCGCGCCAGCGTCACCTTGCTCTGCTGCCTTGCGGTACCACCTGACGGCTTCAGCGAAGTTCTGCGTCAAGCCTTCGCCTTTTTCGTACATGAGGCCAACAATGACCTGCGCGCCAGCGTCGCCTCGCACTCCAGCCTTGCGGTACCACCCGACGGCCTCAGCGAGGTCCTGCGGCACGCCTTGGCCTTTGTAATACATACGGCCCAGGTTGGACTGTGCCTCAGCGTTACCCTGCTCAGCAGCCTTGCGGTACCAGCCGGCGGCTTCAACGAAGTCCTGCTGCATGCCTTCGCCTCCTTCATACATGACGCCTAAGTTGAACTGCGCGTCAGCGTTACCCTGCTCAGCGGCTCTGCGGCACCACCTGACCGCGTCAGCGAAGTCTTGCGGCACGCCTTGGCCTCTGTAATACATGACGCCTAAGTTGAGCTGCGCGAAGGCGTTACCCTGCTCAGCGGCCTTGCGGTACCACTTGACGGCCTCAGCCATGTTCTGCGGTACGCCTTCGCCTTTTTGGTACATGACGCCTAAGTTGAACTGCGCGCGAGCGTCACCCTGCTCAGCGGCTTTGCGACCGGCTTCGACATTCTGAGCGACGGCAATCATCGACAGCAGTAGCAAGCATCCTATTAGCGGAGACCTCGACACCATGCCGGAATTATACCGAGAGCACGAGGCATGTGGTCGGCCGATTGGCGGTCAAGAGCTAGGGGTCGTTGGGTGATGCGCAGGCAGGATCTCTAAGGGCGAAAGCGCACGCCGGCCGACGGCGGTCTGGCGACCACGACGATTATCAAGAGCCACAGTGCGGTGGCGACGCATACCTATTCGTTCACGCCGACGACGACGAACGAGGCGCGCTTTGGCGCGACGATAATGGATTCGCGGTTCGATGTGCCCTATGACAAACCGCTCTTCGACGAATACGGCATCAAGGGAATTCCGAAGACGAACTTCGGGACGTCGAATGACCATGGGTCGACGCGCATTTCGCCCGGCGGTTATGCGGAGTTGGGGACGCGCTCCTTCTGGCCGAACACCAATAATCTCCGCCTATATCAGTTCAACGATACGGTGTTCAAGATCATCGGGAATCACAATGTCAAGCTCGGCGGGGAGTACCGGCGCGACAATGTGTTTCGCAACGCGGCCCGCTTTTCGCGCGGCAACTTTGTCTTCGGCCGCGAGTTTACGGCCAATCCGCTAAACCGGAACGCCACCGGCGACGGACTGGCGGAGTTCATGCTGGGCGGCGCCAGCGGCGGCACCATCGGCAACGAGAATGGCGAAAACGTGTGGACGAATTCGATCTCCGGCTTCGTGCAAGACGATTGGAAGATTACGCCGAAGCTGACGTTGAATCTGGGCATCCGCTATGACATCTTCTTAGCGCCGACCTTTCCGGATGCTCGCGTGTCGGCGTTCGATCTCGACTTTTCGAACACCGGTCCGAACGCGCGGTTGAATCAACGGCGGTTTGCGAAGGGCGAATGCCAGTGCGACAACGACAAGAACAATCTGGCGCCGCGCCTGGGCCTCGCCTGGCGGGCCACGAAACGGACGGTATTGCGCGGCGGCGCGGGTGTGATTTTCGCGCGGGCCGATTCGATTCAGACGCAGTGGTCGCGCGGGTTTAACCAGGCGCCCGACTTCATCGAGATCGGGTTCGGCACGCTGGACCGCATCACGCCGCGGCTGATTCTGAAGGACGGCTTTCCGGCGGTGACGTTGCCGGCGACGGCGGTACCCGGTCCGGCGGCGGTGGGTATCGAAGCGCCGTCGCGTTATTTGCCGACACAGTATTCGCAGCAGTGGTTCTTCGACATTCAGCGCGAGTTGCCCTTCGATACGTTGATCACGGCGGGTTACGCCGGCAATGGCACGCGCCAGATGATAGTGGGCATGAACTACAATCTGCCGTACGATCTGGCGCCTTCGGCAGTGCCGATTGCGAATCGCCGGGTGTGGCCGTTCTACACGGCGGTGAACCGGCAGCAGGCGATGGCGAACTTGAGCTACAACGCGCTGTTGATGAAGGTGGAGAAGCGGTTTTCGCAGGGCCTGACGTTCCTGTCGGCCTACACCTGGTCGCACACGATCGATAACGGCGATGAGGTGGGCAATAACGACGGCGCCGGCGTGCTCCAGCCGTGGAACCGGCAACTGAATCGCGGCAATGCGTTGACGGACGTGCGGCACAATCTGGTGTTTAGCGGATCGTATGAACTGCCGTTTGGCCGCGGCAAAATATATCTGGCGAACGCGCCCCGGGTGGTAGACGCGGTGTTGGGCGGTTGGCAGTTCGGCGGGATCTTTTCGCGCGTGAGCGGGCTGCCGTTTACGGTGGGGCACGGCGGGAGGCATCACGAACGCCGGCGGCGCGGACCGGCCCAATCGTTTGGGCGACGGCACGTCGGCATCCGGGCGCTCGATTGACCGGTGGTTCGATACGTCCGCTTTTGCGGTACAGCCGAATTTCACCTACGGGAATTCGGGGCGGAATATTCTGCAGGGTCCGGCTTTGACGAATATCGATTTTTCGTTGGCGAAGTCGTTCCAGGTAACGGAGAAGTGGCGCTTGCAGTTCCGGGCGGAGGCCTTTAACGCTTCGAATACGCCTTACTTTGGGTTGCCGGGGACGACGATTGGGCAGCCGGGTGTGGGGACGATCAATAGCGCGGGGGAACCGCGGCGGGTCCAGTTCGGGTTGAAGCTGGTCTGGTAGTTATGGGCCGCCCTATAAGTTATCGAGGAACGTAAGATCGCCGCCACGATTGAGATCGTGACCGGCGCCGTCGATGAATACCAGCCGCGCTTTGGCGACCAACTTCGCTGCGCCCTCCATTTCCTCCGGGCTTCCGAATGGATCTTTCGTGCCATGGACAAACAGCACCGGCACATCTATCTTCGGCAAATGCCGAGTGCGTAGCTTTTCCGGTTGACCAGGCGGGTGGAGCGGGTAGGAACACAATAGCAGCGCGTCGGCGACCTTCGGCTCTTCCGCGGCGAGCATCGACGTCTGCCGTCCACCGTAAGAGTGTCCGCCGAGCACAACCCGGCCTGACACCATTGGCCGGATCATCTCAACCGCCGCTTTCAACCCCGCGCGATCGGCGGCGGCTTCGGCCGGTCGCGGTGGTCCCCCTGGCCTGCGTTGCCGATACGGCAGGTCGCATCGCAACACAAGCCAACCTCGAGCGGCCAACGATTCGGCGATCGCGATCAGCATAGGCGCATTCGCATTCGATCCGGCTCCGTGAGTGATCACCAGGGCTTCCGCGGGTTTGCCGCCGGCCGGGAGATGCAAATATCCCCGGACGTCCGGTCCTTGAAACGGTTCGGCGCTCATAATATAAAGACTATGCGAATTGGCGCTAATACGTTGATCTGGACGGCGGGCTTTGACCGCGAGCACATGCCCTTGCTCGGTCGGATCAAGGAGCATGGATTCGATCTGGTGGAGCTTGCACGCTTCGATTGGGCCGATTTCCCCGCCGCCGAAATCCGGCGCGAATTGGAGACGCTTGGCCTGGGAGCGATCTGTTGCACCGCCTTCACGTCGCGCGACAAGAGCCTGATCGGCGAAGATGCCGCAGCTCGCCGCGCCGGGATCGACTTCGTGAAGCAGGCCATCGACGGCACCGCCGCCGTGGGCGCACATCTCCTGGTGGGCCCTTTGTATTCTCCCGTCGGTTATCTGCCTGGGCGGCGACGGACCGGGGAAGAGTGGAAGTGGGCCGTGGACGCTTTGGCCGGGCTCGGCGAGTACGCGCTCAAAGCGGATGTTAGTCTCGCCATCGAGCCGCTGAACCGGTTCGAGACTTACTTCCTGAACACCGCCGCCGATGGCGCGCGCCTTTGCCGGGAAGTGAATCATCCGAACGTTGGCTTGTTATACGATACGTTTCACGCTCACATTGAAGAGAAGGACCAAGGCAACGCGATTCGGATAGTGGGTCATCATATGAAGCACTTTCATTCCTGTGAGAACGATCGAGGGATTCCTGGCAGCGGACAAGTGGATTGGCCTTCGGTTTTCACGGCGCTGAGAGACATCGACTATCGCGGTGCGTTGGTCATTGAGAGCTTCGGGTACGCGATCAAGGAGTTGGCCGCGGCCGCCTGCATCTGGCGCGACCTGGCTGTGTCGCCCGGCTCTATCGCCTGGGACGGCATTGGGTTTCTGCGCGGGCACGCCGGAAGCGGCGGGTCTAACAAAAATGTTTGACCGAGGGGCAAAGTGGTAGGGCGGCGGGTTCACCCAAAAGCTGCCCCGTCCGATATGTTGTTTTGTTTCAATTGTTTGAAGTGATTGAGGCTTAACGCTTAGTTTGGAACGTCAGATGCCTTACTAAAGACACTGAAGCGAATCGAATGCAGTCTTTCCTCCGACGCCTGCAGCCCGATTTGCACGATGCAGCTTTAGAGTAGTCAGACCCCGGGGCAGGGGTCTGACTATTCAGTTCTCTCGAAGAGCCAGGATCGATGCGGCGTCAATTGGGCTAGGCCGTAGCGATCTTGGCTTTTTGTTTTTTGTGATAGCCTGAAGCACAATATGCGACGGGTAACCGTTCTTCTCCTTTTTGCCGCCTTGCTGGCCTTGGCGTTCCAGAGCCGCCCTTCCAATCAAACTCGCGAGTTGGCCCCCGGCGTCTTCATGCGTGCGGCAGAGCCGGACAAACGCATCATCGCCAACGCCGGTTGGGTGGTGTTTCGCGATTATGTGCTGGTGATCGACGCCAACTATCCTTGGGGCGCGCGGGCGATTCTGGATGACATCCGGAAGACCACCGATAAGCCCATCAGATTCGTTTTCGACACGCACTATCATGGCGACCACGCGCACGGGAACGCCGTGTTTGTCGATGCCGGCGCGACGATCGTTTGTTCAGCCGATTGCATGGAAGAGTCGCTGCGCAAGAATCCCCAGGCGTGGCAGGCGTCGTCGGCCGACTATAAGAACGACAGGCTGGAGCATCCGCAGATTGGCTTTCCGGAGCGCATGGTTTTCGACGATGGCACGCATCGCGTGGAGTTGATAAAAGTTGGGCCGGGACACACGCTGGGCGATTCGGTGGCTTGGCTGCCGAAGGAGCGGATCTTATTCACCGGCGATTTGTGCGTAAACAAACGCCCTGGCAACAACGTCGCCGATCCCGATGCGAGCCCGGAAGGCTGGGTGCGGGCGTTGGACGGTCTGATGAAGTACGACGTCGCCCAGTTGGTGCCGGGCCATGGATTCATGGGCGGCAAAGAGGCGATTGTTGGGCAACGCGCATATCTGCAAGCTCTGATCGACGGCGTGCGTGCAGGCATCGCGCGGGGCGAGACGGCGGAGAAGCTGGCGGAGTCGCTCGACTTCTCGAAGAATGCCGAATGGGGCGTGGATAAGACGCGTAACGCGACGGCGATCAAAGCGGTCTACGCCAAGCTGAAGAAGTAGCCCGCGCCGGGTTCGGAACGGTTATACTCAACGCTGACTATGAACCGTAGAACCTTTCTCGGCACGTCGGCCGCCTATGCGGTGGCCTTACAGGCTCAGCAGGAAAAACCTAAGCGCGCCGGGCTGATCGGCACCGGCTGGTATGGCAAAGCCGACTTACTTCGCCTGATTCAGGTGTCGCCGGTGGAGGTGGTGTCGCTGTGCGACGTCGATTCGCGAATGGTGGCCGACGCCGCCGAACTCGTCGCGGGGCGCCAGCTTTCGAAGAAGAAGCCGCGAACTTACAGCGACTACCGCAAGATGCTGGCCGAGAAGGATCTCGACATCGTACTCATTGCCACGCCCGATCACTGGCACGCGCTGCCGATGATCGAAGCCTGTAAGGCGGGCGTGGATATGTATCTGCAGAAGCCGATTGGCGTCGATGTGGTGGAAGGGCAGGCCATGCTGGAGGCGGCGCGTAAGTACAAACGCGTGGTGCAGATCGGCACACAGCGCCGCAGTACGCCGCACTTGATCGAGGCGCGCGACCGGATTCTGCGCGAAGGCAAGCTGGGCAAAATCGGCCTGGTGGAGATTTACTGTTACTACCACATGCGCGCCACGCAGAACCCGCCCGACACTGCGCCGCCCGCGAATCTTGACTATGAGATGTGGACCGGACCGGCCCCCATGCGGCCGTATAACGAACTGGCGCATCCACGGCGGTGGCGCGCGTTTATGGAATACGGCAATGGCATCATGGGCGACATGTGCGTGCATATGCTGGACATGACGCGCTGGATGCTGGACCTCGGTTGGCCGCAGAGCATTTCGTCGACAGGCGGGATTCTGATCGACAAAGCGAGCAAAGCCAATATTGCCGACACGCAAAGCGCTACGTTCGACTTCGGCGATCTGAAGGTGATTTGGCAGCACCGCAGTTACGGAGCGCCGCCCGATCCGGCGTATCCCTGGGGCGCAACCTTCTATGGCGACAAGGGCACACTCAAGGCGGGCGTGATGAGTTACGACTTCATCCCGCTCGACAAAGCGGTTTCGCCGGTTCACAAGGATGTTACTTACGAGTACGAGCAGTATCCGGAAGACAGGACCGAGAAAGACCTGGAACGCCATGTGGCTCCGGCCATCCGCGGCCATATGAAGGATCTGCTGGCGAACATCGCCACGCGCGGCAAGCCGGTCGCCGACATTGAGCAAGGGCACATTTCGACCGCCAGTTGCATCATGGCGAACTTATCGATGCAGCTTGGACGATCGCTGAAATGGGACGCCGCCAAGGGGCGGGTAGTGGGAGATGATGAGGCCAACCGGTTGCTGCGGCGGCCGTACCGGAAGCCTTGGCAGCACCCGGAACCGGGCAAGGTTTAGGAGTCAGGCGGCGGAGAGAGAGGGCACGGCCTGAAACTTTCGGCCGTTAGCTCTGGTGGACAAACTCGGAGTGGAACTATCGCTTCCGCGCAACTGGATCATCGGGCCGGATGGCAAAGTGATGTGAGAGCGACACGGTTTCTCCCTTGCGGAGCCGCCATCGGAATGGATGCGGAAACGGGCGCTCGAACCGATGGCGGCCGCGGCAGAGGCGAAGTAGGTTGCTTCAGACCGTCGTCGATTCCCTGGGCCGTCAATCCAAACGTCCGCGCCCCACCTTGCTTGGTCACCGCCACGGCGGCGAGGTCGCGCAGAATGTGTAACCTGCGCTCGGGAGTCAGCAACGGGCCGATCAGTTATGAGTTGGACGGAACTCGACGTTTTTCAACGGAGAGCCTCTTCGATATCCCTTGCGCCATGCCGGATGCGAACTATTTCGATATGGAACTGATAGGGCTCGATAGAAGACCAGAATCTTGTCGAACCCCGGAACCAGAATGAAGCGGCAACGCTCCAGCTTTGGATGCTTGTAGCTCACAACGTCCCACTCTCGGGGAACTGAGACAGACGCTCGAACCCAAGGTCGCATTGCTGAATGAACCGGCTTCCGAGCGTCTCTCCACCGTCGGAATCGAAATACCCGGCAATGTCGAGTTGATCGTTGCGCGCGGACGGCCGGACGGCAATCGGCCTCATCGATCTAGGATTTCTTCAGATGGCGCCGCGCCGTGAGGTCGCGAAGAAGCGTTTCATGGTACTCCGCATTAAACGGCATGAGCTCTCCGCTTTCGAGCCCCGCCAGCAGCAAGGTTTCGAGCCTGGTTTGAGCGCGTTCCTTTTGGTCGCGGCGGACAAGTTCGCGGACGTACTCGCTCGCGCTCCCATACACGCCGCTGTCGACCTGTTCCTCCACGAAAGCCTTCATCGTTTCCGGGAGAGAGATGTTCATGGTGGTGGGCATTTAAGGGAAACTCTTTCTCTAAACCAACTGTACCCTGCTCTGGCAAAAACTGTCAAAGTACGCCATAACTCGCTCCCACGCACACCGGAACCCGAGACTGAAATCGCGGGTGGCCGGGCGGTACGAGCTACGGTCCGACACCCTCACGTACAGGGAAGAGTTGACCCACGAGCTGCCGCGCAGCACTTGCTCCTGTGTCAAGCATGTCAGAGAGGCCGAGCGCGTTCGGCAGTTTCTGTTTCACCATGCAGGTCTCTTTGGCTTTGGGATGCGCGACCAATTCCAACGCAGCATGAAGTGAACCGGCAAAAGGCGTCGCTTCCCGCCCCTCAGAGATTCAAGTCGCCGCGCGGCTTGCCCGCCTCAAGTTCTTTCCACGTGTCGAAGACTTGAGCCGGGAAAAAGTCGCCCACCCAATTCTTCACCGCAGCCGGAAGTGTCAAGGACGACTTGAAGGGCTTGCCGTCCTTCATCGTGACTACGTCCTCCAGCTTCTTGCCGGACTTGCGCGACGCCATGACGGCGTTTTTGAGTTCGGTCATGAAAGCCAGTTCACCGGCCAGAATTTCGGGGCCGCCATGTGGGCCGTGCGCGGGCAGGACGATCGTAGCGCCGAGCTTCTGGGCCCTCTTGACGACATTGGGCCAGTTCCCCACGTTACCGTCTCCGGTGAAATTATACGGGCCGTTCACCACGGCGTCGCCGGTCGCAATAATTTTCTCAGCCGGCAGGAAAACAAAACCGTCGCCCTTGGTGTGAGCCCAGCCGAAGTGGTGCAACTCAATCCGGCGCGCGCCGTCGGTGATCACATGGGGCGATTTGGTGAACGTTTCCTTCGGCGGTTCGGCGGTGGGCAGATTCAGTGCGCGGACGTCGTCGCGCGACTTGCCCTCTTCGACCCAACGCTTCGGTTCGCGCGCTTTCATTTCGGCCGCGACGCCGGCATGCGCGATGGTGGTCGCGCCCAGCTTGGTCCAAATCGGGTTGCCGTAGGCATGGTCACCGTGATGATGCGTGTCGAAGACGTACTTCACCGGCTTGGAGGAAATCTTCTTAAGATCGGCCAGCAGGAGTTGCGCGCCCGACGGAAAGTTGGCGTCCACGATCACGAGATAGTCCTTCATCTCAATGACGATGTTGTTGCAGTGGCCTTTGCCCAGCAGGTCGCCTTCACGGAACCAGACGCCTTTGGAAATTTCCTTGATTGTGTCGATCTGCGCGGTGCCAAGAAACGCTCCGCCCAACAGGCCGCCGAATATCGCCGTCGTTACCAGCCGTCTACCATTCATGATTCGCTACAATAACACACGTTCGACGGCGGCGAGCGTTTCCTCCACCTCGCGCTCCGAATGCGCGCACGAAGTATAAGCGCGTCCGTCCGGAAGCAGGTAGATGCCCTCGTCCAACATCGCGCGCACGTATCGCGCCAGCCGCTCTTTGTCGTCACCGAAGGTATCGCGGTACTCGTGCAGCGCAAGCGCGGAGGTAAAATGAACGCCGAACGCCGCGCCGAAACCCGTCACCTGCAACGGCACGCCTTTCGCCGCCGCGATCCGCCGGATGCCAGTCATGATTTCGCCGCCCAACCGGTTGGCCGTCGCCAGGACCGCGCCATCGTCCGCGCCCAACTCATCCAGCGCAGCGCTGGCAGCCGCCAGCACCATCGGGTTGCCGTTGAAGGTGCCGCCGAACACGATGCCCTTGAACATCTCTTCGAGAATGTCGCGGCGTCCGGCGATGGCGCTCATCGGCAGCCCGGCGGCGATCGCTTTCCCAAACGTAGCCAGATCCGGCGTGACGCCGAACTGTTGTTGCGCGCCCCCCGGCGCCATGCGGAACCCGGTAATCACTTCGTCGAAGATCAGCAGCGCGTTGTGGCGGCGCGTGATCTCGCGGAGAAACTCATGGAACCCGGGAAGAGGCATCAGGCAACCGCTGTTGCAAAGCACGGGCTCGGTCACCACAGCGGCGATTTCCGCGCCCCGTTCGGCAAAGGCGCGCTCGACGGCTTCGGGCGAATTCCAAGGGACGATTAAAACATTTTCGAGCGCATTCGGCACCTGCCCGCGCGAGCCCAATCCGTCGCCCCGGTAGCTGAGCAACACCGAGTCCACCCAGCCGTGATAGTGGCCCTCGAACTTCAAAATCAGATTACGGCCGGTGAAGCCGCGCGCCAATCGCAAGGCCGCTTGCAGGGCTTCGGTGCCACTCGAGGTAAACGCCACACGCTCAGCGCACGGGACCATCCGGCAGAGTTTCTCGGCGACCTCCGGCTCCAGCCGATGTTGGGCCCCGTAGGTGTGGACGCCCGCCGCCGCGCGCGTCATCGCCTCCACCATGCGCGGATGACGATAGCCGAGAATGTTGGGGCCCCAGGCGAGCGTGTAGTCGATGTAGGAATTGCCGTCGACATCGGTCAGGCGGGGCCCCAAGCCGTCTTCGAAAAACAGCGGCACGGGAAACATCGCGCGGAAGGGGCTGGAAACACCACCGGCAAGCGACTGCCGTGAGCGCTCCAGCAATTCGCGGGATCGGAGGTATCGATCTTCAGGCATATTTCAGTAAAGGATTAGCCCGCCGTCGACATTGACGATCTGCCCGGTAATACCGTCGCTCATCTCCGAAGCGAGAAATAAGGCGGTTCGTGCGACGTCAACCGGCAGCAGACGGCGGTCAAGGCACTGCCGGCGTTGAATGTCGGCGATCATCTCAGGATCGGCGTGAATCACCTCGCCCTCGGTCTTGATCGCGCCCGGAGTGATGCAGTTGATGTGGATGTTGTACGGGCCCAACTCGCGCGCCAGTGAGCGTGAAAAACCGATCATGCCGCCCTTGGTCGCCACGTAGTGACTGAGGTTGGCAAGCCCCTTGAAGAACGTAACCGACGAGAGGTTGACGATTTTGCCCGAGCGTTGTTCGATCATGTGTGGCGTGACAAGCTTGCACAGATGAAACATGCTTTTCAGGTTGACGTCGTGCATGCGGTCCCACTCGGCTTCTTCCATTTCGATGAAGGAGCGGCGCGGATAAATACCCGCGTTATTCACGAGCACATCGATACGGCCGTGGCGGCTGGCGGCCGTTTGCACCGCGCCGATGACGGAGTCCACGCGAGACACGTCGCCGGTGTGCGCATGGGCGATGCCCCCGGCGGCATTGATGCGCCGCGCCGTGGCTTCGCAAGCGTCGCCATCAATGTCGATCAGATAGACGGTTGAGCCGTGCTGGGCAAAGCTTTCGGCAATGGCTGCGCCGATTCCGGCGGCCGCGCCTGTGACGATGGAGACTTTATCGAGAAGGAGCATTCCTATCGAAACAGAGTAGCGCACAGTCCAGTATGATGAGGGAGATTCCGATGCGGCTTTCGCACTTATTGTTGGAACACGTCGAGTCGACGGCGGTGATCACGCTGGACAAGCCCGAGCGGCGCAACGCGCTTTCGCTCGAACTGATGCGTGAGTTCACGCAAGTGCTCGACCAGATTGCGGATGACATGGCTGTGCGAGCGGTGATCGTCGCGGCGCGCGGCAAAGTTTTCTGCAGCGGACACGATTTGAATGAATTGGTGGGCCGCCCGCGCGAAGAGTATGAAACCTTGTTCGCGGCCTGTACGGTATTGATGACGAAACTGCAAACGATACCGCAGCCGGCGATCGCCGAGGTGCGCGGGTTGGCTACGGCGGCGGGCTGCCAGTTGGTGGCGTCGTGCGATTTAGCACTAGCCGACGAAACCGCCACCTTCGCGACTCCAGGGGTGAAGATCGGGCTGTTTTGCTCAACGCCGATGGTGGCGCTGACACGGGCGATCGGGCGCAAGCGGGCAATGGAGATGCTGCTCACGGGGCGGGCCATCGACGCTGCGACGGCGGCGGATTGGGGCTTGATCAACGCCGTGAAGCCTGCGGGGCTGCTACGCGAGGCGGCACTTGAGTTGGCGGGGCAGATCGCGAATGCGAGCGCAGCGACAGTGGCAACGGGCAAGCGGGCTTTCTACGCGCAGATCGACTTGGCACAGGGCCAGGCGTATGAGACAGCCTGCGAAGTGATGACGGGCAACGCAGTGGCGGCCGACGCGCAAGAAGGGATCGGCGCGTTCTTGGCGAAGCGGCCTCCGGTGTGGCCGGGCCGGTAGATCTGTATACGCGGATGCCCGGGCGAAGTTAGAGTTCTGGAAGATTTTCCAACCGCTCGATCCACCATCGAAAATGTCCACATTCCTTGCGCATACGATCGATCCCTACTGCACGCGCGGCCAGCGTTCCCTGAATAACTTTCTTGTAGCCAGGGTGGACCGACAAGATCCGCTTCGACGGCGCCGTCTCTCGTCCATCGTTAATATCCTCGGGCGTCGGAAACTGGTTTCGCACTTCATGAAACCGCTGCGCGCGATCAGGCGCCTTCAGTGCTTGGGCCAACGCATCGGGGTCACTAAACAGGAGTCCCTCGAATTCATGCAGCGCCAGATAGGGTATCAGTCGGGCATCAAGCCTAGACCTGGGAATCTGTGTACAGAGATCTTCTTTGATCGCATCCTCGATACGTCGGACCCGGTCAAGACTTGAAGTGTTTGGCGGCGCGGACGTGCCTGGAAAACCCTTGCCGAGCCCGTAGAAATCGAGCATCGTTGTGCAGTAGGCGCCACGATCCTGTTTGAGCTGCCGGATCAAATCCTTTTCAACCCGGGGGTAGTTCACATTGCCGCCGCGATGGCCAGGTACGCCGAGAAGGATTGGGATCAAGTGGACTTCGCAAGGCCACAACGCTTCGGCCAACGGGCCTGCGACAAACGACTCTTCGGTTTCCCCCTCAACGATAACGTAGACGCGCTTCACCTCAATGCCCGGTCTTTCTACGAGTGGACCAACCGCTCGTCACGAGGCCTTCCGCCAAGCACATTCTTTTGCCAAAGTTCGCCCAGAGCGTATTCTTCGAGCCATTCTGAGAAGTCGGCGGAGTTCAGCCGCCGGAATGTCGACTCGTTGTTCGCTCGCTCGACCACGATCACATCTTCCGGCTCAAACTCATTGAGCAGCAGTGCGGATTGTGTGGAGACGATGAGTTGGCAGGGCGGGTTGGCCTCGGTGGCCTGCTGAAGAAGACTGCCGAGCAACGTCAAAGCGTAAGGGTGCAAGCCAAGTTCAGGTTCATCGAAGAGAACTGTGGCCGGCCGCTGCGGCTGCAAAAGAGCCGTCGCCAAACAAATGAAGCGAAGCGTCCCGTCGGAAAGTTGATTCGCTCGAAACGGGTAGTCCGAATCGCGCTGCCGCCATTCGAGCTGAATCATATCTGGAGTGGCTGGTATCGGCCGAAGGACGAAGTCGTCGAAAAACGGTGCCGCCAAGCGCGTGACTTCGCGGATCCGTTCATAGCTCTCCCGGTTGGTTTGCAGAAGGCGAAACAGATATGGCGCCAAGTTCTCCGCGCCGGACCGTAAGGTTTCGTTGTCATTGATGGCGCGCGCCCGGCGTACGGGTGCGGTGAGACTGGTGTCGTGAAAGTGGTAGACGACCCAACTTGTGATGGCTTCGAAGACGCCGGAGGAGACCCCCCCTACCCTCCCGTCTTTCAGATTGGACTCGGCGTGTCCGGAGTCCAACGTAATTCGGATGGCGATTCCGTCTCCTGCAACTATGGCCTCCTCCGCAAAAACGAATCGGTTGTCCGGCGTGGGGACCAGCGCGAACTCGTAGCCATTCGTTCCGAAGTAAAGTTTCGCTAAGAACCGGGGACTAACCTTTGGCCCAAGATGAAGGCAAGCGTCCGCACCGCCTTCGACTGTCGCGATCGCCACTTGGAGTCGCTGATCGATCAGTTCCCGCAACAGCCGGAAAAATCCAACGAAATTACTCTTGCCCGCCCCGTTGGCGCCAATGAGCACATTCAACGGGCGAAGCTCGAAGTCTTCCAGCTTGCGAATAGACTTGAACCCCTCGATCGTGAGCTTTCGGATCTGATTCGCCATATGTGAGGAGTCCGTACTTCATCTTATGACATGCGTGATGATTCGCCTCGCCATCTCCACCCGCTTCATCCAGAATTTCCCGCTCGTCATCGTCGAAAGGAAGCTGGCCCCATCGGCTTCTACTCGCCCGCTGGCGAGTGTCTCGCCGGAGTCAAGATCGGCGAATACCCGCATGAAATCGTGCGCGCCCCCGGCGGTCGCGCAACACGATTTCGATCATGGACGTGAAGTGCAGGACGAAGTTGGGCATGATCGACCGGCGCACAGGAAGGCATCGGCGCGTTCTTGGCGAAGCGGCCTCCAGTCTGGCCGGGGCGGTAGTTTCGCAACCGCCACGGCTAACGCTTCGGAAACCGTTCCACTAATTTATAAATCTCCAGCACCGGCGCATCTTTCACCGCAATCGATTTCACCAGCTCATACCTCGGCCCCCGCAACCGAGCCCGTACGACCATATCGCCAATCGCGTCGCCGGACCGCGTCAGGACCCAACGCTGATGCAGGAAAAATTCGGGCTTCCCATAAACCTGAGCGAACCACAGCGGCCCATTCCCTTCATGCACGGTCTGAACCATTGGAATCCCCGCCTGTTGGAAAATTCCGGCCAGATCGCCGAATGACGTGAGAATCCCGCCCCCGTCGTAATGAGCGCGCAAGTATTCGGCAGCCTCGCCCGTCCAGGCGCGCCGCGCCTCCGAATTCACTTGCGATTCCTTCCAGCAGATCCACGCATCGGCGCGCGGGAAGAAGATCCACCAGGACAAGCCGGCGATCAGCACGGCCGGGGCCACGATTGCCCGCGCGCGCCCCGGAGTCACGGATACGATCGCCGCCGCGCCCGCCGCCAACAAAGGCAAAGCCGCGAGTCCATAACGCGTGTTGTAGTAGCTGAACGGCTCTAAGTGAGGGACAAAAATCGGCGTGCCCGACGAATAAATACTGAGCCAGTAAAACAGCGGCGGCAACAGAAGCAGCGCCGCGAGCGCCCAGGCACGCCTCCAAAGCAGAGCGGCAAAGCCTACTACGCCGATCATCGCCAGCGGCAACCCAGCCACCAACTCCGCCGCCGCGCGGAACTGCCGCCACGCCGGCAGCCACGCATGATCGCCCGGATACCGCGCCATTCCCGCATCGACCGCGCGCTGATTGATCGCCTTCGCCGAGTATGGTCCCCAATAGAATTCGAGGGGATCGCCAAAGTAGGCCCAGTTGTGCCAAAGCCAATAGAGCGGGCCCGCGCCGGCCAGCGCACTAAACAACGCCGCCCGGCGCCAACCGGCGGTTACCAGAAAATACAGTGCGACGAACGGCAACAGGAACCAGCCGTCATAACGAATCAAAGTAGCCGCACAAGCCGCAATACCCGCCCCCGCCGCCGAACCCGATATCGTGAACCAGACCAGCGCGCAGAAGGCGAAGGCAAAGAACGGCTCCGTCATCGGCAGCGAACCCAGGTAAGCGGAGTTAGGATTCAACAGGAACAGCAGCATGCCCACCAGCGCCGCCGTCGTGCAGGACAAAGCCCGCCGGAGCGAGGCGAAGAGAAACACCGCCGCGAAAGCTTGCGCAATCGCCGCAGGGATCCCGCCGGCCAGACCGTTACTCCACCAGGCCCGGTCATGGGCGAACCAAGCCATGATCCAGTGCGGTAAGGGCAGCCACACCGTGCCAATCTGTTCGTAACCCGGGGTGCGTGAATCGAAGAGACGGCGTGCGATGTTGAGATGCGCCACCGCGTCGCCGTAGTAGAGCAAGTAACCGCGCGCGGAAAACCACCAGAGCGCGGCAACACAAACGACGCAGCTCAAGACTAGAGCCGCGGCGATTCCCTGCCAGCCCGCCGCCGCCGCCCGGCTGCCCCCAGGCTTCTTTTTAGAAGCCGGTGGCGTCTTGGAATTCTTGGAAGCGCGAGTCGATTTCGGCACGAGTCAAGGAACGGAACCGTTCCACTCCAAACTTCTCGCAGCAGAAGCTGCCCATCACCGAACCGTAGATGACCGCGCGATGCAGGTCGCGATGGTCGGCGCCGGGGTCGGCCAGATCGACGTTGCGGCTGGCGAGGTATCCCATGAAACCGCCCGCAAAGCAATCGCCCGCACCGGTCGGATCGAAGAGCTCGTCCAACAAATAACCAGGCGCCGAAAACCAGCGTGTAGCCCCGTGGCGATCCTTGAAGAACAGCAACGCGCCGTATTCGCCGCGCTTGACGATCACGGTCTTCGGACCCATCGCCATAATCGTCGCCGCGGCTTGTTTCAGATTCGACTGACCCGACAACAACCGCGCTTCGGAATCGTTGATCAACAGGAAATCCCACTCGTGGATCGTTTCGAGCAACTGAGGACGGAAGTCGTCGATCCAGTAATTCATCGTGTCGCCGCCCACCAGGCGCACGCCGTTCATCTGCGCCCGCACGTTCTTTTGCAGATCCGGCTGAATGTTGCCCAGGAAAAGGTACGGCTTGTCGCGGTAGGAGGCCGGCAGCTTGGGATCGAAATCGGCGAAAACGTTCAGATCCGTCTGCAACGTGGTCCGCTCGTTCATGTCCTGCGAGTAGACGCCTGACCAGAAAAAGGTCTTGCCGGGAACCCGCTCCATGCCGTCGATATCAATGCCCCTGCCTGTGAGAAGGTTCACGTCCTCGGCTGCGAAGTCGTCACCGACAACGCCCACAATGCCGACAGGGGTGAAAAAAGATGCGGAGAGCGCAATATAGGTGCATGCGCCGCCCAACATCCGGTCAATTTTTCCATGCGGGGTCTCTACGGCGTCATACGCGAGGGACCCAACGACAACTAGCGACATCTTTTCAGTTTAGCGTGCGTCGCGCGCCCAGCTTCAGGTTCGCGCCATACTGACTTCATGCGGCTTCCGCTTCCACTGTTTCTTCTCATCGCCATCGCGGCCCCTGGGCAGCAACCACCGCCGCGCAACGACGAACTTCACCGGCTGTTCAAAGACTACTTTGAAAACCAATTACGTGAGCATCCCGAAGCGGCTACCGCGCGTGGCCGAACCGAATACAACGATCGTTGGACCGACTGGTCTGCCTCTTCGATCGAGCGGCGCGCCAAATCGCGGCAGGCTTATCTGGATCGGCTTCGTCCGTTTCTTGCGGCGCAGCTTTCCGAGCAGGATAACTTGAGCGCGCGTTTTCTGACCTATCAACTGGAACGCGAGGCTGAAACCGAAACCCTCGACATCTACATGTTCCGCATGGCGCAGTTGTTTGGCGCGCACGTCAGCGTGTTCCGCACCATCGACGTAATGCCGAAAAACAACGTACGGGATTACGAGAACATCGTAACGCGGCTAAACGCCGTGCCAGGCTATGTCGATCAGCAGATCGCGATTTACCGCGAGTCGATCACGCGCGGCTTGGTACAGCCTTCCGTCGTGGTCGACCGTGTGGCCGCGCAACTTCGCACACAGATTTCGCAGGACGCCAAGACGACCGATCTGTTGAACGCCTTTCGCCAATGGCCAGCCGGGATTGCAGAGCCCGAGCGCCAACGGCTACTGGCGCTGGCGAACAAAGCGCATGCCGAAGCCTTCCTGCCAGCTTGGCGGAAGCTGAGTGAGTTTGTCGAGAGGACCTACGCACCAAAAGCTCGGCCTGGCATCGCGCTCACCTCCGTACCGGATGGCAGGACGCTGTATGCGGCGCAAGTGCGGTCGATGACGACGACTCCGCTCACGCCCGAGCAGATTCACGAAATCGGTAAGAGCGAGGTCGCGCGCCTGGAAACAGATATGTTGGCGGTGGCGCGCCAGTCTGGTTTTCAAGGGTCGGTCCACGAGTATGAACAGAAACTCGCCGCGTCGCCGGACCAGCGTTTTCGCTCGAAGGAAGAGATGCTGGCATATTGCCGTAACGCCGCGAAAGTGGTCGAGCCCGAACTGCCCCGGCTGTTCAAGCACATCCCGAGATTGCTGTACGGCATTCGCGCGATTCCCGCCGCCGTTGAAGCTTCCACGGCCAGTAACGCGCAAACGCCCACGCCCGATTGGTCTCGCCCTGGCTGGTTCAACTTGAACACCTTCGAACCGGAAAAGCAGTTCAAGTACGACAAAGAGGCGCTGGTGTTGCATGAGGCCGTGCCCGGGCATATTTTCCAAGGCTCGATCGCCCTGGAGCTGACTGGGCTGCCGGAGTTCCGCCAGTCCGGAAACCTGTCGGCTTATAGCGAAGGATGGGCGTTGTACACCGAATCGCTCGGTTCTGAACTTGGGATTTATCTGGACCCGGCCAGCCGGTTCGGACAGTTGGATAGCGAGCGCTTCCGCGCGGTGCGGCTGGTGGTGGACACCGGGATGCACGCGCTTGGATGGTCGCGCGCGCAAGCCGTCGATTACTTCACGACGCATGCGCCGACGGAGAGTTTGTCGGAGATCGATCGCTATATCTCGTGGCCCGCGCAGGCGCTTTCGTACAAGATGGGCCAGCTTAAGTTTGTCGAATTGCGGCGGCGCGCCGAACGCGAACTTGGGTCCAAGTTCGACGTCCGCGACTTCCACGATGTGGTGCTGCGCAACGGCCGGTTGCCGATGGAGATGCTGGAGGAAGTTGTGGCGGCGTATATCGGCGAGAAGCGGCGTTAGGGCGGGCTTCACCAGATGCGTGAACTCTGCGATGCTCATAGGCGTTGTCGTACCGCGAAGCGCGTATTCCACGACTACCTGGGTCTTGATATTGCATAGAATCAACCCGATGCTCGGCTGATCGTCTGCGTGCTTGAGTGTCGTCGACCGCCGCCAGGCAGAAGTTCATTTTGCCCGCATACTTAGGCTGGAACTCCCCTCCCTTTAATTCTTCTGTCGCCACTTTAGAGGAGATGCCAGTTCGCTGTCCGGTAACCCCAGAATCCGAGGAACTGGACCGGGAAGTGCATCTGCTTCTTCACGGACGAAAAAAAGCCGAACATACAAGATCTACTTCGCAATCGACTACACAACACCGGCAAGGGGAACGGTGCATGTCTTCCACGTCCGGCATTGGGCCCGGAAGCCTCTGACGAAAGATGAACTTGATGAACTGATGGACGACCAAGGGGAGCAATCATAAACATTCGTCCAACGCCCTGTTGGACCATTTGTGCAACAGCCTGTTGCACACAATTTTCAGCACCGGCCCAGAGTATGTTTCGTAACGTCCTTTATGCAACGCAAACTTGCTCCAAACTATGCGGAGACTCTTTCCGATGGGATAGAGTCTTACGCGAGCGGCGGAAGGAGAGCTTGAAACCCTTCGTGCATATTGGCGTTATTCCTTCCGCATCGCTCTTAGGTGACGTCGGGCAGCGTCCACGAGTCTTCCACGTTCGCTTCGGAACCGGCGTCGCCGGGCTGGGTGTTTGTTCCCCCGGCCGGCGCTCATTTACGCTTCACCCGACCGCCTCTACGGCCTTCACGCCCTCCGTCAGGCCGGGGTGCGCGCGGGCGCGCCGGACAGGTAGATTCTCCACGCTCAAGTGACGCAACCGCGGCTCTAAGGCGCACCAACACTGGGACACACGGCTGGGATATACTTGACCTGATTAGAGTCACCATGAGACAGTTCCTTGGTCACTGTGTTCTCGCCGCGACCTCGTTCGCGGCTTCATGCGACAGTTTGGCGAAGCTGACTTTGCCCGATGCGACGATCAACTTCGCCCAAACGGTGGCAGCTGGAAGATTTGTTCCGCCGGGAGAAGTTGCGGGCCAGGGTAAAGGAGCGAATCCTTACCAGAGCTTGCCGGAATTCTGCCGCGTCGCCGCGACGCTGAAGCCATCGAACGATTCCGACATAAAGATTGAGATCTGGCTGCCCCCGGTTTGGAACGGCAAATTCCTGGCCGTCGGCAATGGAGGCTGGGCGGGCGTCATCAGCTACTCCGCCATGGCCGACGCGATCCGCGCTGGATATGCCAGCGCCTCCACCGATACGGGCCACGTCGGCGGGCGCGGCAGCTTCGCGCTCAATCATCCGGAAAAACTGGTGGATTTTTCGTGGCGCAGCGAGCACGAGATGACCGTAAAGGCGAAATCGGTGATTCAGTCCTATTTCGGTCGCCCCGCGAAGTTTTCCTATTGGAACGGCTGCTCCACTGGAGGCCGCCAGGGCTTGAAGGAAGCCCAGATGTTCCCCGACGACTACGACGGCATCATCGCAGGTGCGCCCGCCAATCGCACCGCGATCTCGCTTTGGATCGCGCACGCGGTGCTGAAGGAGAAGGACAGCTATATTCCTCCCGCGAAGTATCCAATGATTCATCAGGCCGTGCTCGCCGCCTGCGACGCGAAGGACAAGCTCAAGGACGGCTTGATTGACGATCCGACCAAATGCAATTTCAGTCCCAAGGTGCTCTTGTGTCAGAACGGCGACGGTCCGAACTGCCTCACGGCTCAGCAAGTAGAGGCGGCCCGCAAGATTTACTCGGATGCCGTGAATCCGCGTACCCGGCAGAAGATGTTTTCGTCGTTGCTTCCCGGCACCGAACTCGGTTGGTCAACTCATGCGCTAGGGCCCGACCCGGCGACCAATATCTGGGATCAATACAAGTACGTCGTGTTCAAAGACGAGAACTGGGATTGGCGCAGCTTCAATTTCGATAGCGACGTGGTCCGCGGCGACCGTCCGGAAAATCTCCCCATGAACGCCACGGACCCGAACCTAAAATCATTCTTTGGGCACAACGGCAAATTGTTGCTCTATCACGGCTGGTCCGACCCGAGCATTCCGGCCCAGAACACAATCAAGTACTACAAGAGCGTGCTTGACAAGATGGGCGGGGTGCAAGTCGCGGGCAACATCCGCCTGTTCATGGCGCCTGGCATGGATCACTGCCGTGGAGGTGAAGGCCCGAATGTATTCGACAAAGTGACGCTGCTCGATGAGTGGGTCGAAAAGGGCACGGCACCGGAACGCATCGTGGCGTCGCATATGACCGAGGGGAAGGTAGACCGCACGCGTCCGTTGTGCTCCTATCCGCAGGTGGCAAAGTACAAAGGCTCGGGCAGCATCGACGATGCGGCGAATTTTTCCTGCCAAGTCCCTTAATTAACCAAACGGCGCAAGTCCGCTTTTCCCGGTGGGCTGGTCAATGTTCCTGTACCAGGCAAGTTGCGCAAACGAGAGGCGTCGTCATCCATGAAGGCCAGGAGGAGCTTGGCGGTCTCCGTGCGATCGACGCCGGTCGCTTCACGCGCCTGGATCCAACTGCAATACAGGCCGCCCGCGAACGCGCCCAACTCGCCGTTGGAGTCGTCGATCTCTTCTGCCTTCTCGTGACAACCGGCCAACAAGGTCTCATACAGCGTGACCGCCCGCGCAGGGTCTTTCCCCCGTACACGCGCAATCTCTTCCGCAAGACGATGCAGGTCGCTGAAGAAGAAATCGTCGTCGCGGTACGAGATGAACGAGCCTGACCGGAATGCCGCTTCGATTTCCCGTTCCATTGGATCGCGCCGAGGCGCTCGCCGTTTAACCGTCGCCATAAACATTCGAGTCTACTGCAAACCGCTGCTGGTATCCTGCTCTGAAAGCCATGAGAACGAAAGAAGGCGCCCCATGTTAGTGGAACAGCAGATTGCCGAGCGGCAAGCCAGGGCTAGCGACGCCGTGGCCCGCATCCTGGCGCGCCCAGCCGGCAGGATTTATGGCGACTATAAGATCGAGTCCGCCAGCGGGCGCACCTATCGCGTCGCGATGCGCGGACCCGGGCTGCTGGAGAACTATTGCTCCTGTCCAGACTTCGCCGTGAACACGCTGGGAACCTGCAAGCATATCGAGGCCATCCTCTTGCAGTTGCAGCAGGTCCGCCGAAAGACGCAGGAGACGGCGGCGTATAAGCGCACGCGCGCTTCCATCTCGCTTCAATATGGAGAGGCGATCGAGGTGCGGCTGCGCTTGCCGGTTTCGCCCTCGCCCGCGTTGCGAGCGATCGCTGCGGAGTATTTCGATCCGGCCGGGCTGCTGGGGCGCGAGCATTACGGG
>JAYUSQ010000308.1:0-71545 GCA_043755595.1 Acidobacteriota bacterium | reverse complement strand
CTCCGGGTGAATTTTCGTTAGGCCTTTTTCGTCGCTCATCTTGAACAGTATCAACCACTTCTCTGCTCAAGCTTAAGTTCAACTGCCGTTTTTAGGTTGATGGGTTTCGGCGTAAGCGTGAAGCGCGAAGGCCAGCCGCATCGCAAGAAGTTGGTGATATTCAGTCGGCACGGGCAGTACCTCGATATTGCCATCGGAGAGTTCCACCAGACGGCCACGTTCGGAAATGAAGTGGTAATTGGCTTCATCCCATTCGCCGGGGCCCGGCAACAATTCGGCAAGTGCAGCGAGTGACGCCATACCCATAGATTACTCCGGTCCGAACAGTTCGGCCAGCGACAAGGCGAATCCAGGAAACGTCAGCGATGTCAGCGTGTCGGCAGTCGTAAGCGGGCCAGGCGAATCATAGATGCCGGTCTCTGCATTGAGCCGAAGCACCTCGACCGTTTGCAACTCCGGTTCGACAATCCAATACTCCGGGATTCCAGCCCTTGCATACTCGGCGCGCTTGACCTTCCTGTCTCTCGCCTCGCCGCCCTCAGAGACGATCTCAACGGCAAGGTCGGGGACTCCCCAATATTTTCCAACGCGATCCAGGTGGGCCGTGGACATGAACATGAGATCCGGTTCGCGGATCGTACCAAGCCAAAGCTTGACCGGCAGCGGAGCGAATCGGATGCGTCCGACTCGGTGTAACGTCACATAAGCGTTCAGCGCAAGAAACAAGCGCCCCAAGAGAAGCTGATGAAAATCGTTCGGCAAAGGGAGGACCTCGATATCGCCGTCACACAGTTCGACCAGCCGGCCCCGCTCCGACAAAGGATAGTAGTCTGCCTCAGTCCACTCGCCCGGACCGGGCAGTAATTCCGCAATTGCCGCTAAGGATGCCAATCGTCTTTACCTGCCGTTAGTATAACGTTCACGCCCGGTCTGCCGAGCGACGCAAGCAGCGTCGGGCCGCGCTGGTGGAGACCTACGAACGAGTCGACGGTCGCCGCCAGAATACAAGTCGAAACCTATTCCCCAAGGGAACATTTTCGCCAGCGCCCCACCGGTAGTCGCATCCCTCCCCGAAGCTATGCCAGTATTGAAGAGAGGCAGGATAATGCGGACCCTGGAATTCAAAGCGCGGATGACTAACGAGATGACCCTCGCCGTCCCGGAACACTTGGCGGCCGCCATCCCCGACGGCGAGGATCTCCACGTCATCCTGCTCCTCGAATCACCTGGCGACCCGGACCAAGCCGACTCCGATGCTTGGCGAAATCTCTCCGCGCGCAACTTAATAGAGGCTTACGCACCTGAGGACTCGATTTATGATCGACTCTACACCGATCTTAAGACTCGGTGAGGTCCTGCTGGCGGAATTGTCTTTTCACGACGTTCTGGTTGCACCCGCGATCTCGCGGTTGAGGACCGGCTAATATGACCTCCCCCTCCTGGCGTGGCAGTCAGCCGGACTAGCAACTGCTTCAGTTGCCCGGATCGACAAAACAACTCCGATGCCGAAGGCCGCCATCCGCCGGAAACTCGGGCATTCTCGATCCGCAAGACAATCTCGCCATGAGAAGCCGGTTGTGTCAGGTATTTTGTGGACCGGCGGCGTAACCCGCGAACCTACCCAAACAAATCCGCAATCGGCGTCCCGTGATCGGTAATCGGCACTGGCCGCGATCCCGCATACAAATTCTTATGCGGGTCGATCCCCAGCGCGCAATGAATCGTCGCATGGAAATCGGGCACCGACACTGGCCGCTCCGCCACCTTCGCGCCTAACTCATCCGTCCGCCCGATGACTTGTCCAGTCTTCAATCCGCCGCCCGCCAGCACCATGCTGAAGCCCAGCGATTGATGCCCGCGTCCGCCGCCGGAATCAAACTCCGGTGGACGCCCGAACTCAGTCGCCACCACCACCAGCGTCCGGTCGAGCATCTTATTCCGCTCCAGGTCGGTTATCAGCGTCGCAAACGCCTTGTCTAACTCCTGAATGAGTAAGTGCTGGTTCAATTGCCCCTCGTTGTGAGTGTCCCAGCCGCTGCCGTTCAGGAAATTCAAATTGTGCGAAACCTCGACAAAGCGCACGCCCGCCTGCACTAGGCGCCGCGCCAGTAAGCAGCGCTGGCCGAACTCGCCCCCGTAAGATTCGCGGAGGTCGGCCTTCTCGCGCGCCAAATCGAACACATTCAAAAATTTGGGCCCCGCCAGTTTGTAAGCCGCGCGCGTGATGGCGTCCTGCTGCTGCACGGTCTGATCTCCCGGGCTGCGTTTGAGATAGTTCTCGCGCATCGCGCCCAGTAAGGTCTCGCGCCGGTCTTCGCGGTTCAAATCCACGTCGGGCGGACGCACCAGCCCCGTTGGCCCGGTCTCAATTTGCGTCAAATAAACATAGCCATGCTTCGCGCCCAGGAAGCCTGGATCGCGAATGATGCTGGGATAACCCATCACCACATACGGCGGTAATTCTTCGCTCCTGGCGCCTAACTCATGCGATACAATCGAGCCGATCGCCGGATATAAAATCGTCCCGCTAGGCTTGCGTCCGGTATGCACCAGATTCGCCGCCGCCGCGTGCTCGCCCGAAATGTCATGAGTAACCGACCGCACAATGGCCGCGCGATCCAGTAAAGGCGCTGACCGGCTCAGGTGCTCACAAACCTGCTCGCCTTGGATCGCCGTCGGGATCGACTTATAGTAAGAACCGGCCTTCCGCTTACCGTCGCCCTGCACTTTCGGATCCCACGTGTCCATATGAGCGGCGCCACCGCCCAGCCACATAAAAATGCACGCCTCCGCTTTGCCCTTGGGGAGTGCCGGTGTCGTGGTTGCCGCCGCCGCCGCAGCTGTCGAAGCAGCCAGGAAAGTTCTTCGATTGATCATGGTGGTTGCTGTGGCTCCTTACGGCATCAACACGAACTCGGGACTGTTCAACATGGCCCACAGAGTATCTTCGAACCGCTCACGGAAATCCTTGGTCAGCCGCTTGGTGGGCTCGGCGCCCATGCGCATCTTCCGTTCTTCTTCCATCCGAATGACGGTTGCTTCGGCGCTCAGGTGATTGGACCAGGAAACGCGATTGTCGCTCTTGAGCGCGGCGTAGTTCAATTCGGCCCCCGCCACTTTGCGAGCCGAGTATACCGGAGCCAGCAGCGTCGAGAACGTCCGCGTCTCTTCGGCGGAAGCTGGACGCGAGAGAATGCGCAGGAAGGCCTCGCCGATCAATTTCTCAACCGGCTGGTCTTTGAGCGCCAATTCGGTGAACGCACTATCGTCGGAAAGCCGGACGACGCGCGTGCCCAGCACTCCGTTGGCCAGGACCAGCGTCTGCATCGGCGACGATGCATCGTCGCGCGTGGTCGCTGGGCTTTGCCGTGATTGCCGCCAGCCATAAGACGTCATGACGTCCACCAGGGCTTGTGCGATCGGCAGCGCCAACGCCGGCCGGTCGCGTTCGTTCGATAGCGCGGTCAGTTGCCAGGCGCGCGACGGTTTGCCCATGTTGAGGAACTGCCCTGGCGCGCGATCGCCGGCGGGATTCAGATTCAAATCCTCGCATTCGAACTTCTTGCCCACGGCCCGATGCAGTGAATCCACCAACTGCTCGGCCGTCATCTTGCGCCGCAGCGGACCGCTGAAGAGCCGGCTCTGAACCGCCATCTGTGTGTCGGACAGCAACTCGATCGGCCGCCTTTGATAGGCGTGCGACGAAAAAATCATTCCAGCCAGATGCTTGAGATCGTAGCCGCTCATCACGAACTCGCGGGCGAGAAACTGCATCAGTTCAGGGTGCGACGCCTTGGTGCGCGCCCAATCGTCCACCGGTTCGACAAACCCGGCGCCCATGTAGCGCTTCCAGACGCGATTCACAACCACTTGCGCGAACCGCTCATTGCGCGGCGAAACCATCAAGGCCGCCAACGTCCGGCGCGATTCCACTTTGCCATTCACCGGCAGCGACCCTGTTTCATCGTGCTTGATCAAGTCGTTGAACGCCCAACCCGGCTCGATCGATTCGCCCGCTTTCAAAGTAATCTGCACGGCTGGCCGCCGTCCGCCTTCCACCAACGGCACCGTACTTGTGACGGGCAACTTCACCGCCTTGCCACTCAGCATGGCTGACAGGGAGAACAGATCTTTTTGTTTGTAAGGATGGAAAGGAGCGTCGTGACAGCGGGCGCATCCCAGCTTCACGCCTAGAAACGCCTGACCGAGAATGTCCGCCTTGGCCGCCATCGGGGCGTCGTTCAACGTGGCCTGTCCAAAGGCGGCCGGCGCTCCTTGATGAATGCTCCCGTCCATTTGCACCAGCTCGGAAACGAAACGGTCAAACGGCAAACCATCGGCGAACGCCTGATGGATCCAGTAGCGGAAGGGGCCGGTGTTGTTAAGGTCGGGCTTCAGGATTCCAGGATTTTCGGCCAACACATCCTGCCAGTAACTCACCCAGTTATCGGCCCAGTCCGGATGACCAAGCAGCCGTTCGATCGCTTGCGCTCTGCGCTTGCCGGTTGGCGCAGCCAGATAGGCGCGAATCTCGTCGGCGGAAGGAATCAAGCCCGTAGCGTCAAGTGACAATCGGCGAAGAAATTCGAGATCGGAAGCTAGCGGTCTTTGCGCGGCGCCTTCTTCCTTAAGGCGGGCATTTAGAAAGTGATCGATCGCATTGTAGGCCCCCAGTCCGGCGGTGGCGGCTGGCGCCGGTACGACTTTGTCCAGATAGTAAGCGCGCACTTCGGCATGCCGGGCCTGCCACTTAGCGATTACCTCACGCGAAGCCTCAAGCCTCCGCTCACGGTCGCCCAGGCGATGTCTTTCTTCCTGCTTGACCACCATCGCTTCCCATTCGGCATCGGTCAGAAGCGGTGAGCCATCCGGCCCGAGCAGCATCTCGATCTTCCCTTGGGGGCCAAACGAAACCGCCAATTCCCCGGGCGTCGGCATCAGGCCCTTGCCGCCGATAATGGCGGTCAGCTCGAATTTGTGCAGCTTGCCATCACCCTTGAAATTGGCAAATACGTCCTGATGGGGATGCGTCGGCGGACGATGGCCGCTTTCGTCTCGAACAGGTTGCGCAGGCACCGGATCGTCGCCGGAGGTGTTCGGTTTCTGCTTTTCCGTCTTGGCCACCTCCACGCCGTCGATCGACAGCCGAGCTCCGCCGCGCGCCCGCAACCGGAAGCGGTAGGCGCCTTCGGGGATTGTGCGCTCGTAGGTGGCGCGCAAGGTGAACGGCACAGAGCGGTCGAACGCTAACGCTTCGCTGGAATACTTGACCGGCAGCCGCGCAAATCCAAACGCAGGTTCGGTGTAGCGATAGGAGGCTTCGCCTGCCGGAGCGAGTTCGGATCCAGCCGCGACATTTTCGTATAGCTCGACGCGCACCGGAGCGGTCTCAAGTAGCCCGGCGGCAAACGCGGCCGCACAACAGAACGAGGTCGGGAAGGCTCTCATGCGCTTATATTTTGTCGCAATGCGCGTGCGATGGCAAGGCCCTTAGCCCTTTATTTCAAGTCTCCTCCCGATGGGTATAGCGGAATGGAGGAGAGGCCGATAGTACGAACATGGGTGTGATCCGCCGCTGGGGCCCTTACTTGGTACTCGCGCTGGCGATTGTGTCTGCCCTTTCGTATACCTGGCAGAATCGCGACATCCCCGGATTTGGTTCGCTCCAGGACGACGCCGTCTATATGCTCTCGGCGCAATCGTTGAGCCAGGGCAACGGTTATAAGGTGGCGCATCTGCCCGGCGGGCCGGCCCAGACCAAATACCCGCCGCTTTATCCGGCTGCCCTCGCCCTCGTCTGGGCTTGGCAGAACAATCTCTCCGCCACGCTCTGTGCCGTTGGCCTAATCGGGGCTATCTCTTCTCTTGTCATCGGTTGGCTCTCCTGCCGGCTCTTCCTGGTGTTCGGCTTTGAGAACGGGCCCGCTCTGCTGTTGACCGCGCTCGTCGTGGCGAATGGGACTTCGATTCATTTGTCGGTTTTCGCGATGACTGAGTTGCCTTACACTGCCTTCCTCCTGGCGACAATCCTGGTCAGTGAACTGGCTGCGGTCCGGACTTGGCGCTGGGCGTTGACGGCTGGACTGCTGGCCGGATTGGCGTACCTGACTCGAACCGCCGCGCTCCCGCTGGCGATTACGATCCCAGCGCTTCTGCTCTTGCGCAAGCGCCGGCTCCATGCCCTGGCCTTCCTGGCCGGCTTGGCTCCGGCGGTTGTTTCCTGGCAGATCTGGTTGTCCGCCCACCCGGCCAATGCCCCGGACTGGGTCCTGCGGTTCTATACCGACTATGTCGGAATGGAACGCGCCACGGTGACCTGGAAAAATGCCGGCCTGATTCTCTACACCAATTTCGATACTTTATTAACCGGCTTTGGAAACCTGGCGATCTTCCTGGTTGGATACTCTGAGGTTGGCCATAACGCGGCCCGCCTTATCGCCGTCGCCGCCGTGATGGGCGCCTGTAGGCTTAGCCGTCGGACGGGCTGTTGGAACTACGTCGCGTACGCGCTGGTTTACTCGGCGATCCTGTCGGTCTGGCACTATCCTCCGAACGAGCGTTTTACGCTGCCATTGATGCCGCTTTTGCTGGCCGGCCTTTGGACCGAAGCCGCGCGCCTGATCGAAACCGTCCAGGCGAGTTGGCGGAAACCGGAGACGTCCGAGCGTGTTGCAGCGGCCGGCGTGGCGACGGTGCTTTCGGCCTTTGCGGTCTTCTTTGTCTGGTCGATCGTCGACGCGCGCTTGGTCAAACTTCCAACTGGCGCTTCTTTGGATCGGAGCGGCACTGCTCAACTCCGCGCGGCGTTTGCCGAAGTCGCACACCGGACCCCAGCGAATGCGGTGATTTTGAGCGATCAGGACGGCTTACTCTACCTTCACACCGCCAGGCGCGCGTATCGAACGATCGTGCCGCCGCGATTGTTTTACCCAATGGATACTCCAGCGATCCAAGCTTCCTTTGCCGAGATGCCGGACGCGGCCGGACAACCGTGGACTCATGCTCTGATCACTCGGGCGGATTGGAGCCATTCGCTTCAACCATCGGGCCAGAGCCAACTGCGAGCGACCATCGGACGCCGATCTGACTTGACCTTGATCTACCAGGATGAATTCTCGTCGCTGTATCGGAGAAACATGAGCGTGGCCGCCACGCTTGGAGCCGCGGCCGCAACAGCACTCCGCTGATTACCTTCATCGTCTCTCTGGGTTGGGCGAGTAAAGGTTGGTCATGGTACTGCCGATCAGCAAGTTAGGGTGACCCCTGTCGAATGCGTCTCACGCGGCTGATCAAACCATCGTTTTCCGATCTGTTCTTCCTGGCGCTCCTGTCCTGGCTGTTCATTATCTCGCCAGAGGGGTTCAAGGGTCTGCTCCACGATGGCGATACGGGGTGGCACATTCGCACGGGTGACTACATCCTCAGCCATGGTGAGGTTCCGCGCGTCGATATCTTCTCCTTTTCGAAACCCGGTCAAACCTGGTTTGCGTGGGAATGGGGCGCTGACGTCATCTATTCACTCTTGCACCGTGTCTGGGGTCTGAAAGGCGTAGCCTGGCTTGGGGCCGTTCAGATCTGTCTGTTCGCGACGATTCTGTTGCGCTATTCGCTTTGGCGCGGCGCCAATTTGATTTGCGCCCAATTGTTTGTCTTGCTCGCCATTGGGGCATGCACAGTGCATTATCTGGCGCGGCCCCATCTGTTTACGTTAATGCTGCTGCCGATCTGCCTCTGGCTGCTCGAAGCAGACCGCCGCTCTCCCGGGAAGCTGGTTTGGATCTCCGTGCCAATCACGATGGTCTGGACCAATCTGCACGGAGGCGTGTTGGCCTGGGTGGCTTGCACAGGATTATTCCTGATTGGCGGCGCTGCCGAGCTGTGCTTAGAGGGGCAACTGCGAAACTGGCGAACGCTAGGCCGCGGTGGCCTGCTGGTGTTGGCGACCTCGGCGGCGACCCTTGTCAACCCCTACGGCTGGGGCTTGCACAAGCACGTGATCGAATACATGAGTTCGGATTTCATCCGCTCGGTGGTTCAGGAATTTCAGTCTCCCAGCTTTCGCTCCGAGAATCAGCTTCAGTATGAGGTTTTGCTGCTTATAGGCCTGATGGCGGCAGCAATGCTGCTTGCCCGGCGCCGCGTCGTGGAGGCTCTATTGGTTTTGTTTTGGGCCCATCAGTCGCTCGGTTCGGTCCGCCACATTACGGTTTTCTCTTCCTTGGCGGCGCCGATCGTCGCCGACGAGGCGAGCCGGTTATGGACATGGTGGGTAGCTGGAGGCGGCAAGAAGAGCACCCGTAAGATTCTGAATTCGCTGGCGGCGGACATGAGGCCTAGCTTTGAATGGACCAGCGTTTGGCCAGCCGCCGTCGCTCTCTCCATCCTTTTGATTGCGGCGCTGCCGGTCAAATGGCCGTCTGACTTTCCCGGCTATCGCTTTCCCGTCGATCTCATCAACCGCCATCAAACGCTGTTGCGCACCGGGCGGCTCCTGACTTCCGATCAGTGGGCCGACTACATGATCTACCGTTTCTACCCCTCACAACGGGTGTTTTTTGACGGCCGGAGCGATTTTTATGGCGCCAAACTAGGTGAAGAGTATTTGCGCCTCTCAGGTGGTTCTCATGACTGGCGGCAAATTCTTGAACGCCACAAGTTCGACCGGGCTTTAGTACCCTCCGGTTGGTCGCTCGCCAGTTTGCTTAAGGAAGACAAATCCTGGCGCCTGGTGGCGGATGATGGAAAAACCCTTTTGTTTGAGCGCCTTACCTCAAGACCGCCGATATCGGCGGAGGTCCGGAAAAATTTCCCTGACCCAGCACTAATGAACTAGGCCCCCGCGTCCGAAATTCCTATAGGAGTGACCGTTTCCTAATGAAATCACCCTCGTCAGCGCTCATCGCCAAAACTCGCCGCTCCCAAGAGCGCTCGCGCCGCGCCAGACAACGCCCGAGCGCGGTTCCGGTTGCGAACTGGAGTATGCCTTCCGGCGTCGGATTGGCTGAGTTTGCCCTGCGCGGCGGGTTCGTGGCCCCTGGGCTGATGCGGCGTTCGGCCCCTGGCGAAGGAGATCGCCAGTGACCACCGTTTCGCCTGAGCTCCTGGAGTTGGCCCGCTTAGAGTGGTGGGCCGCAGGGTTGATTGGTTTGGCGGCGTCGGTCGAGGATTTATTCCGCAGGACGATTTCCAACTGGATCGTACTGGCGGCATTGGCGGCTGGTCTGGGTTGCCAGGTGTTCGCTAAAGGCTGGATCGGTATTGGGTATGGCTTGCTAGGCGCGGCGGCGGGATTTGGCGTGTTCATGATTTTTTACTTACTCGGTGGCATGGGCGGGGGAGACGTCAAGCTGATGGCTGGCTTTGGTGCGATGTTAGGCGCCGGCCGTCTGCTGCAAGCCGCCTTTTGGACGGCGCTCACGGGCGGGTTGCTCGCTGCGGGCGTACTGGGTTTTTCGGCGGCTCGCCGATGGCTGGCGCCCGGCCAGCAGGAAAAAGCGGGTCCGGCAAGCATTCCGTATGCGCCGGCGATAGCGATGGGCGTATGGCTGACCCTTTTGTCGGCGAAATAGGAGAGGTGAGATATGGATCGTAGGTTCTTAACGGTTCTCGGAGTGAGCCTGGTTTTCGCTTTGGTGGTCTCCAGCATCTTCTACCAGTTGTCGGCGAAGGCCGGCGGCCCGGCAAAGAAGCAGGAACAGACCGAGCTGCAGGACATTGTGGTGGCGGCTAAGCCCCTGCCTGTCGGCGTGACAGTGAAACCGGACGACATTAAGGTGACCAAAATCCCTGTGTCGGCCTTTCCTAAGGGGGCTTTCAGCAAGCCTGAGGAAGTGATTGACCGTCCGGTGGTCAGCAACATTTTGTTTGAAGAGCCCATTCTTGACGGACGGCTTGCCGCCCGAGGCGCAGGCGTGGGGCCGGTAGCGCAGATCCCGATTGGCATGAGAGCGGTCTCGGTCCGCGTCAACGACGTCGTTGGCGTGGCTGGCTTTGTCTTGCCTGGTATGAAAGTGGATGTCTTGGTGACTGGCAGGCCGCCAAACGCCGAAGGCAACAATACAGTGACTCGCACGGTGCTCCAGAATATCTCGGTGTTGACGGCAGGCCAGACGCTTCAGGCTGACCCGCGCGGCCAAGCGATCAACACCCCGGTCGTGACCCTTCTGGTCACCCCCGAGCAGGCGGAAATCCTAACGCTCGCCGGCAACGAAGCTAAGATTCAGCTGGTGTTGCGGAGCGCGTCGGACGGAACCGTCTCATCGACTCGGGGCCAGAAGATGACCGATCTTTACAAGGTCTCCGGCGCCGCCGCCGCCGGCCGAGGTTCAATCGTGACTCAGTCAAAGGATTGGAACGACTCCGGCGAAGACGAAGACCAACCCAAGCGTCCGCGTCCGCGCCCGATCGTGGTTTCCGACGCCAAGCCCGTGGCTCCGCCGGTGGCGATCGCGCCGCCTTCGGTGCCCGATTCGGTCGTAGTCATCCGTGGCAATCAGAAGACGGTTGAAATTGTCGGCAACGGCCGTGGCGCTGCCGCGCCGCCGCAGAACCAGTAGAAGGGGACACCTCGATGAGACTGAATACTCGACTTTGCATAACCGCCGCCGCGATGGCGGTGCTAGCCCCAGCTCTTGTTTTTGGCCAATCGTCGACCGAAGACTTGAGAGTAACCGTGGGAAAGAGCATCGTAGTGGACTATCCCACAGACGTTGCCCGGATCTCGACTTCCAATCCCGAAGTGGTGGACGCGGTGGCCGTCTCGACTCGTGAAGTACTGCTTCACGCCAAGTCGCACGGTTCGTCGACGGTGGTGATTTGGGCCCGGACCGGCCAACGAACTTTCTACAACGTGTCGGTTGAGCACAACCTTGAGCCGATCCGCCGGATCCTCAAAGAGACTTATCCCGACGATCAGGTTGTCATTAGCTCGGCCCGGGATTCAGTAACACTGAACGGCCGCGTGAGCGACAAAGGTGTTTCCGACCGTGTCGCGGCCCTGGTCAGCTCGTTGGCCAAGACCGTAATCAATAATTTGCAGGTCGCGCCTAATCCGGTGGAAAAACAGATCCTATTGCGGGTCAAGTTTGCTGAGTTGGATCGCAATGCCTCGAAGTCACTTGGCGCGAATTTGATATCGACTGGCGCAGGCAATACGCCTGGGGCGATCAGCACCGGGCAATTTGGGCCGCCCAGCCGTACTGGCCTAACTGGCACAATTCCGGGCGCACTGAACGGAACTGTGAGCAATTTCTCGCTGTCTGACATCCTGAATGTTTTCGCCTTCCGTCCTGATCTGAATCTGGGCGCGACGATCAAAGCTCTGCAAAGCGAGAACATTCTTCAGATCCTGGCCGAACCGAACCTGGTGACGACCAATGGGAAAGAAGCCAGCTTCCTGGTCGGCGGTGAGTTTCCGATTCCGGTTCTGCAGGGTGGCTCCAACGCTGGAGCCGTTACGATCCAATTTCGTGAGTTCGGCATCCGGTTGCAATTCAACCCGCTGCTGACGCCGCATAACACCTTGAAAATTTATGTTAAGCCGGAAGTCTCTTCAATTGACATCGCCAACTCGATCACCTTTGGCGGTTTCCGGATTCCGGCTCTCTCGACTCGCCGCATCGAATCCAATATTGAGCTCGCCCCCGGGCAGAGCTTCGTCATCGGCGGACTCCTCGATGATCGTGTCGAAGACACGATGTCCCGTATTCCTGGCTTAGCCAACATACCGATCCTCGGAGCTTTCTTTAAAAGCCGGGGCGAATCCAAGTCCAAAACCGAGTTGATCGTGCTCGTGACACCTGAAATCGTCGACCCCTTAAATCCCGGGGATCCCAAACCGTTGCCGGTCATGCCCAAGGAATTCCTCGGACCGGTGACTATTCCCGGATCGTCGGCGACACGCACTCCCAATCCGAAACGGAGCGCGGCGCTACGCAGGAATTCCCAAGAGGCGCAACGCGCCAAGGCCGAGGCCAAGCGGGAAATCACGGCTTCGTCGTCGTTGCCGGGTCAAGAGCCGCCAGTTCCCGCGGCGGACATACCGTTGCAAATTAACCCGGTCCTGACCGAGCCGGCGGCAGCCGATCCAACTCCTGCTAAGCGCTAGCGTACGTACCGAAATCGTCGGGATCGATCGGGAAGGAAGAAGAACGGATCATGGCCGTCACACGGAACTCGAGGGACGCTGGGTTAACCACTCTGCTCATCTCGCCGGACCGCGAGTTAGCCGCCCGACTGGGCGTCACACTCGACGAGTCTCGTGCCTTCCAGATCATTTCGGACCTTAAGGAATATCCGGCGGGCAATGGCCTTGAGATTCGCTTGCGTCAACTCAAACCCGAGGTTGTGCTCGTCGACGCGGCGACCAATCTTGAGGCCGCTTGCGATGTGATCCGAGTCTGCGCGGCCAGCCAGCCGCCTGTTCTGACTGTCGGTTTGCACCGGACCAACGATACCTCGGCCGTCGTGACGTTGCTGAGATCCGGCGCTGCCGAGTTCCTGCACGCGCCCTTTGATCCGGCCGAACAGAAAGAGGCCGTGGCGCGCCTCCGGCGTCTGCGGCAACCCGAACCCGACATGCCGGTGACGCTCGGCAAGGTCGTTGTCTTTTCGGCGGCCAAACCGGGAGCCGGTTCATCGACTCTGGCGACGCACACTGCCCATGCGATTCGTAAAGTTACCGGGAAACGGGTTCTGCTTTGCGACCTGGACCTGGAGAATGGCACGGTCGGTTTTTATCTCAAGGTTCAGTGCTCCCAGTCGGTGCTGGAGGCTCTCTATGGAGCCGACCGTCTGGATGCGGGGCTGTGGTCGACTTTTACGGTAAATGCTGGCGGTATCGATGTACTTGCGGCTCCCGATTTGCCCGTTTCTGTGCCGGTCGATGCGGCTAAGCTCCACGACTTGTTGGAGTATGCCCGGCTGCTTTATGACTGGATCATACTCGACGTGCCCAATGTTTTTCACCGCACCGCGTTGCTCGCGGTTTCTGAGTCTGACCAAGCATATGTGGTTTCAACCAGCGACTTGGCGAGTCTGCATCTGGCTCGCAAAGCGATCAACCTGCTGGTGCAGGTTGGATTTGGCAAAGAGCGGTATCAGATCGTAATGAACCGCATGAGTAAACGGGACGAAATCGGAGGCAGCGATATAGAAAAAATCTTCAACTGCCCGGTTTATGCCTCTTTGCCGAATGACTACTTTGCGTTGCATCGCGTCATCTCACTCGGCCAACCGTTGGCCATGGACTGTGAACTGGGCCGCGCCATCGCTACGCTCGCCGGTCGCGTCGCGGGCGTATCGACGGGCGGCAAGAAGCCAGCCGGGGTGGCCGATGCCGGCATGGCTCTGCCGATGAAGAGCGCCAGCTAAGGGGAAAATCGAAAATCCAATGTTGCCTAGTCTCGATCAAAAAAGCCAACAATCGCAGCAACTGTCCTGGGAACAGCGCCTGATGAAAAATGCCGGTCGCGGCAAAGGCTCGCTGAAACCGGAATACCAGGAACTCAAGTTTACGCTTCATCGAAAGCTCCTCGATAAGATCAACCTCGAGGCGCTCGCGTCGATCGATAACCAACGCGTCCGCGGCGAAGTCCGCAACGCGCTCATGCAATTGATCGACGGCGAGCAGACCCTGCTTAGCTCAGTCGAAAAGCAGCAGATCAGCGATGAGGTGCTTGACGAAGTCTTCGGGCTCGGACCGCTGGAGCCGCTTCTCCAGGACCCGACCATTTCAGACATTTTGGTCAACACCTCCAAGCAGGTCTTTGTCGAGCGGCGCGGTCTGCTTGAGATCACCAACGTTACCTTCCGGGACGATCAACATTTGCTGCGGATCATCGACAAGATCGTTTCACAGGTCGGTCGCCGCATCGACGAATCCACGCCGATGGTGGATGCGCGTCTCCTTGATGGGTCTCGCGTCAACGCGATTATTCCGCCGCTCGCCGTTGATGGCCCTATCCTTTCGATTCGCCGGTTCAGCACCGATAAACTGATGCCGGCCGATCTGGTCGAACGCCGCGCCATGACGCCCGGCATGATGGAACTGCTTGAGGCCGCCGTCAAGGCTCGCATGAACATCATTATCGCGGGCGGCACCGGTTCCGGCAAAACCACGCTGCTCAATGCCCTTTCCTCGTTCATTAATCCGAGGGAACGCATTGTCACCATTGAAGACGCCGCCGAATTGCAACTCAAGCAGCCCCACGTGGTACGCCTCGAAACCCGCCCATCGAATCTTGAGGGCAACGGCGCGGTGCGCCAGCGCGAGTTGCTCGTCAACAGCCTCCGCATGCGTCCGGACCGGATCGTCGTCGGCGAGTGCCGCGGTGAAGAGGCGCTCGATATGTTGCAGGCCATGAACACCGGTCACGACGGTTCGCTCACCACCATCCACGCCAACACGCCGCGCGACGCCGTGTCACGTCTTGAGGTCATGGTGTCGCTTGCCAACGGTAACATGCAGTTGACCAGCATCCGGCAGCAGATTTCGAGCGCGGTAAATTTGCTCGTGCAGGCTACGCGCCTAAGCGACGGCTCGCGCCGCGTCATTAGCATCACCGAAGTGACCGGCATGGAAGGAGACATCATCACCCTGCAGGACATCTTCGTGTTCGAAAAGCGCGGGCTAACGCCCGAGGGTACGATTGTCGGACGCTTTGCCGCCACCGGTATCCGCCCGAAGTTCTACGAAAAACTCCTTTCCGCCGGTATCCGGCTCCGCCCCGATCTGTTCGACGAAGTAATGGAGATCTGATCGCTCATGAACACGTTTATCCTGGTGTTCGGCCTCATCTGGCTTGGCTCGATGGCGGTTTGGTGGTTTGTCAACCGCGCCTTCCGCAACTCAGACGTCGACAAGATGAAGAGCCGTATTCTCGACACGGCGGCCAAGGAAGAGAAAAAGGCCAAGGCCGGTCCCGCTTTGCCGAAGTTGATGAACGGCGAGGATTTGGCCTCAGGCCGATTCGCGCTCGGTCTGCTCAAGAAACTAGACCTTCAGAACCGCCTCGACATCCTGCTCGAGCAGGCGGGGTTGCGCTGGAAACCGGCCAAGGTCGTCCACGCCTCGTTGGGTATGTTCCTGGCCGGATTCTTCGCCGCCCGCATCCTATTGGCCGTCCCCTACCTATGGCTGCAACTGATCATGGGCATGGGGCTGGCAATTCTTCCGACCGTCTATGTACTGCGTTGCCGGGCGAGCCGTCTCCATAAATTCGAAGGCATGTTTCCGGAGAGCCTGGAATTCGTGGCCCGGTCCATGCGCGCCGGTCACGCTTTCTCGGTGTCGATTGAGATGATCCATCGCGAGTTTCAGGAGCCGTTGGCTGGCGAATTCCGGCGCACCTTCGATGAGCACAACCTGGGTATGCCTCTCGACCAGGCGATGCTCAAACTTACCAAGCGGGTACCGCTTCTAGACGTTCACTTTTTCGTTTCGGCGGTTTTGCTCCAGAAACGAACGGGCGGCAACTTGGCCGAAATTCTCGACAAGTTGGCCTATGTGATCCGCGAGCGCTTCAAGCTGAGAGGCAAGATCAAGGCGATCAGCGCGCACGGACGGATGACGGGCTTGGCGCTCACGCTCATCCCGTTGGGCGTGGCGGGGATGATGTTTTGGGTCAATCCGACCTATGTCACTTTCTTCTTCGAAGATGAGGTCGGCAACATCATGATGGGTGTCGCCGTTGCTTTGCAGATCATCGGCTACTTGATTATTCGGAAGATCGTTTCGATCGAGGTTTAGTTTCATGCCACTGTTCATCGCCGCACTTCTGTTCCTGACTGTGACCGTGCTGGGCGCGATGCTCGGCACCAAACTTTGGGTCCGTCCCAAAGAAGCGATCGAGCGCGTTACCGGCACCGGCACGGTTAAGCAGGAAGAGGCGCCAATCCACCCGAGTTTGGTCTTTCACGAAATCGTGAAGAAACTCGGCGCCATGATGCCGGTCAGCCCCAAAGACGCGGGCGCCATCCAGCGCCGGATGATCCGCGCCGGCATTCGTAACCCCAATGCCCTGCGCTACCTCTTCGGAGCCAAGGTGATTTTCGGCGTGACGATGCCGTTGCTGATGACGGCGGCCGTGGCCAATTCGACGACCGATCCGACCAACAAGATACTAGCCGTCCTGGCGGCCGGCGCCATGGGTTTCTTCGCCCCCAACGAGTATCTGAACTTAAAAGCCAAGAAGCGTCAAAAAGAGATCCGGCGCGGTCTCCCCAACTCGCTCGACCTTCTCGTCGTGTGCGTGGAGAGTGGTCTCGGGCTCGATCAGGCCGTGGTGCAGGTGGCCAAGGATCTCGATCATGCGCATCCGGAGATAAGCGAAGAGTTCGCCATGGTCAACTACGAGCTAAAAGCGGGCAAGCGGCGCATCGATGCTTTGCGGAACCTGGCCGAGCGCACCAACGTAGACGATCTCAAAAAATTGGTGGCCGTGCTGATTCAGGCCGACCGGTTCGGCACCGGCGTCGGGCAGAGCTTGCGAGCCCATGCCGACTTTATGCGCGTCCAAGCCCGCCAGACGGCGGAAGAAAAGGCCGCCAAATTGGGCGTCAAACTCATATTTCCGATTTTTTTCTGTATCATGCCGTCGCTGTTTGTCGTGACGGTGGGGCCAATGGTCATTAAGATCATGCGGGAACTAATCCCCATGATGAATAACATTTAAGTTTTTTCGACTGGAACCGAGAAAGGAGAGACATCATGGATAGCACAACAGTACGGATCATTTGCTTGGTGGTAGGGGTTGCTCTGCTGGGGATGATCGTCATGCGCCGCAAGAAAAGCGCCGACTAAGTCCCGGCCGCCGAATCGCGACTTTATTTCGGACCGTGGCGGGGGGCTCGTAAGAAAAAACGGGACCCTCGCCTCAAATCTCCGGACTGAGCGCGAAAGTTTCTGTACCAAAAAGACGAAGGTTCTAGTGAGACGCACGATGCGCGGTCGCAAACCGCTTGTGCGCGGAGTAATGGAGCGAGGTTATGGAGAAGCAAGAATACCTAACGCGGTTCGGGCAGTGCGCCCGCCGGATTGCCGGGCCTCTGGTCTTGTTGGGGCTGGCCTCTGCCGCCCTGACCGTACCGGCTTCGGCGGCGCCGTTTGGCAAGGTGGTCGCCATCGGCGGCCAAGCTGCCGATCTGGCTATCGACGAAGCCAGGAACGTTCTCTATATTGCAAATTTCACGGCCAACCGGATTGAGGAGATGTCGCTGGCAACTGGCGTTATCCGCACATCGATCAACGTCTCGTCGCAACCCGGTTCGCTGGCGCTATCGCCCGACGGCCGGTATCTTGTGGTCGGGCACTATGGCAACTTCCTGGCTGCAGCGTCTGCGAATAATGCCTTGACCGTGATCGACCTGAACACGCGCGCCCGCCAGACGTTTGTCATGGGTGCTCCGGTATTAGGCGTCGCGTTCGGCATCGACGGGCGAGCTTTAATCGCAACCAATGCCAACATTCAGCTCTTCGACCCGGTGACCGGGGCTACGCAAGTCCTGAGCAGTTACACCGAACTACTCTCAAAAACACTGCCGGCCTCTAATCCGAACGCGCCCGCCTCCATTGTGGCCGCTTCGCTGGCCGCCTCGGGCGATGGCCGTTCAATCTTCGGGCAAACCGAATCATTCTACCTGCAGTACGACGTCGAACAGAGGACGGCGCGGGTGGTTCAATACGTCTCGCCTCTCAGGCAAGGGCCTCGGGCGATCTCGGTGTCTCGCGACGGATCTCTTGTGGTTTCTGGGTGGTCGGTGCAAGACCGGGAAGGGCATTACTTGGCTCATTTTCCCGACCCCAACGGCGCACTTGAGGTCGGCGGTCACGCGTTGGACTCCAGCCGTGGACTGCTTTACTCAGAAGTGCCGACACTGTTGGGTGGCTCGTTGATACCCGGCTCAACCGGTGCACAGGCAGCCGTGCTTCAGGTGCTTGACGCCGACAACCTGCGTGTGCGGGAGCGGCTCCAATTGGCTGAGCACTTGGCGGGAAAAGCCGTGTTGAACCAGGACGCGACCGTGATGTATGCGATCTCGGCGAGTGGGGTGACCGTGCTGCCTGTGGGGGCTCTTGAGCAGGCCCCGCGTATCGCTTCCACTGAACAAGATGTGATCTTCCGCGGCAACTTCTGTGACCGCCGCGTGTCTGGTCAAGACATTGCGATCGTGAATCCAGGCGGAGGAGCCGTGGACTTTTCGCTATCGTCGACGACGCCTGGCTTGCGTTTCTCGCCTTCGAGCGGTGTTACACCCGCGACAGTGCGCGTCAGCATCGACCCAGCTTCGTTTCAAAATCTCAAGGGCACTTTGACCGCCCAAATCGCCATCAAGTCCGAGACTGCCGTGAACATTGCGCCTTCCATTCGTGTCCTGATCAACAATCGGGAGCCGGATCAACGCGGCACCATTGTTAATGTTCCAGGAAAACTGGTGGACATCCTGGCCGACCCCGAGCGCGACCGATTCTACGTTCTTCGGCAAGACACCAACGAAGTGCTGGTTTACGACGGCGCCACCTATAGTCTCCAGGCGCGGCTCCGCACCGGCGCCACTCCCACCCAGATGGCGATCACCTTTGACCGGCGTTACTTGCTGGTTGGGCATGACAACGCCCAACTCGCCGCCATGTTCGATCTTGAGACTCTAGAAAAACTTGCTCCGATCTTCACCCCGTCCGGCCACGTTCCTCGCTCGATCGCGGCCAGTGGGCGCGCCATTCTGGCGGTTAGCCGCGCCGGGGCCACCAATGTGATCGACAAAGTGGATCTGAGTTCGCGGACCGCGACGCAGTTACCCTCGCTCGGTGTCTACGAGAACACCGTCGACAGGTCGACAATGTTGATGGCCACCCCGAATGGTAGCCGGATCATAGCCGTTCAGCCTACCGGTGTTCTGCTGCTGTATGATTCGACGGCTGACACCTTCACTGTCTCGCGCAAAGAATCCGACAAGCTCTCGGGCGCGGTTGCCGCCTCCAGCTTCGATCAGTTCGTGGTGGGCAACAAGCTCCTGAATGCTTCGCTGGTTCCAATTCGCACCTTTGACACCAGTACGGTGCAATCGGCGGGCTTCGTCTTTGTCGATCAAGTTGGCTTCCGCACAACAGCGGGCGACTCGGCGTCGGCGGGCATCATCCAGCGGATGAGCCTACCGGTTGGACAACTGAGCAACGCAACACGGATGGCCGAAGCGCCGTATCTCGGAGACACTGAGTTTCCCTTTCCTCGCACGCTCGCTCCTCTATACAGCCGCAACGTGATGGTAAACCTAACTACGTCGGGCTTCACCGTGCTCCCATGGAACTATGATGCCGCGGTCACCGCACCTCAGATTCAACGCGTCGTGAGTGCAGCTGACGGTACCGAAAACGTCGCGACCGGTGGTTTGGTCAGCTTGCTGGGCCGTGAGATGAGTCCGGTCAACCTCGCCAGCCGTGAACTGCCGCTCCCAACCGCTCTCGGCGACAGCTGTCTGACGGTCAACGGCGTTCCGACGCCCATGATGTTTGTGTCGCCGACCCAGTTGAACGCTCAGATTCCTTACACTGTCGATGGCAACGCCACTATCGTTCTGCGAACTCCTGGTGGCGTCAGCGACAATTACTACGTTCAAATCCGCGCCACTGCGCCCACTGTCTTCCGCAGTTCGGTCCCAGGGGCCAACGCTCCCATCGCCACCATCGTTCGCAAAAAGAACAACGAATTGGTTACGCTTTCGAATCCAGTCCATCGGGGCGAAGACTTGGTGGTCTATCTGACCGGAATGGGCCGTACTCTGCCGGCCATCGAGTCGGGCGTTCCCGGACCGAACGATCCGCCTCTGCCCTCGCTGGTTCAACCCAAGGTGTACCTCGGTGGCAAAGAATTGGGCCTCTGGTTTGCCGGTCTTAGCCCGGGTCAAGTAGGCGTCTACCAAATCGATGCCAAGGTGCCGGGTGATGCGCCGCTCGGACTGGAAGTTCCGCTGGTGATCGATCAGGCGGGCGGCTCTACAACGGTGAAACTGAGAGTGGTCGACTAGCGTGTCGCCCGACTCTAGGAATCTTAAGGACGCGATATCGGCCAAAGGATAAAAGACAATGAAACAAGCTTCGACACGAGTCTCCTTGTTCGGATTGCTGTTGACGGCGCCATTCCTACAACCTGCCTCGGCGCAATCCTTCGAAGTCGGTGTGATTGGCGGCGGCGCCTTCCACATGGACCGCCCCGTGACTGGCTCATCGGCAGGCAACGCCGGGTTCAAACCGGGTTTTACTGCCGGTGGTTTGCTCGCTCACAACACGCCAGGACGCTGGGGTGGCGAAATGCGCTACCAATTCCAAAAGACCGATCTCCGTACGTCGGCCGGTTCACAGACGGCCACTTTCGCCGGGCGGTCGCATCTCGTGCATTACGATGTACTGCTGTACAGCAATTCGCGCGAAGACTCGGTGCGCCCCTTCGTTGCTTTCGGCGGCGGCCTCAAAGGGTATCAGGGTACCGGAACCGAGCGAGCCTTCCAGCCGCTCACCAACGTAGCCATCCTCTCACAGGTCCAACAATGGCAGCCGATGCTGAGTTTCGGGGCCGGTGTTAAGTGGCGGGTCGGCAATAGGCTCATGATGCGCGCCGAAGTGCGGGACTTCGTCACTCCCTTTCCCAAGGACGTGATCGTACCGTCGCCTGGCAACAAAATCGGCGGGTGGCTCCATGACATCACCCCCTTGATCGGCCTTAGCTACCTGTTCTAGTCCCGCAATCGCGCGCCCACGCACACCTGCGGTTGGCTCGGCTAAACCCTTGAGAAAAAAAGCTCCCCGAACCCCAGTCCCGGGGAGCTTTAACGTTTTGTTTACAAAACTTTGGCTCGTTCTTCACAACTGACAAGCCGTTCGTCCAACATAATGGGATAGTGTCATTCAAGGGTTGGTTCGGGGCATCGCTAGCGGTCTATCTCCTGGCTGGAACTGTCGCCCCTAGCCCTGCCCAAAATATTCACGCCGGCAACAACGCCTGCAAAACCTGCCACGCCGATCTTTGGCAACCCTTCTTTCGCAATCCTCATTTCAAGAGCATCGCTTCTGGAAAGGAACCGCCAGAGAATGCTGGATGCGAGGGTTGTCATGGTCCCGGGAAAGAACACGTCGACGCGAAGGGCGGAAAAACAACCATTCCACGCGCCTTTTCACTGATGAGTCCGCGCCAGTCCCTCGACACCTGCCTCGCCTGCCATACCAAGGACTTATCCCGTGGCGAAGTGCGCCGGTCCTCCCATACCCAAGCCGACGTCGCCTGCGCCAGCTGCCACTCGATACACCGCTCACAATCCCCGAAAGCCTTGCTCGCCAAGCCACAAGCGCAACTCTGCTATGGATGCCATTCCTCCGTCAGAGCGCAATTTTCGATGCCCACCAAACATCGTGTCAACGAAGGCTTCATGAAGTGTACCGACTGCCACAATCCTCACGGAGCGGCGTCACCATCCTGGCGCATGGGAGACCGGCCCAGGATGACCCACACTGGCGTCGATGGCGAACAGTCCTGCCTCCGCTGCCACACCGACAAGCGTGGTCCGTTTGCCTTCGAACATCCTGGCACGCGCGTCGAGGGCTGCGAAACCTGCCATTCGCCCCACGGATCTACAAATCTCCGCATGCTCAAACGGCCTTTGGTTTTTACCGTCTGTCTTGAGTGCCATAACGGGGCTGGCGCCTTCGGGCGCCAAGCCGACGGCGTCACACCGCAATCGGGGTCGCACAACATGGCAGACCCTAAATACCAAAACTGCACCACCTGTCACGTCCGAATTCATGGCTCCAATGCAGACCGCTTGTTCCTGAGGTAGCCAAATAGTATGCGACCTCCGATCCTCAAAACGACGCACACCGCTATCGCTATCGCGCTGCTGGCCGCCGCTTCGCTAGCCGCTCAGCCCACGGTCGCCCCCTCAACCGAACCAGTCGGCTCCTCGCGCGGCCAGGACAGTGGCAACTACAACGTCGTCAATTCGTTTGAGACCGGCTACCGCTTTCACTCCGTCGACGGCAACCCGCTCCGTTATCGCAGTGACGTCAACTTCGGCAACGGCATTCGTCTGCTGGGGAGCAATCTCACCGTCAATTCGAAAGATGGACACGGCCGGCTTTTCGACGAAATTATCCTGTCCACGCAAGGTCTCGGCAACGACCCCTACCAATCGGCGATGCTTCGCGTTCAACAAAACCACTGGTACCGATATGACCTGCTATGGCGCAGCAACGAGTATTTCAATCCCGGCCTGCCCAGCGCCGTAGGTGGCCACCTCCTCGACACAACACGCCAACTCCAAGACCACGACTTCACGCTCTTCCCCCAATCCCGGTTCCGCCTGCTCGCCGGCTACAGCCGCAATTCCCAAACCGGCCCCGGCCTTTCCACCATCAATCTATTCGATTCGCTCGGCGATCAGTTTTCCTACTTCGCGGGAATCGACCGCCGCCAGCGCGAGTTCCGGCTAGGCGGCGAGGTTCTCGCTGCAGGCTTCAAACTCCATGTGATGCGGGGGTGGCAGCGCTTTGAGGATTCGACTTCCTACCGGCTCGATTCGCCGACCGCCGGCGCCAACCCGAACGACCGTCTTGTCCTCAACTCGCTCAACCGGACCGAGCCTTATTCAGGCGATACACCCTTCTGGCGCGGAGCTGTCGTCAAGGACGGCAAGAGTTGGTATTCCGTCAACGCGAGATTCTCTTACGCCGGCAGCCAGCGTGGTTTCACTTTTGACGAGGCCGTGACCGGGGCCGGCCGCACTGGGGCAGCCGCCACGCGCCAGATCCTGGTGACTGGATCCGGCCGCAGGCCGCTATCCACCGGCTCAGTCACGCTCAGCCTCTTTCCGGCCCGCAGTTGGACCATCACCAATCACACGGCCTTCCATCAAACGGGTATGGACGGCAACGCGTCGTATCGGGAAATCAACAATTCCACCAGCAGTTTTAGCGTGGTTTACTTTCAGAACCTCGCGCTTAGAACCTTCGTCAATAACAGTGAAGCCTCCTATCAAGCCAGAAAATGGCTAGGCGTTTTCGGAGGCTACCGGTATTCCAGCCGCCGCATTCAATCGGTCGAAGCCGAGACCGCCAATATCTTCACCGATCGCCGCGTGGCCACGCAAGAGAATCATCTCAAAGCCGGTTCGGCCCGGCTCCGGCTCCAACCTGCCAAGGCGGTCTCCATCGTAATCGACGCCGAACTCGGCCGGGCCGACCGCCCGTTTCTGCCCACTAGCGAGCGCAACTATCAGGCCTTCGGCGGCCGCGTGCAGTATAAGTCCGGCCCTTTGCGGCTCCAAGCCTACTCCCGCGCCAACTACAACACCAACTCGTCATCGTTGTTCACGCATAGCTCCCGCGCTCGCTCCACTGGCGCCGACGGCTCCTACGCAGCCAAGCGTTGGTTTAACCTCGACGCCGGCTACTCCAAGCAGCATTGGGATACGTTGTCCGGCCTCGCCTATTTCGCCAGCGGCGACTTTGTCGAGAATGAGGCTTCGCTCTACATCAGCAACATCCACACAGCCTATTTCTCGGCCCGCGCCAGCCTGCGCTCGCGTCTCGATCTGACGGTAGGTTTCACTCGGGTTCAAGATACCGGCGATGGCCGGTCCACACCTACCTCCGGTACCGCCGGCGGTTCGACTCTGGCGGCGTTTCGTGCTGCCCAGACTTTCCCGCTCAGCTTTCAATCCCCTCAAGCTCGTCTCTCGATTCGCCTCCACAATAAGATTCGATGGAACCTGGGCTATCAATACTACGGCTATGCGGCCGACTTTCAGGCTGCCCAGGACTACCGCGCGCACACCGGTTTTACCAGTCTTTTGTGGTCGTTTTAAGCCAACCGCCGACCCTACTCGTTCCCTCAGGTATTTGCCCTATCCGACTGTGTCGGCTTCTTGACGATTAGTTTCCTGTAGGAGATAGTTAGCGTCTTGTCACAGGCCAGCGTCGTCAACGCAACGGTATTGCTGCTCTTCAGCGCGTGGCTCATCGGCGCCCGCTTCAAAATCCGTTCCGATTCAAATTGGCCATTCGTCTACTACTTTATCCTGGTGATTTTTCATCAGGCGATGCCGGGCATCCTCGGCCCGCTGCCGATCTACATCGCCGCCATCTGCGCTCTTTTCCTCCGCTTTGAGTTCATGTCTCGATCCTTCCACGCGCTCTTTCGCGTAGCCGAAGTCTGCGGACTCGCCTACGTAATGACCGCTCTTGTCGGATACGTCGGCTTCTAGCAGCGCAAGATTCGAGACGCGATGGGCCAGCCGGCGCCCGCCGGGCAACCGTACAATAATGGTTTGCCGAAACCGCTGCCAGGCATGTCGCTCAATCTCGAATACTGGAAACAATGCGAAGGCCGAAGCCTCGATGCGGGGTTCCCGTTGGAGCGCTGCCTGGGCGGAGGCAAGCTCAGCGCTGTCTTCGAAACGCAGTTCCGGGGCCGGAACGCGGCCGTCAAACTTATTCCCGGATCGCCTGCCTCGATCGATGCCCTGATCGCCGGCTGGGAGAAGAGCGCTCATCTCTCGCACCCGGCCCTCGTCTCGACCCTCGCGCACGGAGAAACGGCGCTGCCGGATATTCGATGCGCGTATGCCGTCATGGAGCGAGCCGACGAGAACCTCGCCGAGGTTCTGGCCGAACGGCCGCTGACCCCGGACGAGACGCGAGCTATGCTCCTCCCGGTGCTGAGCGCCTTGCAGTATTTGGAGACGAAGGGCTTCGCGCATGGAAGCTTGAAGCCGGCCAACATCATGGCGTTCGGCGAACAACTCAAGATTTCCAGCGATAGCCTGATTCCGGGCGGGGATACGGCCGGCGACTGTCTCGCGATCGGAGCCCTCCTGAAAGAAGCGCTTGGCGCCTCCGGAGCGAATGCGCCTTTGCCTGAGCCCTTCCGTGAGATCGCCAGGAATTGCCTGACCGCCGACCCAGCTAGCCGTTGGGATCTGCGGCGCATCGAAACACATTTACGTGGCGAACCGCGATCGGGACGCGGGTGGCTCTGGCTGGCCGCTGCCGCCGCGTTGCTCGGTCTGATTTCGATCAAAAACTGGCCGGGCACTGAGCCGCCGCAACCTCCGCCCCCGCCAAAGGTGGTGGAGCCCGCCGCAATAGCCGCCAATCCTGCGCCAGCCCTAGAGGTCAAGCCTCCGCCTGAAACCAAGGCAATCAAGAAGAAACCGAAATCAGCGCCGGCCATGGTGGAAACAAAGGCGCCTCCCGCGATGAGCGCTCCTCGCGAACCGGCTCCTCAGGCCAACGGGATTACGCGCGTGTTGCCGGAGATTCCACCGGGAGCCCGCAACACAATCGTAGGGCGGGTGCGGATTCACGTCCGCGTGAGTGTCGATGCCGCTGGAAACGTGAATCAAGCCACGCTCGAAGGACCGCCCGCGAGCAAATATTTCACCGATCGTGTCCTGGCCGCCGCCAAGGCTTGGAAGTTTCCCGCAGGAGAGACGCCGCAAAGTTGGTTGCTGCAGTTTGAACTGGGGCGCGACCGGACGAGAGTTTCCCCGGTCAGGATCGGGAACTAAAATCGCCAGCGCAACGAAAGCTGGAACGACCGGGCGCCGCCATTCTGGAACATCGGCGTCAATCCGCTCGACGGCGTCCCGGTGCCGAGCATGGTGTTCAACATCGAAGTAGGTTGTCCGAAAAGCGGGCTGGTCAGGAAGCGCACAGGGTCGCTGAGATTCGCGCGGTTGAGGACGTTAAAACTATCAAGGCGCAATTCAGCGCGGCCGCCTCGCTTAAACTTGAATTCACGCCGCACCGCCAGATCAAGTTGGTTCATACCGGACCCATCGATCGCGTTGCGGCCGAGTGAACCTTGACGGGAATTTCTCGCGGCCTCGAAAGCCGAAGCGTTCAAGCGTCGTCCGCCGGGCGCATTCGCATCGGCCAACCAGACCGGTCCACCTGTGTAGTTGGGACGGATGGCATTGGCGAACATCAGACCCAGCGCGGTTTCCGACTGCAACAAGCCCAGCGGGAAGCCCGCGCGCCAGCGATAGACTCCATCGAGCGACCAGTTCTTCAGCCGACCCTTGTCACTGTTCAGCGCAAAGGCCAAGTTGAGCGACTGGCGAAGATCGAAATCCGAGGATGCCCGGTCTCGCGCGGCATCGGACGACGAACTCACCCAATGCAAAAGTGAATCGGTGGAAGCGGTGTCGATGGAGTGCGACCACGCGTAGGAAGCCGAAACTTGCGCAAATCGCGCCAGTCGGCGTCGCCATTGCAATTGGAGCGCATGATAGTCCGACGCTCCGTGGTTGGTCACCAGGGCCACTCCGCCGACGCCATCCATTTCGCGCCGCAGCAGATCGATGCCGCGTGAGCCGACATAACCGGCGGAGACGACGTCGCCCTTGCCGAGCGGCTGTTCGAGCGTCACGTTCCACTGCCAGACTCGCGGCAGGCGCAAGCCTTGCGCAAAGCCATAGTTCACCACCGACTGGGTGGGTCCGCCGACCTCTTGCACGGGGCTGGCCAGCTGCCAGAACAGATGCGGGCTGTCATTGAGCAAGTCCGTCGCGATCGACAAACTGGATTCGTAGTAAGCGCCGAAGCCGGAGCGTAAGATCGTATTGCGAGACTTCGATAGTTGCAGCGCCAGTCCGCCTCGGGGCGCCACGTTGTTATAGCGCGAGCCCCAAACCGTTGCCTTGACCGGCGCCGCAAACGGGTTAGCGCGGGGCAACTGCAGTCCCCTAGGCGGCAACAACGAAACCGGCGGCGCGCTCCATTCCCAACGGACGCCATACGAAAAGGTGAGGCGCGAGTGGATCCGCCAGGTATCTTGCAGGAACAAAGACAATTCACTCAAGGTAAGACGGTTGGGCTCAAGGCGCGTCGACGTCACCCAGATGTTGCGCTGATTCAACAGATCTTCGATGCTGTTGACCATGACGTTCGATATCACGGTGGGCCGTAGCCGTTCGGGTGCGATGCGGCGATAGTCGACGCCAAAGCGCCAGGCATGGGATCCGCTGCTGAGACTGGCGGTGTCTGAGATATTCCATTGGCGTTGGCGGTGTCCGGCTTCCTGGCCGGAAGCCAATTGACCGAGCCCGCCAACCGACAACCGGAAGAAAGTATTGCAATCCTGCGCGGTGCGCGTGAGAGCGGTGACGACATCGGCGAAGTAACATTGGGGCAACTCCGCGGCGCGCTCCTGCGTCCAGGCTGAGTCGGCCGAGGCGTGTACGAAATTCGCGCGCAAGTCGTTCACCAGCCGAGGCCCGAGTCGTGCATTCAAACCAACGGTGAATGAAGAGAACTTCGCGGCGAAGTTATTAAGTTGCGACGCTCCGAATTCGCTGCGCGAAGGCGAACGGCCGTAGCGCGCGAATAGGCTCAGTTTCGACGTGAGTGAATGATCCAGGCGAAGACTCATGTTGGCCATCCCGGCCGGGCGCGTGCTGCGTCCGATCCATTCCAAACTATCGGCGCTGAGGGTTCGGCCGTTGCCTTGCGGAAACAATCCGAGCAGCGGATACGCCCAGCCCGGAGTCCGAGTGAGCACGTCGGCGTCGGGCACCGGTGTTCGCCAGACCGCCGATTGCTGGAAGCGCATGTCCTCGTAAGCGAGAAAGAAAAAGGTCCGGTTGCGGCGAAGTGGGCCGCCTGCCGATCCGCCGGCGTGGCTCAGGCGCGAGTGTCCGCGGCCGAGCGAGCTACTGTTGGCAAACCAGTCGTTCGCGTCGAGCGCGGCATTTCTTCCAAAGAAAAAAACTGAGCCGTGCAGATCGTTAGAACCAGAGCGCGTGCCGAGTGAAACTTGTGCGCCCGGCAGGCGGCCGAACTCAGCCACGGTCGTCGATGTCTGCAGCCGGAATTCGTCGAGCGCTTCGAGGCTCACCAAGCTGTGCAGCCCGCCGAACGCATTCACCGACGGGAGCGAGCCACCGGCCGCAAGTGCAGGCTGACCACCACCAAGAATTCCGGTGTTCACGCTGACGCCGTCGACGCTGAAGTAGTGTGTGTTGGGCCGTTGTCCATTGGCGGTAAACTGGCCAGCCTCGCCGCGAGTGGCAGGCGTCACCACCGCGCCCGGCGCCATTTCCAGCAGATTCAACAAACCGCGCCCATTCACCGGCAGCCGCTCAATCCACTCACGGCCAACCAGGGTGCCAACGGAGGCATCTTCGGTGTTGATCGTCACTGGCGGTTTGCCTTCCACGGTGATCGTTTCGTGGAGGCTGTCCAGGCGCAATTCGAAATCGACGCGCGCGGTTTGGCCGGCGTCCAACTTCACAGCCAGGCGCACCAGCGTAGGGAAGCCCGGCTTACGAACGATGATCTTGTAAGGGCCGGGCTGGAGCGACGAGACGGTGTAGCCGCCGTTGTCGAAAGTGGACGTTACCCGCCGGAACCCGGTCTCTTCGCTGATGACGCTGACGGCGGCTTCGGCCACCGGGCGGCCGGATGGGTCGGTAATCACACCGGCGAGGCGAGAGTGTTGCTGTGCGCCCAAAGGCACTAACAGCCATGGCACTATCGCGAGCCAGCGCGGCATGATCCTTTTATTGTCCCATGCTCTCCAGGAAGGTTTGAGTGATCTGCTCCAACTCGGCCTGTTCAGCGGCGATACGGCCCGGCAAACTGGCAGCATCTCCGGAAAAAGACGCGGCGCCTAACAGCATTGAGACTGAACGCTCCAGACGCCGCGCATATTGCAGGAGAGACTGACCGGTTGAAGGTCCCACTACAGGCACAGAAGAAATAGTAGATGGCGGAGCGACGGGCCGCAGGATGCCGGCCAGTTCGCGCTCCAGTTGCACCAACGAGTGCGCGTGATTGCGCTGCAGAGCACGATAGACGGCCAGGTCCGACGGAGCCAATGCGCTCGGATCGGGGAAGCGAGCCGACAGGCGTTGAATCGCGTGAGCGCGCGCCATGACCGATTCGTACCGATCGAAGACTTCGTTGGCGAATTGCTCAATCGCCACCCGCCCGCCCAGGCGCTGATCGAGATATTCCTGAAGCGGCGAGTGAGCGGTTTTCACGGCCGTCGAACCAGGACCGGATTCCGGCGCGAAGCCGGACGGGGCCGCTTCCTCGACAAACCGCAGATTCACGTTGGGCAAGCCCTGCAACGCTTGTTCTATTTTTGCGCGGCGCCGCCCCTCGATTCCAAACCCTTTTACTTCCACTTGCGCTCCGGCGCGGGCGATTTCGATGGGATCGCCCAGATCGGCCCCGATGCGGTGCAAAGCTTCCAATGCGCGCAGTTCGTCCGCTATCGATGCAATCGAAGGCGCCGCCGCAGCCGCAGGAATGTTGGGCGCGGGTACACGGGCAGCAACGATCGCTTCCGGTTCCAAAGCCGCTTCGCTTAACTCCACCCATTCGTCGCTCCGAAACTTGAAGACGCCTTGCACCGGCTGTAGGTCATTCTGCCGGAGCCGTAGCGTAGCCTCCATCATTTCGCCTTCACCAGCGCGCGTTTTGATCTGATAAAAGCCCTCGCCTTCGGGGGTCACTTCGTCGGTTTTGGAGGCCAGACGGTCATGCCACGCCAGGTAAGCTTTGGCGCTCAGTGGATCGCTCCAATCGTATTGTGCGGAATCAAAGAGAGCCTTCACGGGACGCAAGTCTGCGGCTCCCGAAGTTGACACACTCGAATAGACCAGCTTCTTCGACTTTGTTCTTACCTGCAGCTTGCGCGCCGCTCCGTCCTGGCGAGGGCGCGATTCGGCGGCGGCCACGGCGCGGCGCAACAACTCTGCCGCTTGCACCGTAGGCGTAACTCGCAGCCAGGGGACAAGCACCAACGTGACCAACAAGGCTGCCGCAAACGCTGGAACCCAGAACCTGGGCGGAGAAACCGCCCGCCACAAATGCCGCCACCAGGAAGACTCGGCCGCAATTTCCCGGTCGACCTCGGCAAAACCGGCGGACAGATTGCGCCAAGGCGCGGGCGGGGGCGGAAGGTGCATCTGCAAGACGGACTTGCGGTAGTGAACGCAATCGGCCACGGCGCCTTGAATCGACTCCATTTCGGCGCGACATTGCCAACACGCTTCCAGATGATCCCGAACGATGGCAGACTGGCGCGGCACGAGTTCACCGTCGGCCAGCCGCAACAACCGCTCCTCACCTGGATGGCCGGGAACTACCTTACTCATAATGCTCCTTCTTCAGACGCGAGATGGCTCGCCGCAGGAATTCACCTACGGTGGACGCGCCAATTCCCAACGCCTCTCCGATTTCGGGATACCGCAAGCCTTCCATGCGCAGATGGAGGCAACGCCGTTGCTGCTCGCTCAAGCCTTGAATGGCGCGATGCAGCCGGGATGAACGGTCCCGGTCGAGCAACGACTGTTCTGCGTTCTCTTCTCGACTAGCCAACTTCAGTTCCAATTCCGGATCGAACGGAGCCGAATGGTTCTGGTTGGCCCGGACCTTGAGCCCGTAGTTGTGCGCGACACGAAAGATCCAACCACGCGGGCTTTGAATTTCTTCGCCTCGCTTTAATGTGGCGTAGTAGCGCAGGAAAACCTCCTGCGCGGCCTCTTGGGCCTGGGGCGGATGCAGGCCGAGCATGAGCAGATAGCGATAGACCTCGTCCCGCGCATCTTCATATAGACGCGTGACTTGCTCGTCCAGCGACAGTGGGGCTTCGGATCCGGTGAGGGATTGCAAGCGCCCGGCTATGCCGATTGGATTCATGCCCATCCTTATTGTCTAAGACCCGCTGCCCCGTTTTTCGACGACACCCCTGGCAAAAATAATTCTTCGCCGGGCGTCGTTGATCGGGCGGGCGAAAGGTCTTAGAAGGTGCGTGAACAGTTTGAGAGCGGATTCGGTGGCTGTCACGGTCGTCACCCACAATAGCCGGCCTTATATTCGCTCTTGTCTGGAAGCGTTGCTCTCGCAGGAACACCCTGCTTGCGAAGTGGCAATAGTGGATAACGACTCCCGGGACGGTACGTTGGACGCGGTGAATCCGTTCCGGGGTCGTGTTCATGTCGTTAAGAACGATTTCAATACCGGTTTTGCGGCGGCGCAGAATCAGGCGATCGCGGTTACGCGTTCGGCTTGGGTGCTGACACTTAATCCGGACACGCAGCTTGAACCCGGGTTTCTTTCCGGACTGCTGGCGGCGGCGGAATCGGATCAACGGGTGGGTACGGTCTGTGGAAAACTTCGCCTGCTGAATCCCGATCTCAGCCATCCCTCCGAGCCGCTGCTCGACTCCACCGGCATCTTCTTTAACGACGAACTCCGGCATTTTGACCGAGGCTGGGGCGAGACGGACCGAGGGCAGTTCGATAAGACCGAGTACGTCTTTGGCTCGACCGGGGCAGCCGCTCTCTACAGGCGCAAGATGATCGACGACGTTTCGACCTCAGCGGGTTTCTTCGATCCAGCCTTCTTTGCCTATCGCGAAGATGCCGACGTGGCCTGGCGCGCCCAACTGCAAGGCTGGCGGTGTCTCTACGCACCCGAGGCGTTGGGATATCACGTCCGGCGGGCGCGGCCGGGTTTGCGCCACCACATACCCGCGTCCATCAACATGCATTCGGTGAAGAACCGGTTCTTGATGCGTGTCAAAAATCTTACCGGGCCCGTGTGGACCCGTTGCGCGTGGCCTACGCTGAGGCGCGATCTGCTGGTGTTGGGCGGATGTCTACTGTCGGAGCCGTCGTCATTGCCTGCCTTTTGGCGTTTGGCGAAAGCGATGCCTGGGGCCATCCGCCAGCGTCGCGAAATCATGGCCAAAGTCTCGCCCGGCAGTCTTCTCGAAATCGCGAGATGGTTTGGCGATCGTGAGGCCGCCCCCGCTCCTGTCCCTGAATTGGTTCCGCGCGCGCGACAATCTAAAGCATGAGCGATGAGAAGGTATACCACGATCCGCATCTGGCGTTGAATCGGATTTATACGCGGGGCGGCGACACGGGCGAGACCAGTCTGGTGGGCGGACAACGCGTGGCGAAAGACGCGCTTCGCATCGAGTGTTACGGCACGGTCGATGAACTGAATTCCTGGTTGGGGCTGGCGCGGGTCTCGTCGCTTGAGCATCCGGCGCTCGCCGCTTTGTCTGGGATCCTGCTGCGGGTTCAGCATGAGTTGTTTAATCTCGGATCGATCCTGGCTACGCTCCCGCAGGATGTTCATCCCAAACAGCCTCGCGTGACCGGCGCGGAGACTTCGCAGCTTGAACGTGAAATCGACGAGATGAATCACGTGCTGCCGTCGCTGCGTTCGTTTGTTCTGCCAGGCGGTTGCCGGTTGAATGCTGAGTTGCACGCGGCGCGCACGGTGTGCCGCAGGGTCGAGCGGATTGCTGTGGCTTTGGCGCGCACCGAAACATTGCCGGACCAAAGCATCCAGTACCTAAACAGGTTGAGCGACGCGCTTTTTGTGTGGAGCCGGTGGGTGAATCACATACTCGGTGTCGGGGAAGTCTTGTGGGAACCCAATCGCGCGGCTTCGGGTCAAGCCCTGAGCGCGGATCCGGTTTAAGCTCAATGCTGTTCAGATAACGGCTGGTGTAGGGGCAATTCGATCATGGAAGGGCGCTGGGGACAGTACGGTCTGGCCGCACGTACCACTTCAAGTATCCCTGCGCGACTTATCGTTCTCTATCTCTTCTTCATGCGTGTTTCCGACTTGCCCGCGTCGGCGACACTCCACTCTCCGGACGCCGCGTTGCACTAGGCGGGTTGCGCTTCGATGATCCCTGGCCCTGGCGTGTTGATGATTCTTGTCATCTCGAAGCTCGCTGCCCGCAACAAGTCGATATTCGGCCTCGGTCCGACTCCGCCCGCCATTCCGCACCATCATCGTGATGTCCGTAGCTCTTCCCGGAACAGGGTTGATTCGGGGCGCAGACGATGCCCTCGATCAGCAGGAGTTTGCCAACCTTGGGGGTCGCGCGGCGAATCGCCGCGAGAATTTCCCGGGATTTCGCGTCGTCCCAGTCGTGCAAGATGTTTTTGAGAGGGTAGAGGTCGCCGCCGGAACGCGCCGAGCGGAAAAAGTCTCTTGCCACCATCTCGATTCGGGTAGTAACCTCGGGCGCAAGCCCCTCCTCGCGGCCTCGATAACATGAGGCAGATCGAAGAGGATTCCGCGAGGGAGGCGGCCTCGCGCAGAACCGCGGTCAGCTGCGTTCCGTTGCCACCGCCGATATCCACAACGGTGCGGACCGGGCCCCGGTCGTAGTTGCCGATCACGGCCTTGGTTTCGTTGCCGTCACTTCGCCCATGTACGCGTCAAGAGCGCGGCGGCTTCGGGGTTTTCGCCGAACCACTCCCAAGTTGTGTTTGCCGTAGATGTGGTCGAACGCAGTCTCCTCAGTTCTGACGGTGTGGAGGATGTCGCCAAAGGGTCGCCAGTACCAGGGCTCGCCGGTGATTTCGGCGGTAACGCGGAGCGAACCCGGTTGGGAAATGAGCAGGCGCGCCATCGGATTCGGGGCGAAGCGTCGGCCGGGTTCTTCCGAAAAAACTCCCGAGCTGGCCAGGGCCCGGAGGACCCATGCATAGAGTCCTTATGGGCCTTGACGCGGCGGGCGATGCCCTTCACCGGCAGCGGGCCGCTGAGCAGCAGGTCCGCGATCCGTAGCTTGGCGGCTACATACAGCAATTGGCTGATCCGATAGCCGCTGATCATCGACTGCAGGCGCAGGAAGTCGGTAGACTGCGCATTTGGCGCGTTTTGCCCGGCGGCTGCAGGTGGAATGGCGGCCAAGACCGAGGCGACCAGTCGTCTTCGATTCACCTTCATCGGAATGATCACCTTTGTCGGGCAGATCTATTGCTACGGCGCCGGAAAACGGAAGATCACGCCCCCGAGGGTTGCGACGAACAAGCTTCCGCTCGCAGGATCCTGGGTCACAGCTACCGGGAGATTTAGCCCGCCGGCCACCACTCGCCTCGACGAACCATCGTGTACCTGGACACGTCCGGAGGGCACCGTTGTGCGGGTAACAGGCTCTGCGGCGTACTCTACGGTCACCATGCGCGCAGCGCCCGCGGTGGTGCGCAGGCAAGCCAGGTCCGTCACCATCGAAAGATCGCCCGCCGCCACCTCCGGGTTGGACCAGACTCCGTCGGAAGGTCGCCAGATCTTTACGGAAGCCGCGCCAGCAGGAAAGGGATTGCCCGAGAGGAAGCTGACCAGCAGCCCTCCATCGACGGCGCACACCGCAGTGGGAACGTTGTCCACAAACTGCGGGCCAGGGCGCTGGTCCGGCTGAAACCGCGTCAGCAACTGCGACTGGCCAGTTTGTGTGTTCACCCGCACCAAAGTTTCGCTATTGGTGTCCACAACGTATAGCGCGCCACCGGACGCGTCCAACGCCAGACCTAGGGCGCGGACACCCGCAACACCTGGACTCCGCCTAGGAAGTTGCGCAGCACTTGGTGAAACGCCATCAGCCGATGCACCGTGGCTCGATCGCCGGCGCTGTTTCGTAACTCGACGTCGTAGCCGTCGAACAGCGTCCACTGATCAGCCGGCGTCAGCCGGAAGCTCGTGGTGATTGTATCTGGCTGCGCCGAGAATTCCACGCGCAGGATCGACTGGAAGAGCGGCGACGAACTCCCCGCCGGACTGAACGCGAATGGCGGCCCAACCTCCATGTCGCCATCGCCGATCACCAGGTAGAGCATCCGCCCATTCAGGGCAATGCCCGCCGGACCGAACGCCGGAATCTCATGGCCCGGGGCCGCGGGCAGGCCTTCGAGCAAGCTCCGCCGGACTCCCGTTGGGCTGACGAGCGAAACCCGGCCCGTATGGGCCTCACTGGTTCCGCCTTCGCTGACCAGCAGGCTGCCTCGGGGCGTAGCAATCATCTTTTGCGGGTACTGCAGCCCGTCGGAGAAGATGGTCTGGCCGGGGACGGGCATGGAATGAACGAGGGCAAACAAACCGGACACTATGAGCCCTGGTTTCCTGAACGACATAAATTGATATCCTTTCCGAAATCGGTTTCGAGTGTGTAGGCGAGAAAGCTAGTCAGGAGCTATCATTCCTTTATGTGCCCGCCAGCAACGCCCGGAGACGTGAGTCAGCTTCTCCGCGCCTGGAGCGCCGGCGACGCGACGGCGCTCGAACATCTGGCGCCCATCGTCTACAACGAACTCCACCGCATCGCACGAAGCCACATGGCGCGCGAGCGTTCACAACACACTCTGCAGGCCACCGCTCTGGTGAACGAAGCTTTTGCACGGCTGATGGATTGCACCCGCATGGAATGGCGTGATCGTGTCCATTTTTTCTCCGTGGCCAGCCGGATGATGCGGCGCGTGCTGATCGACTATGCCCGCCGCTTCGGCTCCAAGCGCGGCGCCGGGCTCAAGCGCGTACCGCTCGACGAGACTGCCGTCTTCGGCGAGGACCTTTCGGCGGATTTCCTCGCTCTAGACGCAGCGCTGGACGGCCTCGCCACCGTCGACGAACGAAAGTGCCGCGTGGTGGAACTGCGCTTCTTCGGCGGCATGACCGTGGAGGAAACCGCCGAAGCGCTCGGCCTTTCTTCCATAACGGTGATCCGCGAATGGAACTTCGCCAAGGCCTGGCTCTACCGCGCCCTCTCCGGAAGCCGGCCGGCATGAGTGAGGAACGCTGGGAGCAAACGCAGCGGTTGTTCGCGGCGGCGTTGGAACAGCCGGCAGGCGAGTGCGCCAGTTTTTTGGAGCGTGAATGCCAGGGCGACCATCAGTTGCTTCGCGAAGTGGAGTCGTTGCTTTCCGCCCGTTCAAAAGCGGGAGGCTTTCTAGAGGAGCCGGCTTTGCCGGTGGCCGCCCGTGCCGTTGCATTGGCGAATGAGAGCCCGCAGTCCGGCGCCTCGGCCGGACCCTATCGTTTGATCGACCGGTTAGGCCGCGGCGGAATGGGCGAGGTGTGGCGCGCCCACGATGCGCGCCTGGGCCGCGACGTGGCGCTGAAGTTCTGCAACGGCGCCATGAACGAGCGCATGATGAGCGAGGCGCGCGCCATTGCGGCTTTGAATCATCCGAACGTCTGCCAACTCTACGATGTAAGTCCAGACTACTTGGTGATGGAGTTGGTGGAAGGCAAGCCGCCCACGGGGCCCTTGCCGCTCGCCGCCGTGCTGCGGAGTGGCCGTCAAATCGCGGACGCCCTGGAGGCGGCGCACGAAAAGGGCATCGTCCATCGCGATCTGAAGCCCAGCAATATCCTGGTTCGGCCCGACGGCACGGCGAAGGTGCTCGACTTCGGCATCGCCAAGTGGACGCAGCCCGGTGGGGGGAATCCGTCGATCACCGCCGACGGCACGGTAGTGGGAACGCCCGCTTGGATGTGTCCCGAACAGATGCGCGGCCAACAGGTGGACAAGCGCGCCGATATCTGGGCGTTCGGTTTGCTGCTGTTTCAGTTCACCACCGGGATGAATCCGTTTGAGCGGGCCACGGTGACGGAAACTCAGGCGGCGGTGCTGACGGCGGAACCCGATTGGACGCCGCTGCCCGTGGAACTCCGCAGGCTGATCCGCAAGTGCCTGGAGAAGGACCCGACGCAGAGGCTTCGCGACATCGGCGATGCGTGGGAACTGCTTCACAAACCGGCGGAGCCCGAACCCATAGCGTCGCGTCGACGTTGGCTGATGGCCGGCGCCGTGCTCACTCTGGCGAGTGTCGCCGGAATCGCCTGGTGGCGGACAACGCCGCGCCGTCACGAATCGCGAACGATGCGGCTCGATCTCGACCTCGGCGCCGATTTTCCCCTCGACGCCTCTGGCGCGGCGGATCTGATTCTCTCGCCAGAGGGATCGAGTCTCGCCTTCGTGTCGGGAGGCCGGCTGTACCTGCGCGCGCTTCACGATGCCGCGCCGAAACAAGTGGGCGCCGTGAGCGGCGTGCATACGCCGTTCTTCTCGCCCGACGGCCGCTGGATCGGCTTCTTCGCCCAAGGCAAGCTTCGCAAGATTGCCACCACTGGCGAGAATGCCGTCGATCTCTGCCCCACCAGCGCCTATTATGCCGGGGGCGCTTGGGGGCCGGATGGCAACATCGTCGCCTCTTTGTCTGCCTCGGGTCCACTGCAGGTTGTGTCCTCGTCCGGCGGCACACCCAGACCGTTCACAGAGCTTGATCGCGCCCACGGCGAAACCACGCACCGTCTTCCGCAATTCCTGCCAGGCGGCAGGGCGATGCTCTTCACCGCCCACAACGCCATTACCGGATTCGACGGCGCCGACATTGATGTGATGACGCTCGCCGATCGCCGCCGGAAACGGTTGATCCACGGTGGCACTTTCGGCCGATACATGGCGAGTGGTCATTTGCTCTACGTCACACGCGGCACCCTCTACGCCGTGCCCTTCGACGCGGATCGATTGGAATTGACCGGCGCTCCAGCGAAAGTGGCGGGCGATATCGCCTACTCCTTGTTGGGAGGGGCCCAGTTGGATGCCTCTGCCAATGGAACCCTGGTCTTTCGCGCGGGTGGTTCGGGCATCACCAGTATCACCTTGGATCGCCTCGATAGCCGGGGCGGCCGCCAGCCGTTGTGGGCCAAGCCCGGCACTTATTTGAATCCCCGTGTGTCGCCCGATGGGCAGCGGATTCTGCTGAGTTCGCGCGACCCGGTAGATCTCACCCTGTCGGCCTTCGATCTGCGGCGCGAGATGCTTCAGCCCATGGTTCAGTATGAGTCCGGGGCAGCCCCAGTCTCGCAACCTTTGGCCATTTGGACGCCGGACAGCCAGTGGGTAGTGTTCCGAGGGGATGGAGGCATGTACTGGATTCGCGCGCATAGCGGCGGGACTCCGCGGCGGCTGACCACCAGCACCCTCTCGCAGGCTCCGAGTTCCTTCTCGCCTGACGGCCGCACACTCGCCTATTACCAGGGCGCCGGGGTAGTGGGCGCGTCGGATATCTTCACGGTAACCATCACGAACGACGGATCGACGCTGCGCGCGAGCGACCCAAAGCCGGTGGTCGAAACAAGCGCCGATGAAAGCCATCCCTCGTTCTCCCGCGACGGCCGCTGGTTGGCCTACGCTTCGGCGGGGCCAGCGGGTAAGGAAATCTACGTGAGGGCTTGGCCTGATGATGGACGGTCCTGGCAAGTCTCCAGCGGAGGCGGATTGCAGCCGCTTTTCTCTCGTTCCCACGACACGATCTACTTCCTCAATTCGGATCATCGCGTGATGACGGTTCCGTATCGCGTCGCGGATCGCGCGTTCGTCGCCGGCCGGGTCCGCCGTTGGTCTGAGCAGCCTGTCGCGGATCTCGGGCCGCAGTTCTGGAGCTATGACTTGTTGCCAGACCAAGACGCAGTCGTAGCCCTGACGGCTCCGGAAGGCTCGCAGCACCGCGGACGCTTGGTCGTGCAACTCAACGCATTCGAGTACCTTCGTCGCCTAGCGCCCGTGAGATGATGATCTGCCTTGATGTACCTGACGGCCCGATTCGAATGGCCGATTGTGGCCTTTGGATATGCGGCCGCGGCCAAGAGATAAGCAGACTGAGGTCGAGCCAGCGTGGCATCATGCGAGATGGGAGCCAAGGCAGCACCCCCATTGGCGAATCTCGCGATAGGCGGGCCTGAAGTCGAGATGCTCGCCAATAGCGGGTCTTGAAACAGTTGTTCGGTGGAGAATGACTGACAGCGGCACACCGCACTGTACCCTCAACTTACCGTTTCGTATAAAGTTGGGCAAAAACGGGGAGGAAGCGAATGTCGAAACCCGCGCAAAACGGCGCAGCGTCACTTCACAGATCATCCGGCTTCATTCCCGTCCGCTTGGCGATGCGGGCCAGCATCCTCGGCCCGATTTCGTCCTGATCGTGAAAGGAGAATTCGTAGTCTGGCCGAGTCGGGTGGACCAGGAGACGGTGAGAGCCACGCTGGAGCTTCACCTTCCAACCGGCTCTCTCCAAAGCCGCGAGAACACACCGTGCTTTAGTGGCTGGCCAGTTGCTCATCTGGAATCGAGAACGAAACCGCGAGCGCTGCCGATACCATTTCGCCGTGAGCAATGCGGTCCGCGATCACCTCGATCGCCAGCCGTTCGGCGTTGCTGATTGCCTCGTCGCGCGTCTGCCCATAGCACATCACGCCGGGCAATTCGAGGGCTTCGGCGATCCAGCGACCATCCTCTTCGCGATCCAGCTCAATGGTCAGTTTCACCCTTCCATCATAGCTCCCGCCGTACCGGGGTTCCGCTTAGATCGCGATCAACGGTTTTGCGTTTAGGAACTGGTAAGAGGTCCGCCTGCCGGGGCGTTGGTTCTAGATTAAGTGAACAGTATCCGGTTTAAGCTGGCGGGAACGCGGTCGGCGAGGCCGGAAAATAAAAAAGGGAGGCGGCCGATTCAGCCGTCCCCCCTATGAGTATCAAGACCGGAAATCTTCCGATCCCGAGAGCTACTTGGGACCAAAGTATACCACGAAGCCAACCAGGAACGTATTCTGATTCTTCGAGCTGCCGGGTTCGTTGCCGCGGTCGAAAAAGGGCTGATTCGACCAATCGCGGCGGTATTCCGCGCGGGTCAGGAAACCCTTGGCCATCTTGACTTCCGCCGTCCAGGTGAAGGTCTGCAGCCGTTGCACCTTGGAAGTAATGAGGCCGCCGCCGTCGTTGTAGATCTCCCAACGGGGGCTGACCGAGAACCAGGAGTTTGCCACGAAATGGCCAGCCAGGCCCAGCCCGTAGAAAGCCTGCTTCTCAGCGCCGTTGCCCTTCTTATCCACACCATAGTCGTAGTTGATATAGAAGTTCGCTTTGTCGCTCGGCGTCAATAACAGCACGTTGTCGATGAAGTGACGGTAGCCCTCGTTGGAGCCCGTCTTTTCGGGCCCGCCGTAATAGTTGGTGTACAACGAAGCCTTCTTGGACGTGAAGGCGTTGGTGAGTCCGACAGTCTTGCCGCTGTTGTTGTCTTCAATATTGTTCCAGCCGTTAACCAGTTGTGCGCCAGCCGTCCAGTGCGAGTTGATCGGCTTGGAAACGCGGGCGCCGACGTGATAGAAGGGGCCGTTGGCGTACAGCAAGCCACGCGAATAATTCCAATTCAAATGAGTGTCGGTCAACTCGGCGCCCGCGCTGGTGGCGAACTTACCGAAGTCAAATTGAAAGCCGCCGGCCTTGGCGGGCTTCAAGGTCAGATAAGCCTGATAGATATACCGAGTCACGGAGCGATTGTCCGGGTTGGGCTCGAAGGAATTAAACAGATCGACGCCTCGGCCAAAGCCCAGGTCAAGCGTGAAGCCGACAGGGTCGGCAGTGTGCGACATCGAAAACTTAGCGACGTTCAGAGTAAGCGTATTCGCCTTGGCGTCGTAAAAGCGCAGATTGTTGTTACCTGTGGCAGGGTGATTCGAGTTGAAGTTATAGTAACCGTCAACATATCCGCTGAAATCGATGGGTCCGGCGGACCAGGGAGACGCAGCCGGGGCTGCCGGGGCAGGATCGGCTGGTGGCGTAGCGGGTGGAGTAGTCTGAGCCGGCGCAAGGGCTGCGGCGGCCAACATGGCCAACGGCCAGATGCGAGCTAGGCGATTCATGTAACAGGTTCTCACTTTCACGTTTTCTCCCGGATGGATCCTCCGCGGTCGGGAGGTCTCTGCATCCGAGTCTAAGCAGTAACCGCCTCATTGCCAAATAGAAAAATTCGATTCACCCCATCGAAACAATGAGCTTCCCTTAACTCGCCGCGGGCTGCATGATAAATAGGACCCGCGAAGGCGGGGTGCATTCACGCCAAGTCGTTCGTGATCGTAGGCGTCGGACACCTCCCCCGGATCCACAGGAGACAACACCTTCATGAAGATGTCGAATTTGAGGCCGGCACTCCCACTTGGAGCTGCCGCATTTTTGCTCTCGGCGCCTGCCTTCGGCCAAGTAACGCCAGAAAAGATCACCGCCCTCGAAGGAGCTGTCAGCGCCGCTCAGACTTCCGGCGATAACGCGTGGATGTTGACGAGCGCGGCGCTGGTCCTGATGATGACTGGGCCTGGCCTGGCGCTGTTCTATAGCGGCTTGGTCCGAACCAAGAACGTATTGGCGACGATGATGCAGAGCTTCATCCTGATGGCCGTCGTCACCGTGCTCTGGGCTCTGGTGGGATACAGCCTGGCTTTCGGCGAAGGCAATCCGTTCATTGGCGGACTGCAATATATGTTCCTGAACGGCGTCGAGGGTGCACCGAACGGGGACTACGCGGCGACGATTCCGCACCAGACTTTCATGGTGTATCAGTTAATGTTCGCCATCATCACGCCGGGCCTGATCTGCGGCGCGTTTGCCGAGCGCATGAAATTCTCGGCCATGGTGATCTTCTCCTCTCTGTGGTTGCTGGTGGTGTACTGCCCGATGGCGCATATGGTCTGGGGCAAGGGTGGTTACTTCAACGCCTTTCTGCCGCCGGCCGGCGGTGGTATTCGCGCTTTCGATTTCGCCGGCGGCACGGTGGTTCACATTACGTCTGGCATTTCGGCCCTGGTCTGCGCGATCAAACTTGGGAAGCGCAAGGGATACGGACATGAACCGATGAAGCCCCACAGCCTGGTGCTCAGCTTTATCGGGGCCTGTCTGCTCTGGGTGGGCTGGTTCGGCTTCAATGCCGGTAGCGCTTTGGGCGCCGGTTCGCTCGCCACCAGCGCTTTTGTCGCCACTCACTTCGCCGCCGCCGCCGCCACGCTCGGTTGGTTGGCCATGGAATGGATCCGGTCGGGCAAGCCGAGTGTGCTTGGTGGAATTTCCGGCGCAGTGGCCGGCTTGGTCGCTATCACGCCGGCTTCCGGTTTCGTCAAGCCTTTCCCTGCGCTGCTGATTGGCTTGGCTGCTGGCGCATTCTGCTATCTCATGTGCTCGCTGGTGAAATCGAAGTTTGGATACGATGACTCACTGGACGCTTTCGGTGTCCATGGTGCTGGCGGTACGCTTGGGGCGATCATGACCGGCGTGTTTGCCACCAATGCCATCAACAGTGCGTTGAAAGACGGCGACAAACCGGCGCTGCTCGGCTTGGTGGACGGCAACGGAGGCCAGATCATGAACCAACTCATCGCCACTGGCGCGGCTTGGCTGATCGGGATCGTCGGGACCATTGTCCTCCTCTACCTCGTGGACGCTATCGTTGGCCTCAGAGTCAGTGAAGAAGACGAGCGCGACGGCCTGGATTTGAGCCAGCATGGCGAGGAAGGCTACAATCTAGAGGCTTAGGCCTTGTAAGGAGCTAACACCATGAAAAAGATTGAAGCCATTATTCAACCCTTCAAGTTGGAAGAGGTCAAAGAAGCCCTCAAGGGAATCGGAATCGACGGCATGACCGTCACCGAAGTGCGCGGTCACGGCCGGCAGAAAGGACACAAAGAGGTCTATCGCGGCCAGGAATACATGGTCGATCTCCTGCCGAAAGTGAAAGTGGAACTGGTGATCTCCGACGGACGCTTGGAAGAGGTGATTAAGACACTCACGGCCGCCGCCCGCACTGGCAAGATTGGCGATGGCAAGGTATTTGTCTATGATGTCGCCGAAGCCATCAGGATCCGAAACGATGAGCGAGGGGAATCTGCTCTCTAGTTCATCGCCGCAAGCCGTACGCGAAGAGTCGGCTGAAATCCAGCGAGAGTTCATGGCAGGGGGGGACGCAGCCAACGTCCTCACCCGCCGTACTCATCTGGTCGACTCGGTGCTCACTTCCGAGTACTCACGCCTGCTCGCGCCCGCCTTTCCCACCGGCCTTTCGTTGGTGGCTGTCGGCGGCTACGGACGGCGCGAACTTTTTCCTCATTCCGATATCGATCTGCTCTTCCTCATTCCCGAAGGCACTCCTTCGGGCAGTGCGAAAGACGCGCTGGCCGTCTATATGCGGACCATCTGGGACGCCGGGCTGCGGCTAAGCCATTCGGTGCATGACATTCCCGAGTGCTGCGAAATCCACGAAGGTAATATTGAACTGACGGTCAGCCTGATGGACCGGCACTTTGTAGCCGGCGATCCGAATCTGTTTCAAACTCTGTCCGGCAAGCTGCCCAAGTTTCTCCAGTCGCAACGCGCCACCATTTCGCGCCAGTTGTGCAAACTTACGCATCAGCGGCACAGCAAGTTTCACAACACGATCTATCATCTCGAACCGAATATCAAAGAAGGGCCTGGCGGGTTGCGCGACCTGCATCTGATGGCGTGGCTCGATCAATTATCTGGAGCCACCGGTGGCGACGGCAGGTCGCGTGCGGCCGCGGACGCCGACTTTCTGTTTCGCCTGCGCTGTTTCTTGCACTATCGCTCGAATCGCGACAATAATCTGCTGGGCTTCGATGCGCAGGAAGAATTCGCTGAGATGCCGTTTGAGCCTGCCGAAGACGCCGCCGCAGTCATGCGTGAGTACTTCCGGCACGCGCGCGCGATTCAACGAAGCGCGTTGCGCGCCGTCGAAACCTTCGAATCCAAAAGCAGTTCGTTATTGGCCGGTTTTCGAGACTGGCGCTCCCGGCTGTCGAGTTCGGAATTCACGGTGTCGCGCGACCGCGTCCTGTTCCGCTCTCCACAGCAGTTGGAGAAAGATCCCGGGACGTTGCTCCGGCTGTTTCTCATGGTGGGCCGTCATGGGGTAGCGCTGCACCCGGAAACCGAACGGCGCATCACCGGCCAAATGCCCGCCATTGAGGCCTGGTTTGCCGAGCCGCGTCCGTTGTGGCCCGCCCTGCGCGAGATTCTGACTTTGCCCAACTCCGCCGGCGCCATACGGGCGATGCACGATAGCGGCGTGTTGCGGGCCATCTTCCCCGAATGGGGACAAATCGAATGCTACGTCGTACGCGACTTCAACCATCGCTATACGGTGGACGAACATACGCTGGTGACGCTCAGCAGCCTGGAGGAATTGGCCGCCAGCGAGGAGCCCGATCGGCGGAGTTTTGCGAATCTGATGAGCGAAATCGACGATCTCGCCATCTTGCGCTTGGCTCTCATATTTCACGACGTCGGCAAGGGCGGTGAGAACGACGCCCATGCGATCGAGTCTGCACGGTTGGCCGGGATTGCGGCCGAACGGATCGGCGTGCCCGAAGAGTCGCGGCCTTTGCTCCATGCCTTGATTGCGCAACATCTCGTTCTTCCGTCCGCAATGAACGGTCGCGATCTGGACGATCCGTCGACCGCGCGCTGGCTGGCCGATCGTGTGGGGACCATTGAGGTTCTCAAGAATCTTACGCTGCTGACTTTTGCCGATACCAGCGCCGTGCATCCGACCGCGATGTCGCCCTGGCGGCTGGGGCAGTTGTGGCGCGTGTATCTGACGGCCCATCGCGAACTGACGCGAGAGTTGGACACGGACCGAATCCAGTCGGCCCCCGCTTCGGCGGCGCGCGAGGCCTTTCTGAAAGGCTTTCCAACGCGGTATCTTCGTATTCATAGCGATGCCGAAGTGGTGTATCACATGGATCTCGACGCCCGGCGGCGCGAGGCCGGCATGGCGCTCGACATCCAGAAGCGCGGCGGCGTGTACCATCTTTCGGTCCTCGCCAAAGACCGTCTGTTTCTGTTCGCCTCCCTGGCCGGCGCGCTCGCCAGCTTCGGCATGAACATCCTGAAGGCCGAGGCGTTTGCGAATCAGCAAGGCACGATTCTCGACACCTTTGCTTTTGCCGACCCGCAACGTACGCTGGAACTGAATCCGCCCGACCTCGAGCGGATGCGCCAATCGCTCGAACGCGTAGTGCTGGGCAAGTTGGACGTGAAGACCCTCTTGCGGAACCGTCCGCGCCCGTCGCCGCCTAGCAAGAACAGCCGGATACCGACTCGCATCTCGTTCGACAATGAGGCGTCCGAATCGGCGACACTCGTTGAAGTCGTGGCGCAGGACCGTCCGGGATTGTTGTACGATCTGGCGTCGGCCATTTCCGAGGCTGGCTGCAGTATCGAAGTCGTCCTGGTCGATACCGAGGCCCACAAAGCTTTGGATGTCTTCTACGTGACGGCCAATGGACGCAAGCTCGAACCGGCGCTGCACGAGTTGCTCCAGGCTCGCCTAATCGAGCGTGCCGCCATAGCGTAACAATTTGCGCTTCACCATTTTACATCCGGTTTAGCCAAATAACGGATAAAATGAGGACCACATGGCAGACGCAGCAGATCAGAATTCCCGGAGGCGCTTTCACCTCGGCGTTATTTATACTTTGATGGGCAGTATCGGCGCGGCCCTGGGTATTCCAGCGGCCGGCTATCTTCTGGTCCCCGGACCGGTGAAGAAGAAAGACGATTGGGTCGAAGTGACCGATCTCTCGCGCCTTTCCTCGGATCGCCCCGAGGAGATCGTCTTCCGGCGCAACCGCAAGGATGGCTGGAAGATCCTCAGCGAAAAGACCAGCGCCTGGGTATCGAAGCAGCCCGATGGGAAAGTAATCGCATTCGCTCCTTCGTGTACGCATCTCGGCTGCGCGTTTCACTACGACGAAAAACGCCGCAATTATTTGTGCCCTTGCCATACGTCGACGTTCGACCTGGAAGGCAAGCCGTTGGAGGGCCCAGCGCCACGTCCGCTCGATCGGTATCAGACACGGATAGAAGATGGAAAATTGCTATTGGGATCGGTCGAGCGGAGCAAGGAAAGTTAAGCGATGGTACGCCGCGTCATCGACTTTCTTGAATCCCGTACCGGCCTGGAGTCGGCCGTTCACCATTTTCTCTACGAAGACATTCCGGCGTCGGCCGGCTGGCATCAAGTGCTCGGCAGCGTCGCGCTGTTCTCCTTCATGATTCAAGTGCTCACTGGCGTGCTGCTGGCGTTCAACTATGCGCCGACCCCTGGCGATGCGTACTCGAGCGTCCGCTACATCATGACCGAGGTTACCGGCGGGCGGCTCATCCGCGGGCTGCATCACTGGGGCGCGACGTTGATGATCATCGTTGTCGTCCTGCACATGGCGCAGGTCTTTGTGTGGGGCGCGTATAAAAAGCCGCGTGAGGCGACGTGGATGGTCGGCATCGGGCTGTTGATGCTGACGTTAGGATTTGGGCTGACCGGCTATCTGCTGCCTTGGGATAACCGCGCCTATTGGGGCACGGTGGTGACGACGCAGATCGCCGCCAAGTCGCCGGGGTTGGGAGAGTATATCCAACGATTGCTCGGCAGCGAAAACGGCGTCGGTGTCGTGACGTTCGCGCGGTTCTACACGATGCACGTCATGCTGCTGCCGCTCATCACGACGTTGACGATCGCGCTGCACATTTATCTGGTGCGCCGTCATGGCGTGGCTCCGGCGCCGGACGACACTGCGCCACGCAAACGTTTTTTCCCCGAACAGGTGTTCAAGGATACGGTCGCCATCTTCGTCACGTTCTGCGTTCTTTTCGCACTGGCTGTGACGATCCAGGCTCCGCTCGGCCGGTTGGCCGATCCAACGGACACGACCTATGTCCCTCGTCCGGAATGGTATTTCCTGTTCCTGTTCCAGACGTTGAAATTTTTCGAGGGGCCGCTGGAAACTGTGGGCGCGCACATCTTGCCGGGGCTCGCCGTGGCCGCCTTGGCAATGGCTCCGTTTATCGATCGCGGGAAGCTGCGCAAAGTCACGCAACGCACCACCGCTTGGGGGATCCTATTATTGGCTGGCGCGACGTGGGCCGCCCTGACCGTGGCCGCGGTCCGCAGCACACCGCCGGAGGCAGCCGAGCAGGCGGCAAGTGCCGAGATCCAACCGTGGCAAGCGCTTTCGCCCGAGGAACTCGCCGGTTTTGGTCATTTTCGCAAGGAGAATTGCTACTCGTGCCACGCGTTGGGAGCCAAAGGTAAGGCGACGGGTCCCGATCTGACCAAGGTTTCGGGCAAGCGTGACGCCGGTTGGCTGATCTCGTATTTCAAATCGCCAGCGGAAAAAATCCCCGGCTCGAGTATGCCGTCCGTGCATTTGCCGACCTCGCAACTGAATTCACTGGCTGCGTTTCTGCTCAAGCTCAAGCCGTCCGACGTCGACGAACTAAACGCCGCGCCGGAGACGGTGGTCAATGGCGCGATGGTGTATCAGAAGAACCAATGCGGCATTTGCCACCAGGTGAATAACTCCGGCAAACAGTTGGGACCGCCGCTCAATGGGCTGGCGGAACGCCGCAAGCGCGAGTGGGTAGAGCAACACTTCGCCGAGCCGCAAAAGATGTCGCCGGGGTCGACGATGCCACCGTACCGGTTTTCGCCGGCCGATTTGGACAGCGTGACGACGTACCTGCTAGCGCTGCCGGCTAAGCCGCCCTCTGGCCAGTAACGCCACTTCCGAGACAGCCGCCAAAGCCGCTTCGCACTGTTCGCGCGAAACGTCGTAGTGCGTGACAAATCGCACCGCTGTTTCACTCACGGCGTTCGCCAGGACGCCACGATCTTGTAGGGCGCAGCTAAACTCCGCAGCCGGCCACCCGCTTCCGGAGACATCGAAGATCACGATGTTAGTTTGCGTGCGGGCCGGATCGGTCGCCAGACCCTCTACCCGTGCCAGTCCTTCGACAAGCAGCTTGGCGTTCGCATGATCTTCCGCCAATCGCGCCGGCATGGTTTCCAGGGCGATCAAACCTGGCGCGGCCAGGACGCCAGCCTGACGCATACCGCCGCCCAGGCGCTTGCGATAGAGGCGAGCGTGAGCGATCGTATCGGCAGATCCCACCAGCATTGAGCCGGCCGGCGCACCCAGGCCTTTCGACAAACAGAACATCACGGTATCGCACTTGGCCGTCAATTCACCAACGGAAACGCCGAGTGCGGCCGCCGCGTTGAATACACGCGCGCCATCCAGATGCACGGGTAGCCCCATCTCATGCGCGCCCTCGCAGATCTCATGCAACACCGCGAGAGGCGTAACGGTGCCGCCCGCCATGTTATGCGTGTTCTCGATCGCAATCAATCCGGTGGGTGACCAGTGCGGGCTAAGCTTTCGCACTTCCCGTTTGATGCGGTCCCAAGTCAAAATGCCATCGTCGGCCGCGATGGTGCGGCACAAGCAGCCGGCAAACCAGCCCGCCATCGCCAACTCGTAATTCATCACGTGCGACTTGGCCTCGCAGATGATTTCCTCGCCGTGACGGGTGTGGACCTTCAGTGCGATCGTGTTGCCCATCGTGCCAGTCGGGACAAACAGGCCCGCTTGTTTCCCGAAGACCTCCGCCGCGCGAGCCTCCAGGCGATTCAGCGTAGGGTCTTCGCCATAAACGTCGTCACCCACTTCGGCTTCGCCCATCGCGCGCCGCATTGCTTCCGTGGGCTTAGTAACGGTGTCGCTGCGCAAATCGATCGTCATGTCGTGACAAACTCCTGCAACACTTCATTGGATACGAGCACGCCGCGTCGCGTCAATCGCAGCGAGTCTCCGGCGCGCTCTAATGCGCCTGCTTCGACGAATCGACGAATGGGCGCCGCGTGGCGGACCCAGTCGGCTTCGGAGAGAACGATGCCCGCGTCAAGCCGCAATCCCACGAAGAATCGCTCGTCCTCTCGTGCTGCGGTCCGTTCACCCACCGGCGATTCGCCGCTCCGCCAGCGCGCCAGATAGTCCGCCGGCTGCTCGACATTCTGCGTGCGGATCAATCCGTCGAAGCCGTGAGAATCGGAGCCAAACCCGGCATATGGCTCCAAACGCCAGTACTTCAAGTTATGCCGTGACTCATGGCCCGGGCGCGCGAAGTTTGAAATCTCGTAGCGCGTGATTCCCATGCCAGCCAGCGCTTCAATCGCCTCTTCGTACATCTGAGCCATCAGTTCTTCCGCCGGCACTTCCCGCGCGCCCAGCCGCCCGCCTTGTCCAATAATCTCCAAACCTAACCGGGAATCTTCGTCCACTTCGAGCAGGTACACCGAAACATGCGGCGGGCCCAGGCGGCGAATCCAATCGAGCGATTCGCGCCAGCTCTCGATGGTCTGGTGTGGCAGTCCGGCGATGAGATCGATATTGATTTCACCAAGTCCGGACGCCCGCAGCGCCGCAACTTCACTCTCGACGATTTCCGCCGTGTGGCGCCGTCCGGTTTGGCGAAGCTCGCGCTCGATAAAGGACTGCACACCCAGGCTCACCCGCGTAATGCCAGCGCGCCGCCACATCGCCGCCACTGCGCTGGTGATGCCGCCAGGAGCCGCCTCCATGGTCGCTTCGATCCAAGGAGCGCCAGGAATCGCGTCAAGGATCCGGGCCAGCGGCTCAGCCTCTAACCGGCTGGGCGTGCCGCCTCCTAAGTACACCGTATCGGGCTGCCACGGCCAGTTATGCGCCGATATCTCCGCGGCGAGCGCATCCACATACTCGCGTTCAAGCGCCGGAGAAACGCCAGAGGCGAAGTTGCAATAGGTACACTTCTGGGCGCAAAATGGATAAGAGACGTAAACTCCAGGCACTTGAGATTACAACTCGATTTCTTCGCCCAGATGCAGCCTGATCGCTTCGGCCATCATTTGCTTGAGCGTCTGGCCGGTGGATGGGAGCACGAACGCACTTGCCGCATCCACCCAATCCAGTTTGTAACTTTTCACGTTCGCCGAGACCCAGATTTGCCGCACCGGAGAATTCGGGCTGACCACGAATTTCGCTTTCGGTTCCTCAAACTCCACGGTGAGCGCGCCGGCGTTCATGTCCGCCTCGAATTCATGTTTCTCGGCGGCGCGATTCAAGGCTTGGAAGAGGTCTTCCATGCTGTCGCCGGCATGTTTCTGAAAAGTGACGTCATCCATTCATTTCACGGTAACAGACAATTTCTAGAATCCGATAGACGCCTCGATGTATCTGTTACCTTGGATAGTTGCATGGCAGCGGTTTGTCTACGGCACACTGAAATTCCGAACACGAGCAAGCTCTTTGCCGATTTCACTCATCATTTCGATCGATTAGCGCGATTCTACCGGCACGATCCCTGGGCTCCTGACGCGCTGGCTCAGGCGGCAAAATTGGCAGCGTCCGCGTATCCGGACTCGCGCCGTCAGGCTTTGGTGAGTGCTTTGCGCGAACAGAACGGGCTGAGCGAGTCGCTTGATCGATTGTCGCAGCCAGGGTCGGTCGCGATCGTAACGGGCCAGCAGGTTGGACTTTTCGGTGGCCCCGCCTACACGATCTATAAGGCTCTGACGGCGGTGCGTTACGCCGAGGTTTTGTCTGCGCAAGGGATCCCGGCGGTGCCGATTTTCTGGCTGGCGACCGAGGATCACGACTTCGCCGAAGTGAATCATGCCTGGGCGTTCAACATTGAACATCAGCCGGTTCGCTTCGAAGTCGGCACGCCCGGCACGGGCACGCGTCCGGTCGGTGGTCTGGTGATCGACGAGTATCCGGTTGAGTTGCTGCGCCAGGTGCTGACCGCGTTTCCACACGGGGCCGAAGTGGTAGATCTGTTGCAGCAGAGCTATCGGAACGGCGCGACGCTGGGCTCGGCGTTTGGCAAGCTGCTTCGCCGGCTGTTGCCTCATCATGGCTTGCTCTACCTCTGTCCGCAAGACGCGGCCATTCGCGAGATTGCGGCGCCGCTGATTCGTCAGGCGGTGGAAGCTGCGCCGCTGCTTTCCGATCGGCTATTGGAACGGAACGCTGAACTCGCCGCCGCCGGGTATCATGCGCAGGTTCATTTTGAAGCGAAGACGTCGCTGTTTTTCCTGCTGGAAAATGGCGAACGCATCGCGTTGCGGCGCGAGGGCGAAACCTACGCCGCCAATGGCAAGCGCTACTCAACCGAAGAAATGGCCGAGCGCGCCACCTCGATTTCTCCGAATGCTTTGTTGCGTCCGGTGGTGCAGGACTACTTGTTGCCGACCGCGGCGCTAATCGGCGGTCCCGCTGAACTAGCCTATCTGGCGCAGACCGAAGTGATCTATCGAAGTCTCGATAGACCTATGCCCGTAGTGGCTCCGCGCGCTGGCTTCACGCTCGTGGAACAACGTGCGGCTAAAGTCATGGAGCGTTACAAACTGACGTTGCCCGATACGTTCGACCGGGTGGAACCACTCCACGAAAAGATGGCCGGACGTTTGGTTCCGCCCGCGTTGCGAGAACAAATGCTCAAGACGAACGCAGCGGTGGCGGCGCAGATCGACGCGATGATCGCGCAACTGAACGGCTTCGATCCGACGCTGGGCGCGGCCACCGCCAAGAGCCGCGACAAAATCCTGTATCAACTCAAAAAGATCGAAAGCAAGACCGCGCGCGAAACGTTCCGCCGCGACGGGCGGGCCAAGGCCGACGCCACGTACTTGCATTCGCAGTTCTACTACGAGAAACATTTGCAGGAACGCTTTTACACGATCCTGCCGTTCCTGGCGCAGCACGGGATGGGGCTGATCGATCAGGTCTACGAAAATGTTAAGTTGGAATGTCCGGACCACGTGATACTCACGGTCTGACTCCAACGCCATGCCTCGCCCCAACCACGTTAAACAAGCTCTCCTCGCCGGTCAAACCCAATACGGAACCAACTTCGGCCAGTTCCGCTCGCAGGATGTTCTGAAGATTCTCGCGCAGGCGGGCTTTCACTGGGCGTTCATCGACGCCGAGCATGGCGGCTTTGACCTGGAGACGATTCAGGATCTCTGCCGCATCGCGCCGATGGTGAACTTTACGCCGATCGTGCGCGTCGCGGACTTGCAGTATTCGCTGATTGCGCGCTACCTCGATGTGGGCGCGCAGGGTATTATTTTCCCGCGCGTGGAAGATGTTGCGTTACTGGAACGCGCCGTGAGTTGGACGAAGTTTCCTCCCGTAGGCGAACGCGGTTTCGGTCTGGGCGCTTTTCATTTCGATCATGAGCAACTGACGGTGCCTCAGATGATCGAACACGTAAATGCGAATACGCTCGTCGTTCTTCAGATTGAAACCAAGCGCGCGCTGGAGATGCGCGAGGAATTGCTGTCGGTGCCGGGCATCGACGCCGTGATGATCGGACCCGCCGATTTGTCGATTTCGCTGGGCGTCCCCGGTGAGTTCCAACATCCGAAGGTGATCGAGGCGATGGAAGCGATTCGCGACACCTGCGTCAGGCGCGGCATTGCGCCTGGCACGCAGACGCGGACTTTACCGCAGGCGAAGTTCTGGCGCGAACGCGGCATGCGTTTCCTCGGTTGCTCCAGCGATACCGGGATGTTGTTCGATCGCGCCAAGGAACTGATCGGCGCACTGGACGCCGCGTCCTAGCGAAGGAAGCGCTTTATGGCGACCACGCCGGTCTTCCTCAACCATTTCTTCCTCACACTCGACAAAGCCACGTTTCAAGCCGTGAAGTCTCAGGATTGGTTGCGGACTGCGTTCGCGCCATTCGAAGAACGCACGACCAAACGGAACGACACGACCTACACTGGCATCTACTTTTACGGGCGCAGTACTTACTTTGAATTTTTCGAGGCAGGCTCGGAGCCCGGCAAAGTGAAAGGCGCCAGCGGCATCGCGTTTGGCGTGGAGTCCGCCGGCGGTGCGAAGCTTTTAGCGCCGGTGTTCGCGGAGCAAACGCTCATCGCACGGCAGGTGGATGGCGTGGCGGCGCCGTGGTTCCACAGCGGCGAACGGGCAGGGGCGAAGCGCGAAGAGTTTTTCCGCACCTGGGTGATGGAGTATCATGGCGAGTTTCTCAAGCAGTGGCATCCCACGCTCCCGCCTGAGAATGCGAATGCGTTGCGGCGCCGCGCAGTGCTCGACCGGTACGTGGCGAAAATCGGCGAGTCGCACCATCGCAATGATTTCCTGCTGAAAGATGTTTCGGCGATCGAAATCAATCTTCCAACTGACGAGGCGGCGCGGTTCAAGAAGGTGCTGGAGGCGCTCGATTACCAATTGACCGGGGGTACGGCCACCGGTCCGGAAATTCGGATTAGCGTCACTTCGAAGCCGGGGCAGCGGGGAATCCGCTCGGCCACTTTTTCGTTACAGCGATCAGTGCCGTCGGACCTGGAACTTGTCATTGGCGCCTCCAAGCTCGCGCTCAGCACACGCGGCCAAGCGGTCTGGACGTTATGAAGAGACTGGGTTGGTTGCTTTGCGCTTCGGCTCTGGCTCTCGCCGACACGTATCCACGGCAGCCGGGCATCGACGTCGAACATTACATTTTTCGTCTCACCTTGAGCGATGCGAGCGATGAGATTCGCGGCGAGGCGACCGTGACCGTGCGGTTTCGCGCAGCGGGTGTGGGCGAGTTTGGCCTTGATCTGGCGTCGCCCGAAAAGGGCAAGGGTATGACGGTGGATTCTGTCGACGCGCCGTTTCGTCACGAAGCTGGGCGGCTGACGATTCAGGTGTCGCCCGTTGAGGCCGGTGCGCGGCGCAACTTCACAGTCAAGTATCGTGGCGTGCCGGCCACCGGTCTTCGCATCGGAACAAACAAATACAAGGACCGGACTTTCTTCGGCGAAAGTTGGCCGCATCTGACCCGGCACTGGCTGCCGGCGGTCGATCACCCTTACGACAAAGCGACGAGTGAGTTCATCGTCACCGCGCCGGTCAAGTATCGCGTAGTGGCCAACGGTTTGTTGCAAGAGGAGCGCGAACTCGGCGACGGCAACCGCCTCACGCACTGGAAACAATCGGTGCCGATCGCTTCCTGGCTGAACACCATCGGCGTAGCGGAGTTTTCCACGCACTACGCTGGGCGCGTGCGAGGCGTGCCGCTTGAGACCTGGGTCTACCGGCAGGATGCCGAACTCGGTCCGAAAAGTTTTGAGGAGCCGTCGCGGCGCGCCATCGAATTCTTCAGCGATCGCATTGGCCCCTACCCATACGAGAAATTGGCGAACATTCAAGCGCCCGGATTCACGGGCGGCACTGAACTCGCCAGTGCGATTTTATATGGCGAAGACTCCGTCGGAGGCAAGCGCGCCGTGGCGCCGCTCATCGCGCATGAGATTGCACACCAATGGTTCGGCGATTCGGTGACCGAAAGCGATTGGGACGACGTCTGGCTGAGCGAAGGATTCGCTACTTATTTCACGCTGCTATTTGCGGAGCACTACGATGGGCGCGACGCCTTTGTCGCCGGTCTCAAGCGCGCGCGCGAAACCGTGATCAAGGCGGAAGCGAAACTGCCGGACCAGCCGATCGTGCATCGGAATCTGGCCGATACCGGCAAGGTCTTGAACGCGCTTGTGTATCAGAAGGGCGCGCTAGTGCTGCATAGGTTGCGCGGGTTGGTCGGCACCGAAAAATTCTGGTCCGGGATTCGTACTTATTATGCCCGGCATCGCGATGGTAACGCCACCACCGCTGCGTTCCGCCAGGCGATGGAGGAGCAATCGGGGCAAGACCTGGGCTGGTTTTTTGATCAATGGCTAAATCGCGCCGGATCGCCCGCCGTGAAGTTTGCCTGGCACTACGAGGGGGCGGGGAAGAAGCTGATTGTCGAGTTGGAGCAGACCCAAGCGGGCAGTCCATATCGTCTGCCCCTGGAGATTGCGGTTGACGGCCGCCTCGAGAAGCTGGATATGATCGCCAAGCGCCAACGTTTCGAAATCGCCTCCCAGAAAGCCCCGTTCGCAGTCTTGCTGGATCCGAATTCCTGGATGCTGCTAGAGTCTTCGCTAGAGAGGTAGAAAGATGCAGTTCAAACTTTCCATTCTTGCGCTGGTCGCGTTCGGTTCGATGTTGCACGGCGCCGGTAAACCCGCAGACGACTTCGCCGGCGCGATCAAGATTTTCCTGGGCAAGACCTTCGTCACCGATTGGCAAGGCATTGAGAAGTTGCCAAAAATCAACTGGGCTCCGCTGCCGCCGCAAGAGTTGAAGAATTGCTTGCCCGACGGCGGATGCTTCACGCGCGGAGGCGCGGCCGTATATGGGGATCGCAAGCTGATCGCGATCGTAACGGGCGCGCGCACGATCGCTTCGAATCTTTATTTCCGCAATCCCGGCTTGCCGTTGGGCGAAGGGGCGGTGCTCGCTGCCTTGAAGGAGGCGGCGATCACGGCGGAGTTGGGCCGGTGCCCTCTGAACGCCACGGCCGGCGGAACAAATTGGTATCGCCTCGCCGGAGGAGCGGGAGTGAACCCCGGCGTGCTAGCCGTGCAGACCAATTGCAACGGCAAACCCTGCGAAGGCTTCGTCCTGACGCCGGGCAAAGACCTGCCGCCGCTGCAGCCAAATCAATTGCGCCTCTACACAGAGCAATGCTCCGCCGCGCCGGCTGATCGCAAACCGGTGTCGACGAAACTTCCGCATGAACAACTCGCGGACACGATCGTGGCGCTCATCCCTCCTTCATCAGGCGCGGCGTTGCGAGACTGGAAGACCGTGATGGCGCTGCCCACCGGTATTCAGTGGCCTGCCGGCGCAGCTCCTAAGAAAACCGATCTGTCCTTCAAGCACGATCCCAACCCGTTCATGATCGGTGGCGAGCTCACGCTTTCGGGGCGCGAATTTCACCTGATGGTCAGCGGCTCGCCCGCGCAAGCGAAGACGATCTATTTCGAGGAAGGCGGCATGCACCCGCGCGGCGAACATCTATTGGGCGTGATCTATGCGCTGGGTCAAGCCGTTAAGCTCGTGCGATGCGGGCCGGTGTACACCGAGTCCACCAATAACTGGTACAGCTTGACGAGTGCGAATACGCATCCGGTTATGTTGAAACAATCGATCCGGTATGAAGGCCCGCGTGTCCAGGACAGCTACGAGTTGCGCCTTGACGCAACGCTGCCGGCGCGTGATCCTCGCGATCGCGAGCCTGGAGTGCAGGGCTGCCGGTAGCGCAACGGCCAGGGCGCTGCCCCACCGTCAAGCACGTCAAGCGCGCACTACACTGTAAGGACCGATGGCATTTAAACTGCCCAATAGAACCATCCGCCCCACACGTGTGTTCCGCCTTGATCTGCCAATTGCGCCGATGAGGCTGAAGTGACGGTTACCGAATATCTGGCCGCACAGACCGAACGCGTCAATTGCGCGCTTGAACGTTGGACGCCGCCCGAGAACCGGGCGCCCTCGACGATTCATCGCGCGATGCGCTATAGCCTATTCGCAGGCGGGAAACGCCTGCGTCCCGCTTTGGCCATGGCGGCTTGCGAAGCGGTTGTTGAAGGCGGCATGGACGGCATCGAGGACGCCGCTTGCGCGCTCGAAATGATCCACACCTACTCGCTGATTCACGACGATCTGCCGGCGCTCGATAACGACGATCTGCGCCGGGGCCGGCCGACCTGTCACAAAGTATTTGGCGAGGCGATGGCGATTCTGGCGGGCGATGCTTTGTTGACGCTCTCCTTTGAAGTGCTGGCCAAACTTCCCGCGTGCCGGGCTGAACGGCGCGCGCTGATTCTGGGCGAAGTCGCGGCGGCGGCGGGCACCGTGGGCGGAATGATCGGCGGGCAGGTGGAGGACATCGAGGGCGAAGGGCAGCCGCCAACACGCGAACGGCTCAACTCAATCCATCGCGGCAAGACTGGAGCGTTGCTGCGCGCCAGCGTTCGGTTGGGGGCGATCTACGCCGGGGCCTCCGATCTTCAATACGAAGCGCTCTCGATCTACGGCGAACACGTTGGCTTGGCTTTTCAGATTGTCGACGACATTCTGGACGTGGAGCAGTCGTCCGAACAGCTCGGCAAGACAGCGGGCAAGGACGCCGCGCAGGGCAAGATCACTTTCCCGGCCGTCTACGGGCTGACCGAATCGCGCGAGATGGCGGACGAACAACTCGAGTTGGCGCTGTCAGCCGTCGAGCCCTTCGCCGAGCGCGCGCATTGGCTGCGTGAGCTGGCCATGCTGGTCGTTCGGCGCCGGTCCTAATTCATAAGATGCCCAAGGCGCGGTTGGATCGATTGATGGTGGACCGCGGCCTCGCCGAATCGAGCGAGCGAGCGAAGGCGCTGATCCTGGCGGGCACGGTCAGCGTCAATGGGCAGCGCGTCGATAAAGCGGGCACTGCCGTAGCGGACGACGCGAGAGTGGAACTGGCGGTGCGGCGGCTTTACGTGAGCCGCGGCGGCTTCAAACTGGCGGGCGCGCTCGATCATTGGGGCATCGACGTAACAGGCAAGATTTGTTTCGACGCCGGAGCGTCTACCGGGGGCTTCACCGATTGCCTCTTGCAACGGGGCGCAGCCAAAGTGTACGCCTACGATGCGGGACGAGGGCAACTCGATTGGCGGTTACGCAACGATCCGCGCGTTGAGAGCCGCGAGGGCGTGAATCTCCGGCATGCCGAAGAAGTGGGCGTCGCCGATCGGATCGACCTGGCCGTTTGCGACGTGAGCTTCATCTCCGTCACGCAGATTTTGCCGACGCTGGCGGCCATCCTGGCGGCGGACGGCGAGATGGTGGTGTTGATCAAACCCCAATTTGAAGTGAGCCGGGGTCAGGTGGGCAAAGGCGGTATTGTAAGAGATCCGGCGCTGCATGACGCCGCTTGCGGCCGGGTTCGAGAGGCGGTGGAACGCCTCGGCTTTCAGACCGAAATCATTCCCAGTCCGATACTGGGAGCCGAAGGAAACCGGGAATTTCTCCTCTATGGAACCCATTAAGACGGTAGGCATCATCTCGCGGCCGGGTATTCAACGCGGCGAAGCGCTCGTGCCCGGCCTCCTCGACTGGCTGGCCGCGCGAGGTATCGAAGCCCGCTACGACATTGAGACTGCCGTGTATGCCGCGCGAACCGATGGCATCCCCGCCGCGCGCGTTCCCGAAGAATGCCAATTCGTGATTGTCCTGGGCGGCGATGGCACACTGCTCAGCGCGGCCAGCGCGATCGGCGGCCGTCAAATTCCCCTGTTCGCGGTCAACCTTGGCACGCTCGGTTTTCTGACCTCGATCACGCCCGAAGAGATGTACCCGGAACTGGAACGAGCACTGCGAGGCGAACATCGTATCGGCCATCGCCGGATGCTCGAATGCAAACTCGTGCGAGGCGACAAAGAGATCGCTTCCTATTTGGCGCTCAACGACATCGTAGTCAGTAAGGCGCCGGATGCGCCGATGATTAATCTTGAGACCCATGTCGATCAGCATTTCGTTTGTACTTACAAGGCGGATGGGTTGATCATCTCGACGCCCACCGGCTCAACGGCTTACTCGCTCTCGGCCGGCGGCCCCATCGTGTTTCCCACCGTGCAGGCTTTTTGCCTCACACCGATTTGCCCGCACAGCCTGACTTTTCGGCCCGTGATCGTGCCGGATTCTTCGGTGATTCAAATTACTTCGCTTGCCGCCGATGATCACGCCTACCTCAACGCCGATGGTAAGATGGGCGAACACCTCCAGCGAGGCGACCGCCTGGTAATGCAGCGCTCCGCTCACACTCTCAGTCTGATTCGACCGCCACGTCTGCTGTATTTCGATGTTTTGCGCGAAAAACTTAAGTGGGGGCAACGATGAGACGACTTTCAATCACGGCCTGGATTTTTATTGCGATGGTGGTGGGCATCGCGCTCGGCATTGCCGCGCCGGAATTTTCGAAGCAACTAACCGTCGTGAGCAACATTTTTCTGCGACTCATCAAGAGCATCCTGGCTCCGCTGCTTTTCGGCACCTTGGTTGCGGGCATTGCCGGATCGGGCAGCGTCAAAACCATGGGACGCATCGGAGGCAAGGCGATTCTTTATTTTGAGATCGTCACGACGCTGGCCCTGGGCGTAGGACTGCTGGTGGTGAACGTGGTGAAGCCGGGCGCGGGCATGTCGCTGCCAGCCGAGTCGACCAACCTGGCCAAGGAACCGGTGACGCTGGTTCAAATTCTGGAGCATACGTTCCCGACTAGCATCTTCGACGCGATGGCGCGCGGTGAAGTGCTGCAGATCGTGGTGTTCTGCTTCATGTTCGGCGCCGCTTGCACGGCCGTGGGCGCGAAAGCGAAGCCGGTCGTTCACTTCGCCGAGTCGCTCGCCGAAGTCATGTTCAAGTACACGGGCTACGTGATGTATCTGGCCCCGTTTGCGGTGGCCGCAGCCTTAGCCGCCACGGTCGCGAAGAACGGGCCGGGCGTCATTCTGGACCTGGGCAAACTGGTGCTGACGCTCTATGGCGCCTTGGTCTTGTTCGTGGTGGGAGTGCTACTGCCGGTCGCCTGGATTTGCAAGATCCCGATCAGGCGCTTCATCAACGCGGCAAAACAACCCTGGCTCATCGCGTTCTCGACCGCCACCAGCGAAGCGGCGCTGCCGCTGGCGTTGCAGAACATGGAGCGGTTCGGCGTGCCGAAACATATTGTGGGCTTTGTGTTACCCACCGGCTATAGCTTCAATCTCGACGGTACGACCCTCTATCTTTCGCTCGCTTCGATCTTCGTGGCGCAGGCGGCGGGGCACGATTTGAGTTGGAGCCAGCAAATCATCATGATGCTGACGCTCATGCTGACCAGCAAGGGTGTGGCCGGGGTGCCGCGCGCTTCGCTGGTCATCCTGAGCGGGACCCTGGCCGCCTTCGACCTGCCGCTGTCGGGCGTCACGCTCATACTCGGCGTCGACGCGTTGATGGATATGGCCCGCACCTCGGTGAACGTGCTGGGTAACATGCTGGCGTCGGCGGTGGTGGGCAAGTGGGAAGGCGTGAACTTTCCCACCGAGCCGGAACTGGGAGAACTGGCAGAGGCCGAGTCCGAAGCCGAGGGCGCCGTCCCGGCTTAGCGCGGGTTACACTGAAGGGCATGAGCGAAGGCACCAGCCTCAAGCGTTTTATCCTTTGGGATTACCCAAGGGCGTCCTGGCAATATGATGTGATGGTCGGGTTGATCCTGGCTTTCATTTTCCTGACTCCGCGCGAGATCTTTCGCGATCAACCGAAGCCCAAGAACGTGGCGCTGGTCGATACGGACAAGGACGGCAGCCGCTTTCTGATCGAGCCCGAATTACTCTCTGGACAGGATGCGGCTACGCAGCTCGGCACCGTGGAGAAGTTGATTCACTCGCAAGCCGGCGCTCGCAATCGCGTGATCGTGCGGTTGGAACCTATTTTTGACGCTGAGAAAGACGTTCGCGGCTATCTGGTGTATACCAAGCCCTAGCGGACGCGTCTATCTATTCGACGGGCGATGCGACGGGCTGAAATGAAACATACCTATCTTTTGTTGTTGTCTTTCGCGGTGACGGCTGGTGTCGCCGGTGCGCAGAGTGCATCCGCCATTCTGGGGCGCATGGATACCGCCGGTCCGCAGTTCCGATCCTTGACGGCGCGCATGGAACGGTTGACTCACGTCGCCGTGATCGACGACAACAATAATGAGACCGCGACCATGCGAGCGTTGCGCGTCAAGGCGAAGGATATTCGCGTCACGCTGGAATTTACCAAGCCGGACAACAAACAGGTGGCGGTCAGCGAACGCAAGGTCGAAATTTTTTACCCGAAAGCCAACCGCGTCGAGGAATGGGATCTCGGTAAATATAAATCCCTGGTGGATCAGTTCATTCTGCTTGGCTTCGGCTCCACTGGCAAGGATTTGCAGAAGGCCTACCAGGTGAAGTTCGTCAAGGAGGATTCGGTAGCCGGGCAGAAATGCACGCGGCTGGAACTGGCGCCCAAGGATCCAAAAATCAAAGAGCACTACACGAAGTTTGAGCTGTGCATTGCCGATCCCGGTGGATATCCGGTGTTTCAAAAGCTGATCGAACCCTCCGGTAACTACACCGCGATCACTTACTCGGACATCAAGCTGAATGGCGATTTGAGTCAGGGAGCCATGGCCCTCAAACTGCCCGCCGGCGTGAAGCGGGAGTATCCGCAGAGATGAGTTCAACGCCCGGCGTGGGGCGCACCACCACGCCGCGACCGAAAACGTCCACCAGCCGTTTGGCCTTCCTCGATTGGATGCGCGGCTTAGCGGCGGTCGTCATGCTTCAGGGCCATGTCTTTCATTCCTACGCAGGCAAGGAGTGGCGGCAAGGCTCCGTCTATATCCTTTCGCAGTTTGTCGGCGGGATGCCGCCTGCCATCTTTCTCTTCCTCACTGGAGTCACGCTCGCCTTCCTGATGGATTCGTGCGAACGCAAAGCGCTCAGTTTGACGGCGCGGTGGACGGTGGCATTGCGCCGCGCCGGCTATTTGATGGCGCTGGCGTATCTGTTCCGCTTGCAGCTTTGGATTTCCGGTTACCCAAACAGCCCGTGGACGGATCTGGTCAAGGTGGACATCCTCAATTGCATGGGCTTGAGTATTGCGCTCTTCTCGATGGTCAGCGTTTTCACGACGGCCGACCGTGTGCGTTTGGCGGCCGTGCTCGGCATTGCGGTTGCCGCGTTGTCGCCACTTGTTTCGGCAGTCGATTGGAATGGCGCGCCGGGCCTGGTCAAGTTGTATCTTGCGCCGGATGTCAACTTCTTTAGCTTTTTCCCCTGGGCGAGTTTTCTTGCTTTTGGGCTCGCCTTCGGCAGCTTGCTGCGCATTGTGAAAGAGGACAATTCCGAACGGCTGATGCACTGGATTGCGCTGCTGGGATTTGCGATGATTCTCGGCGGCCAGTTCTTTGGAGGGATTCCGTATTCGATCTATGCGAAGTCGGAGTTTTGGCTCGACAGCCCGTCGTTGATCTTTATTAAACTTGGCGTGATCCTGGTGGCGACGTCAGGCGCGTTCGTGTGGAACCGCTTTGTGATTCGCGATCGATGGAATTGGCTGCGGCAGATGGGGCAGACTTCACTCTTGATCTACTGGGTTCACATTGAGTTGGTCTACGGGCGTTGGCTGTGGTTCTGGAAGGAAGCGCTCAGCATCGGGCAGGCGGCGGCGGTGGCAGTCGGCGTGATTCTGTTGATGCTCGGGTTGTCGATTTGCCAGACGCGCTGGGCGCGGATCCGGATGTGGCTTGCCAATCCTTCGCTCAAGCTGTTGCGGACCGGCGCAACCGGCGGGGGGTGAGCCGCTGGCCGATTCGCTCCTCGGTTCCGAGATGCCATGCGCAAGCATGCGGTTTAATGCGGTTTACACCCCTACGTTATTCTTAGTTAATCTTAGTCAGCGCGGCTTCTCGGCCCCGGAAGTTCGCAGATAGGGGCCGGGCGTCCCATTCGGTAACGTCGTGGTCGCGTCGGTGCGGATCTGGCTGAATTGATCCGGCGTCATCTCGCGCGCTCCTTTTAAGTTAGCTCCCCGCAAATCGGCGCCGTTCCATTGCACTCCGCCCAGCCGCGCCCCGCGCAACGATACGCGTGTCAGATCGCAGGCGTTCAGTTTGGCTTCACGCAAATCGCAGTTGTCGAGGAAGGCGCGCCCGAATTGCGAGCGGCTAAGATCGGCGGCTTGCAGCCGCGCGCCTGTCAGGTCCGCCTCGGTAAAAGAGCAGTCGACGATCACGGCTTGGCTGAGGTTCGCCTCAGTCAGGACCGCGCCGACGAATTTACACATCTGGATACGAGCCTTGTAGAAAACGGCCTCCGCCAAATTGGCCCGCGACAAATCGCAGGCAAACAGACGAGCATGCTGCAGCGACACCTTGGCTGCGCGCAATTCCGTCATTTTGCAGCTTTGCAGCGCCGCTTCCGGCATCCGGGCGCCTTCCAGACAGGCGCCAGCGAAACTGGCTTCCGCGGCCTTGATCTCGCTGAGATTGGCGGATTCAAGCCAGGCGCGCTCCAGCCGGGCATGCTCCAGATCCACTCCCGTCAGATCGGCGCGACTCAGGACGATGCCCGGCATGTTGGCGTAACCAAGATCGGCCGCCGTGAGAATGGCGTCGGAAAGATCGGCTTCGATCAAAGAACTGGACCGAAAATTAGCTTGTGCCAGATTGACGCCCTGCCAATGAATCCCGGCGAGCGAAGCTTTTGAGAAATCGGCGCGCGCCCCACCTTGCGCCTTCATCAGCCAGGCGGCGTGGCGCTCAAACACCTTCCTATACGCGGGGTCAACCGGCATCGCGGCGGCAGGCGTCTTGAGCGCGCCCGAATTAGGTTGAGCCGAATCGGCTGGGGCGGATTTCCGAAACATCGACAGCATATGATTCCTGTTAAGGCTTATCGACCCGTGGGGCCAGCGCTTGCACTTATTTTTGAGCGCTCTTGCCGTGTCAGCACAAAACCATGCCAAGCGATGTCCAGACACCTCAGGTTTCCCGACGACGAACTCTGGCTGCATACTCCCGAAGCGCGCGCCAACCTGGATCGCGCCTTGGCGTGGTCGGCCTCGCATCCAAGGGCGGAGACCGACTTGAATGCGATGGCCCGGAAGTTCGACCGGTAGGAGCCCGCCTGATTGCCATCCGGCTCGATCTCAACAATCCGGTCTTCCAGGTGCGAATGGTTCCCCTTGAAAAGGATGACCGGCTGGCGGTGTTGAACTGTTGCGGGAAGCTGGCAGGCCGGGAGTGGGAAGCATTTATCGCGACAAGGGACTGCGCTGGGGATTGATCCAAAGCCGGAACGGCGCCGGTGGTGAGCGCCTCTATTCCATTCGGGTCTCGCAAAAGATTCGGGCCGTCGTGCGGCGCAGCGGAGAATTCATGGAGTTCCTGACGCTCCATGCCGAACACGGATTCGGTTTGTCGCCAAGGTTTTCGCGGAGGTGAGCAAAGTTAGGGTTGGGTTGGTCTAATAGAGGTAGCCATGACCGAAACACGCCTTGGAGTCTTTCCGTTCCCAACCAAGGAGCACGACGCGCACACTGCGCCGACTATCGTCGGACCTGCGGAAACTCGCGCGGTACTTGAGCAGATGCGACAAAGCGATCGCGTCAACCTCGAATGGTGGTCGGCGAGCTACGAACCGCTAGAGCACCTCGCTATTAACTACCTGACGGCAAATGGAAACGTGCCCGACTGGACCAAGTTAATGACGGATCTTGTGAAGCGGCATAGCCGGAATTATGTGATCGTCATCGGCCCGCCCGCGAAGGCTCGGGATGCCGAGGCGACTAAAGCGAGAAATGCGGTGCTGGCGTCTGGGGCCATTTGGGCGAGCGCGGAGCCGGGTGAGGAGGAACAGACGCGCCTCACACTCCAAAACGAATTCTACGAGATTCAAGAACTCAACACCTTCGGGGCGCTCGAAGAGGATTCAAACATAAAGCCGATACCGGAAGGATCGCGCGAAGCGATCAAACTCAACATCGACTCACTGCCCGTCAAGGATGCCAGCCATAGATGACCACCGGATTGCTCGTGCCGGATCGAGAATGGGAGGCCGCACTTGCCGACCCGTTCTTGCGAGCCCACGAGATCGGTGTTCGCATGCTCGAAATCGGGCCCCGGCTCAGCCCGCTGAGCATTCGTGACCAGATGTTCCGCGCCGCCGTAGCGGTCGACCGCGCCCGCGAACACAGGCTGATTTCGAAGGAAGCGCCAATCCTGATCGTCGGCGGAGGCGCCGCCGGTGGAGCCGGAGCCGCACGCGCCCTTCGTCACGGGATTAACGTCTATCTCGTCGAGTCGAATCCCGGACTGTTCTATCGGCAGTCGCAGTGTTCAACTCGTTGGGTCAGTCCCACTCAATACGATTGGCCGGCGCCTCACGCTGCTGAGCATGTTTATCCCTCCCCCTCGCTGGCCCACAAAAGATCGATCGAACTGGCCTGGAAAGCCGACTTCGGCGAAGGCCTCGCGCGACAGTGGCGTTCGGCGCTTCGAGGTTGGGAAATCAAGCCCGACGCAGGAAAACTGAGGATCCTCACCAGTACGGTATTCGAGGGCGGACTTTTGCATCAGACGACCCGAGGCGTCCGGATCCAGGCCCAGATCCAACCTAACCCGGTACAAGATTCTGAGTTCCCGTACTTCTCCCTCGTCTTGCTCGCGATGGGCTTAGGCGACGAGAAATGCACGATGGACGGGCACGGCGGCCCGGCATTTTGGGATGAAGATTCGTTTGACCACGAGGGCCTGGGCTTAGCTTCCAAGCCGAGAGTGCTAATTTCCGGGGGAGGCGATGGCGCGTTGCAGGACTACATCCGCTTGGTGACCGGAAAGAAGTCCGCACTGGAAGTGTACGAAAACTTCGAGATACCAAAATCTGATCGTTTGGAGTTGGAGAGAGCGATCACTTGGGCCGAGGACCATTGGCAACGGTCGGATGTCTGGAGCACAAAACTCTGGGACTGCGACCTCCTGCGAGATCTTCATCGGGCGTATGAGAATGAGATTGAAAAACTGCCGAAGGACTTCTGGGGGAGTCTCTCGGAACGGTTCAAGCTCCGGGTCCCCGGCGAAATCAACTTGGTAATGTTCCATTCTTGCGATCACTTTGGACGAGGTTATGCGTTGAATCACTTTGTCGCTTTGGCTCTTCATAAACTGCTCAAACTCAAAAGCGTCGATACAATCCAGGGCCATCGCCGAATCCACCGAATCGAGGGCGACGGCTGCGGCGGCAAAACATGCACCGGGCGAGACCATCAGGTCCGTTCAGTGTCTTCGGACTGCGACAATCGAGGCGGTATGGATTCAGAGCTCCTCGACGAAGGGACATTTCAAGTCCTGGTGTTGCGAAACGGGATCGAATCACCCTCGCCTCTTGGGAATTCCGGCGCGACGCCGATTCGACAAATGCTGCCGATGTTTAACCCTTGGCCTGTCAAAGGGTTACTTTGAAAGCAAATTTGTGGAAAAAAAATAATTGCTTACCTTGTGAAACAGTGGTATAATAGATGGAAAAAATTATGCAGGCTTAAATAAATTTACATATAAAACCAACAATTTTGTTGTAAGAAAAAACTCTGGATGATACAGTGTTGCTAGGAGGCTTTCATGAATCCTGAAACAAACACGAAACCCTCTGTCAAGCGCCTAAGTTTCATCCTCTCGGAATCAGCCTTTGGCGAGTTGCAGGCACTTGCCGACCAAAGTCAGAAATCGATGACAGAGTTGGTTCGATATGGAATTGGACTGATGAGAGTTGCAGAGGACGCTAAGCGACAGAAACTAAGACTGATGGTCGTAGACTCTGACAATAAAGCTGTGAGAGAAATCGTCATCCCCAGCTAGTGACAGACAATCACAATCGTTGAGCAACTCCAACCCATCCAGGCTGGGCGCAAGGCCGACCACAGGGCACCGAGCATTTCCAGAATAACAATGCTGTCCGCGTTGACCTCACGCACCTGAAAGACGAAGCTCATCCAGTACTCCCTGTATAAAAAATAGCGTATTTTACGCACTTAGTCAATACCCTCGTCACGAGCCCTGGATTTCTGCCCAGCCCCCACTTGCACTATCCCGACCGTTTTGGTACAGTTTAATCAGGACCAAAAGTGTCCTGGATCAAAACTGCCATGCTCAAGCTCACCAAGAAATCCGACTACGGGCTCATCGCCCTACGGCACTTGGCTGTCGATCCTCATAAACAAACCGCCACCGCGAAGGAAATTGCCGACGCATATCACATCCCGTCCCCGCTCCTCGCCAAGGTAATGCAGAAGCTGACCAAAGAAGGCTTCCTGCGATCCGAACAAGGCGCTTCGGGCGGCTACCGTCTGTCACGGCCGGCGCACGCAATTTCGACCCTCGAAGTAATCCGCGCCATTGATGGCCCGGTGTTCCTCGCCTCCTGCTTTCACGACGGGGCCGACTGCGATCAGCAGAGCACCTGCACCGTAAAAGAGCCGCTCCGCAAGGTTCATGAAGGAATCCTTGCGCTGTTGGCAAACATCTCAATCTTGGACCTGGCCACCGATCTGAGCCATGTGCATGAACGGGCCGACGCCCGCGCACTCTGGCCGATCCTGGGCAACGCCGTGCCGCAAGTGCCAGTCCCGCGATAACGATTAGGAAAAGGAAAGTCAACGATGTCCACGACCACCGAAATGCCCATCTACATGGACAATCACGCCACGACGCCGCTCGATCCGCGAGTGCTCGAAGTGATGATGCCGTTCTTCAAAGAGCAGTTCGGTAACGCCGCCAGCCGCAATCACGCGTTTGGCTGGGTGGCCGAAGAAGCCGTCGAAACCGCGCGCAAACAGATCGCCGCGTTGATTGGCGCGACGCCCAAGGAAATCATTTTCACCTCCGGCGCTACTGAATCGAATAACCTCGCGCTCAAGGGCGTTTTCGAAATGTACGCCGAGCGCGGCAACCATATCATCACCGCCGCGACCGAGCACAAGGCGATTCTCGACACCTGCAAGCGCCTTGAAAAGCATGGCGCGCGCGTCACCTATCTGCCGTTGCAGGCCGACGGGTTGATCGACCTCGAAATGCTGCGCGAAGCGATGACCGATAAAACGATCCTCGTCAGCATCATGTACGCCAACAACGAAATTGGCGTGCTACAGCCGATTCGCGAGATCGGCCGCCTGTGCAAAGAGCGCAATATTCTGTTCCACACCGACGCCGTGCAAGCTGTAGGCAAGGTGCCGGTGGACGTGATCGCCGACAACATCGATCTGCTCTCGCTCTCGGGCCACAAGATTTACGGGCCGAAGGGTGTGGGTGCCCTCTACGTTCGCCGCAAGGGACCGCGCGTGCAGCTTACTGCGCAGATGGATGGCGGCGGCCATGAGCGCGGCATGCGTTCGGGTACGCTCAATGTCCCCGGTATTGTGGGCCTCGGCAAGGCGTGTGAAATCGCTCGGCTGGAGATGCCCGAAGAATCCAAGCGCATGGCGTTCTTGCGCGACAAGTTGAAGGCCAAGCTCGAAAGCGCTCTGGACGAGCTGTACGTCAACGGCACCATGGAACATCGGCTGCCGAACAACTTGAACATCAGCTTTGCCTACGTCGAGGGCGAATCGCTCTTGATGGGTATCAATGACGTTGCGGTATCGAGCGGTTCGGCTTGCACGTCCGCCACGCTCGAACCCAGTTATGTTTTGAAGGCGCTCGGCGCGGGCGACGACATCGCTCACTCGTCGATTCGTTTCGGCATTGGCCGCTTCAACACCGAAGCGGAAGTGGATTACGTCGCGCAAAAGGTCATTACAGTGGTGCTAAAACTGCGCGAGCTTTCGCCGCTCTACGAGATGGTGAAAGAGGGCATCGATTTGACCAAGGTCCAGTGGACCGCCCATTAGGCATCGCGCATTAGGCATCGCGCATTAGGCAAGGAGAACGAAAACCATGGCTTACTCCGACAAGGTCCTCGATCATTACAACAACCCCCGCAATGTGGGTTCGCTCGACAAGGCTTCGGCCCACGTCGGCACCGGCATCGTCGGCGCGCCTGAGTGCGGCGACGTGATGAAGCTGCAAGTACGCGTGAACGACGCTACCGGCATCATCGAAGAGGCTAAGTTCAAGACGTTCGGTTGCGGTTCGGCGATCGCCTCCAGCTCGCTCGCGACCGAATGGCTGCGCGGCAAAACGGTCGACGAAGCGCTCGGCATCAAGAACACCGACATCGTCAATGAACTGAGCCTGCCTCCCGTGAAGATTCACTGCTCGGTGCTCGCCGAAGACGCGATCAAAGCGGCGATCAACGACTATAAGCAGAAGCAGGCCGGTCATGCCAGCGCCGTTCCGGCTGGCCTCGAAGCCGTCAAGGTCTAGTTGGTAGATTTCATAAAGGAGAACGCAAGTGTCGGCCACGCTCGAAGTCGTCAGCAATCCGAAAAGCCAGATCGAAGTGACCCCCAAGGCGCTCGATAAAATCCGTGCGACCTTTGCGAAGCAGGGAGTCACCGAAGGCGGGTTGCGGCTGGGTGTGCTCGGCGGCGGCTGTTCGGGTTTGAGCTACCAGTTCAAGTTCGACGTCAAGCCGCGCGACAAGGACCACGTCTTCGAGTTCGAAGACGTCAAAGTCTTTGTCGACCCCAAGAGCATGATCTTCCTGAACGGTATGATCCTCGACTACAAGGAATCGCTCATGCAGTCCGGCTTTGCATTTGAAAACCCGCACGCCAAGAAGGCCTGCGGTTGTGGGACATCGTTCTCCGCTTAGTCATTCAAGTGAATCGGGATTTCTTCTCCTTTTTCGGCATCGAGCCCCAACTGGCGCTCGATGCCGTTTTTCTTCAAAAGCGCTTTTATGAGCTGAGCCGGCAATGGCATCCGGATCGACATGCGTCGCGAAGCGCGGCCGAACGGCAATTGGCGCTGGAGAATACCGCGCTCCTCAACGATGCATTTCGTACGCTCAAACAGCCGGTGGAACGCGCCGAGTATGTCCTCAGCCAACACGGGCTCGCTACCGACGAAGCGGCGTCGAAAAAAGTCCCGCCGGAGTTGCTCGAAGAAGTTTTCGAGATGAACATGGCGCTTGACGAATTGAAGGGCGGCGACGCGACAGTGCGGCCTCAACTTGAATCGGCGCGCACGGCCTTCACAGAGAATCTCTCTGGTATAGACCGTCAACTCAACGCCGAATTCATTCGCTGGGACGCCGCGCATTCGGCGGAAACCCTGGGCCAGGTCCGCGCACTGCTCAACCGGCGCAAATATATTCACAATTTGGTAAGGACCGTGAATCAGGCGCTAGAAGCGGCCTAAAACAGGATGGCATGGGAACGTTTCAAATTGATTTTGGCGAAACAACTGAACGACCGCTGATCGTCGGCATCGATCTCGGCACGACCAATTCATTGGTGGCTTGCCTCGAAGCCGGCATCCCCGGGATAATTCCAGGCGAAGATGGCGACCCATTGGTCCCCTCTATCGTCTCCATGCCGGCGGCCGGCGGCGTATTAGTGGGCAATCCCGCCCGTGCGGCCCTGCTCACTTCGCCCGGTGAAACGGTTTATTCCGTCAAGCGATTGATGGGGCGCGGCGCGGCGGATGTGGGCGATGAACTGAAACTGTTCCCATTCCGCATCGCGCCTGGCTCGGAATCCGTCATCCACCTTCAGCTCGGCGATAGCGCCAAGACTTACACGCCTCCCGAAATTTCGGCGCTCATTCTGCAACAGCTCAAGCGCAATGCCGAAGCGCATCTGGGCAAGCCGGTGTCGCAAGCCGTCATCACCGTGCCCGCCTACTTCAACGATGCGCAGCGCCAAGCGACGAAAGACGCCGGCCGCATTGCCGGACTCGAAGTGCTGCGCCTGGTGAATGAACCGACGGCCGCCGCGCTCGCCTACGGGCTCGACAAACGCAAGGAAGGCATCATAGCCGTCTACGATCTCGGCGGCGGCACGTTCGACATCTCGATTCTCAAGCTCCACGACGGCATCTTCGAAGTGCTGGCCACCGGCGGCGACACACACCTGGGCGGCGACGATATCGACAATCTGTTGCTCCACATCGCGCTCGAAGATATCGCGAGCGAATGGGGTCGGGATATCTCGTCCAGCAACGAAGCAATCCAGTTGCTACGGCGCGCGGTGATCGACGCCAAGCACGAACTTTCGACCTTACCGGTCACTCACATCCGGCTCGCTTGGAATGGCAAGAGTTACGACCGCGAATTGACGCGCGAGGTCTTCGACAAACTGATCGTGCAGGCGGTCGACCGCACTCTACAACCCTGTCGCCAGTGCATGTCGGACGCAGGGCTAACGCCCGAACAGATCGATGAAGTGGTGCTCGTGGGCGGCTCAACTCGCATCCCGCTGGTGCGCACCGCGGTCGAGCGGCTCTTTCGCTCGCGCCCGCATACTGAGCTTGATCCAGACAAAGTGGTCGCACTCGGCGCGGCCGTGCAGGCGGGAATTCTCTCGGGCGCGGTTGAGGACAAGCTCCTGCTGGACGTCACGCCGCTGTCGCTCGGCATCGAAACCATGGGCGGGCTCGTGTCGAAGATCATCCATCGCAATTCGACGATCCCGGCCTCGGCCTCGGAAACTTTTACGACCGCCGTGGACGGCCAATCGAACGTCTTGATCCACGTAGTGCAGGGCGAGCGCGAAATGGTGCGCGATAGCCGATCCCTCGCGCGCTTCGATCTCAAAGGCATCGATCCCATGCCCGCTGGTTACCCCAAGATCGAGGTTCGCTTTCTGATCGACGCCAACGGCATTCTGAATGTGTCGGCGCATGAGTTGCGTACCGGCAAGGAGCAGTCCTTCGAGGTGAAGCCTTCGTACGGGCTAAGCGACGAGCAAGTGGAGCGGATGATCGTCGAGTCGATCGACAAAGCCGAAGAGGACTTCAAAGAGCGGCAGGTGCGCGAAGCGCGCGTCGAAGCCGACCATATTCTCGCCGCGTTCGACAAGGCCAAGCAGAACGACGCTTACTACCAACTTGATGAAACGGCGCGCGGCGAAATCACTCGCGCCCAGAACGAACTCCTGATGGTCTACCACGGCGAAGTCCATCACTTGATTCTGGAAAAGATCGAGCAGTTGAATCAGTCCACCCAATCGCTAGCCGAAAACATGATGAACACTGCCGTGAATACGGCGCTGAAGGGAACGAAAATTTAATCATGCCGCAAGCGCTCTCTTGGACCCATTTCGAAGATCTCGGCATCGCGTTGTATGAAAAGTTCCCGGATATCGATCCGCTCAAGGTGCGATTCACCGACCTGCACAAATGGATCGTGGAACTCGAAGACTTCGACGACGACCCGGCCAAATCGAACGAAGCCAAACTTGAAGCGATCCAGATGGCGTGGTACGAAGAGTGGAAAGATAACCAATAACGCCCGGCCCAGACATCCTTCGATCCAATCCCAGACATCCTTCGATCAAATCCCAGACATCCTTCGATCCAATCTGCTGTCCTCCAAGTATGTGGATCAGAAGGGATTATGCACGCCGAGTAATGGGCGTAGCGGCCCAATACCCAGTCGTTGTCCTCACTGGACCCCGTCAAACCGGCAAAACAACCCTGCTCCAAGAGGGCATACAGGGCTTCAATTTCGTGACGCTGGACTTGCCGTC
>JAYUSQ010000307.1:0-31288 GCA_043755595.1 Acidobacteriota bacterium | reverse complement strand
GGCGCCATGTATTGCGGCGTGCCCATCACGGAGCCTTCCACCGTCAGCGTCTCTTCGGTTGGTCCCGGCTTCGCCGTGGATTTCGCCAGTCCGAAGTCAAGCACCTTCACGCCATCGCGAGTCAGCATGATGTTCTGCGGCTTCACATCGCGATGCGTGACTCCGGCGCGATGGGCGCGGTCCCGGCGAACGGCGTGACCTGACTCTGACTCAGCAGGCGTGTGTGAAGCCGCACCTTGCCATCGGCCCCACGCAGGGTGAGCGCCAACCTTGCGCCGTCGGGGGATAGAGCGAACATGTTTCCACCGCTGGGAGTGCCGAGGGGGACGACCCGAGCCAGTGGCGTGTCGGGCGCGATCTCCGCGTTCAGGCGAATCAGCGGTCTTAGGGGTGCTGGGCGTGTGGCGTTGTTGTACCAGCCGGCGTTGGCTGCGATGAATGCGAGGGTCGAAACGCCGGCAACCCAGCCGAGCCACGACCGTGACGGAGTGGTGATTGTCGATTCCGGCGGCGGCGGTATTTCCAATTCGAGCACGACGTCGCGCATCGACTGATAGCGGCGCTCGGGATCTTTGCTCAAGCACCGCCGCACCAACCGTTCCAGCCATGCGGGCGTAAACGGCTTCACCGACATTGGGGCAGGATCGGTGACGAGAATCGCACCGGCGAGACTCGCGTAGGTCTTCCCTTGAAACGCCTTCTGCCCGGTCACCATCTCGTACAACACCGCGCCAAAAGCCCAGATATCGCTCCGCGCGTCGGCTTCTTTGCCTTCGAATTGCTCCGGCGCCATGTATTGCGGCGTGCCCATCACAGAGCCTTCCACCGTCAGCGTCTCTTCGGTTGGTCCCGGCTTCGCCGTCGATTTCGCAAGGCCGAAGTCGAGCACCTTCACGCCATCGCGCGTCAGCATGATGTTCTGCGGTTTCACATCGCGATGCGTGACTCCGGCGCGATGGGCACGGTCCAGCGCGTCGGCGATTTGCGTGGCGAACTTGACCGCTTGGTCTAGCGGCAGCGCGCCTCTGGCGATGCGGTCCGCCAGCGTCTCGCCCTCGATCAGCTCCATCACCATGTAGCCGGGCCGATGTCGTGCAGCGTGCAGATATGGGGATGATTCAAGGAGGCGACGGCACGCGCCTCGCGTTCAAAACGGGCACGGAGGTTTTCGCGTTGGGCAATGTGATCGGGGAGCACCTTGATGGCGACGGTGCGGTCGAGCCGCGTGTCACGCGCCTTGTAGACTTCTCCCATTCCACCCGCGCCGATGGGCGCGAGGATTTCATAAGGCCCAAGTTTGTCGCCAACAGATAGCGCCACGGTTTACTTCCCCAACCCCGCCGCCCAGTTCTCGACCACCACCATCGGCACTACCGGCGGCTCGCCTTCTCGCTCCAACGCCAGGAATCGCCGGCCGTCGGGCGCGGACTCGAAGAAGTACAAACCGAGCCCGGCAGGGAGAGGGAACAAGGCTTGCGGTGGACTCACCCGCACGCCGTTCGCCGCCAATTCGATCCCGGCTGCCATCAATATGCCATTTGGGCCCGCCCAATACAACTCCTTCCCGTCAGCCCGCCATTTACAAAACCGGCCGCCCTCAGAGGAAACCATCCACTTGCCGCGCCGATCTGGGAAGCCCTGTACATAGATCTCATGCCGGCCGGATTCGTCCGAGTGGTAAGCCACCCAGCGTCCATCCGGCGAAAAGACGGCCCCGGACTCGACATTCTTCGTCTGCAGATACGCTTCCTGCTTCCGCTTGCCCGTCAGCGGCAACACCATAATGTCGCCGTATCCGTACAATAGCCACGTTCCGTCCGGCGACACACTGCTGGGGGGCTCGCTGGCACCAGTCGTCGCCAGGAACTCCTCCTCGCCGGATCCGTCTGCGGCCTTGCGATAGAGCCCCGAGGCGTTCCGGAAGTAAACCAGCTTGCCGTCCGCTGACCAACGCGAGTTCGAGGCGCCGTTGAAAGTGATTCGGGTATTGGAACCTCGCGTCTGATCCAGCACCCAGACATCGACCCGTCCCGCACCTGCGCTGGCGCTGTAGGCCAGGCGGCCGCCGTCAGGGGACAGGCTGAAGGCCAGGGTGCCTGCGTCCAGAAGCGGCCCGAACGCTCCGAGGCGCTTACCCGCGCGGTCATGCCACGTGAACCGGATTTTCTCAACGCTATTCTCCCTCCCGTAAAACAAAGTACCGTTGCGGGAAACAGATACCTCGGTGTAGCGATTGGCGCCACTGAGCCGCATTCCCTCGGCAACGATCACAGGGGCGCCGGCCTGCGCCGGAGAATCGAGTGCCAGCTTTTTCGCCATCAGCGTCGCTTCCCCTTGGATGTACAGAAGGTGCCCGGAGGCGCTGTCGTACACCGACCGATGGGCCGTCTTCTCCACCAGGATCGGAGGCGTGCCATCCAGAGACCCCAGGAACGTGCCCTGCTTCACCGGGTTGGGATTCCCCGCAAAGTACAGGAACTTCTTGCCGCCAGGCAGGAATTGCGGATAGTAGTGAGCGCTCTCCCCCGCTTCCCGGTTCAGTTTTGTCACTGGTGCGGGAGTCCCGCCGGAGGCAGGGATCCGCTGCAATCCGGCCAGTTGATCGCCGAATAGTATCACCCCTTCCTCGCTCCAGGTTCCGCCGCGAGCGGCCCGGGCGTCGCAGAGATTCTGAGGGATGCCGCCGGCTGCTTCGACCCGTTTCAGCTTCCCGCCCGCCACGAAGGCCACGGACTTGCTGTCGGGCGACCAGAAGGGCCGCCCGGCGTCTTCGGTCCCCGGCAAAGCCCGGGCCTCGAGCGAGTCTAACTGACGGATGAAGAGTTGCAAGACACCCCTCTCCGGGCTCGCCACAAAGGCGAGCGTTCGGCCGTCGGGCGAGATTGCCGAGCCGCCGATGTTGACGACCGAGGCGAAGCGCGAACCGGAAGGCGGACTCACCTCGAGCCGGACAACTGGATGGGGCGCGTCGTTCGGCTTGCGCAGCAGCCAGAGTCCCCAACCGAGGATGGCGGCGAGGGCCATCACCGTAGCCACGGCCCACGGCCAGCGGCTCGCCTTTGCGGCGGCCGTTTCGAGGGGTGGCGTGCGAAGATCGAGCACGAGGTCGCGCATGCAGTGATAGCGGTCCTCGGGATCCTTGGCCAGACATCGCCGCACCAACCGCTCCAGCCACGACGGCGTAAACGGCTGCACCGCCATCGGCACCGGGTCGGCGGAGAGAATCGCACCGACGAGACTCGAGTAGCTCTTGCCTTGAAACGCCTTCTGCCCCGTCACCATCTCGTACAGCACCGCGCCGAAGGCCCAGATGTCGGCGCGCGCGTCGGCTTCCTTGCCCTCGAACAGTTCCGGAGCCATGTACTGCGGCGTGCCCATCACCGTGCCTTCCGTGGTCAGCACCTTGGTCAGTGTCTCGTCCGTGGGTCCGGGCTTGGCGGCTGCCGACTTCGCCAGGCCGAAATCCAGCACCTTGACGCCGTCGCGCGTCAGCATAATGTTCTGCGGCTTCACGTCGCGATGCGTCACTCCGGCGCGATGCGCGCGGTCCAGCGCGTCGGCGATCTGCGTGGCGAACTCGAGCGCCTGGTCGAGAGGCAGCGCGCCCTTCCCGATGCGCGCCGCGAGAGTTTCGCCCTCGATCAGCTCCATCACCATGTAGCCGGGTCCGATGTCGTGCAATATGCAGATGTGCGGGTGATTCAGCGATGCCACTGCGCGGGCTTCGCGCTCGAAGCGGGCGCGGGCGTCCTCGCGCGCGGCGATATGTTCCGGTAGTACCTTGACGGCGACGGTGCGGTCGAGCCGAGTGTCACGGGCTTTGTACACCTCGCCCATGCCACCCGCTCCGATCGGCGCAAGGATCTCGTACGGGCCGAGCTTTTCGCCGGGGGAAAGGGGCATGGGAATAGTTCATATTAGTCTAAATCAATCTTGTTAGCCGAAATCAGTCTTGGCCGCCTTGCGCCGGGATCGATTCGCCGATCATACGGCTGCTGGCTGCTTCCCGGGGCCGAGCATCTTCCCCTGGAGCCGTAAATGAGGCATGATAAAGCGTATGAACTCGCAGGCCGCCGGCACCCCGAACACCGAGGCGGCTATTCTCGCACGCATCATCCGGGCCGACGATGATCCGCTCACTCCGGACGTAGCCTGCTACTTGCTTTCCATGCGCCTTCCACACAGCGACGAGGTCCGCGTGGACGAGTTGTCGGCGAAGGCGCGGGCCGGGTCGTTGACCGGCGCCGAGACGCAGGAGTTGGACAGCTACCTGCATATCGGATTTTTGCTTGGCGTCCTGCAAGCGAAGGCTCGCGGCCTGCTTGATCGGGAGCCGGGCTTACAGCGGTCGTGAATCGAGAGTTGGACCGGAAGGTTCGGGAACGAGCCGGACAAAGTTGCGAGTACTGCCGCATCCCGCAGTTTGCCTTGCCGCTACCGTTTCAGATCGACCATGTCATCGCCGCGCAGCATCAAGGCCAAACGGAGCTGCCCAACCTCGCGCTGGCTTGTCCGCACTGCAATCGCTACAAAGGCCCGAACATAGCGGGACTGGATCCGCTCACTGGTCAACTCGTCCGGCTCTTTCACCCGCGCCGGGACGAATGGGCCGATCACTTCGACCCGGATGGTGCGCGGATTAACGGCAGGACGCCGGTTGGCCGCGCCACAGTCCAGGTCCTTGGCGATGAACGCAGAGGGGCCGATCCTTCTGCGAAGGCTCCTCCATTCGATGGAATAGAGGCACCGGGCGAGTTACTTCCCTTCCGGCGCTTTCCGCCGCAGTTCGTCGAAGAAGTTCAGCAGAAACGTCAGGTGCGTGGGCGGCCTCTCGTCGTTCGCATCGTCGGCGACGAATGCGGCGAGGCGCTTGCCGTCCGGCGCTAGGTCGTACGAAGCGAAGCCCGGGGTCCGCCTCAGGCGAGTCTCGAGCCACACCCGAAGCTTTCCCAACGTGAACGTCGCGCCCTTGGCGGCCCACTTTCGGAAACGATGGCTGCCGATGAACGCCGGTCAACGCCGATACGCAACTGAAACAAAATTCGCCTTTTGCATGGGGGTGTTACCTTAATTTTGGATGACGATTTTCCGGCGCTTGGGATTGCTGGCGGCGGCGCCGCTCTTGGCGACCGCGCAGAGCACGAATGGCTTGGTGGCCGGCCGCGTGACCGACGCCGCGACGGGCGTCGCGATTGGCGGGGCGAGCGTGGTGTACCGGGCTTTGGCCATCGGCGCTAGCGGGCGATCGCTTACCTCCGCGGACGGGCGTTTTGCACTGGCGGCGCTTTCGCCGGACACCTACCAAGTGCGTGTGTCGGCCGATGGATTTCAGCCGCAGGAAGTGTCGGGGCTGGAACTCGCGGTGGCGGCTCGGTTGGAAATAGATTTTCGATTGAGGCCGCTGGCCGACGTTTTTAGCTCACGCGAACAGGCGGGGATTACGGTGCCGGGGTCGGCCACACTAGTGCGATTTTTCGGACCCGACGTCGACATGAGCCGCACGCAATTTCTTCCTACGCTGCGGACCTCTCAGAGTCTGCTGGAGCCGAGTGTTTCCGAAGTCATTCATCCGCGAGAGATACGCGATTTGCCATTGGCGGGGCGCGATGTTTACTCGCTGTTGGTGACACAGGCGGGCGTCACAGCGGACTCAGGCACGGCGCGCGGCCTGGGTTTGGCGGCGAACGGGCAGCGTCCCTCGTCTGCGAATTTTCTACTGGATGGCGTGGAGCATAACAACAATCTGATCACTGGGCCGCTGACGGCGATCGCGCCCGAGGCCGTGCAGGAATACCGGTTTACTTCGAGCAATTTTTCGGCGGAGTTCGGCGGCACATCGGGTTTCATCGCGAACGCAGCTACGCGCGCGGGCGGCGCGAAGTGGCACGGCACGGCTTACTACTACGGCAAACGTGCGGCGTTGAACGCAGCGGGGTTTCAGGAGAATCGGTTGGGGCTGCAGAAAGCTCCGTCGCGTGAGAATCAGCCGGGATTTCAGGTGGGCGGTCCGGTGCGGCGGGATCGGATGTTTATATCGGGCGCGCTGGAGATCTTCAGAAGCCGGAGCGAGGGCGAGGCGCGGGAGTTTCTTTTGCCGGGACCGGGACTGGCCGAATTCACAGCGGCGAGCGGCCCCACGCGGCGCCTGTTGCAGCAGTATCCTTCGCCGGTGACAGGCAAGCCGGGCACGTTGGTGACGCCGGTGCAGTTGCGGCCTCCGGTTTCGGTGAACCGATTGGTGATGCTGCAACGCGGCGATTGGTTGCTGGCCGGTGGGGCGCATCGTTTGATCTCGCGGTTGTCGGTGTCAGCGCTCGACCGGCCGGATTTCATCTGGACGCCGTATCCTGATTTTGTTTCCCCGTTGCGGCAACGGGATGTCAGTCTGATGGGCGGCTCCAGCAATCTGCTGCGGCCGAATTTGAGCAGTGAGTCACGCGTCGCTTATGCGCGGAACGCGATCGAATGGGCGCGCGCGCATCCGGAAGTGCCGTCGCTTTCTTCCAGCGACGGAGTGGCGCTGCCGGGGAGCCCGGCTTTTTACGATTACCGGAACCGGTCTTCGTCGTGGGAGTTGCGTAACACGATGACGTGGATTCGCGGCGCGCATATTTTTAAATTCGGCGGGTCTGGGTTGCTTCGCTCCATGAGCGTGTTGCAAAGCACCGGGCGCGACGGGCTTTATCTGTTCGATACCGTGATCGATTGGGCGCTGGACGAACCGCAGACTTTGGCTGCTCCCTTCAATCGTGCGGGCGCGCCGGCTTCGTTGCGTATTCCCGACGCGAATCGCCATTTTCAGCGGCGGCAGTTCGCGGGGTTCTTGCAAGACACTTGGCGCTTAACGCCGAGCATTGCTGTGAACGCGGGTGTGCGGTATGACAGCTATGGCGCGCCGGTCAACGATGGCGATACGAAGGATCTAACGTTGAGCCTGGGTGCGGGCGCGGATTTCGCGACGCGGCTGGCCACCGCGAGTTTCACCGCTCCGCCGGCGTCTGGCAATCAGACCATCCACGCGGCGGACCGTAACGATTGGGCGGGCCGGTTCGGCATCTCCTGGTCTCCTGGCTTCGGTGCGGTGGTGCGCGGCTCTTACGGCATTTTCTACGACCGGCTTTTCGACAACGCATGGCAGAATATCCGGGCCAACAGCATACAGCTTGGATTGTTCTCGTTGCCATCGGGGAGCCGCAATTATCTTGAACCGCTTCAGACCGCGCTGATGCGGTTGCAGGGCTCGCGCTTCGCCGCCGGCTTCCCCGCCCCGGTGCTGATTCAGCCGGACTTTCGCACGGGATATTCGCAGAGTTATTTTTTCGGCGTCGAGCAGCGCGCCGGCAGCAGTTGGGCGTTTGAGGTCAATACGGCAGGGTCGTTGGGAAGGAAACTGGCGACCACCGACATCGTCAACCGGCAGACACGGCTGACGACTGCGCCTCGCATGATCTCTTATTTGAGCAATCAGGGGCTGTCCGATTACCGGGCGCTGACGGCGGTGGCGCGCTTCCGGCCTTCGTTTGGATTGCTGCACGTGGCCTACACTTTGAGCCATGCCACCGATCTACAGAGCGAACCGCTCTCGGGCGATTTCTTCGATTTGAGTTTCACCCGGGCGGCAGGGCCGGCGAGGAATGCCGGGATCCCCGCTTTTTCGCGGGAACTGGACGCGAGCGGCGACCGGGGTAATTCGAATTTCGATCAGCGGCACAACTTCGTGGTGTATTCGGTGTGGGATCTGCCGGGTAAATCGCGACTGTTGCGCAACTGGAAAATCGCACAGATGGCGGCGGCGCGGTCTGGCTTTCCGCTAACGGTGTTTGGCCCATCCACGCTCGGCCCGGATGGCCAGTTTCTCTTGAATGCGCGCGCGGATGTGCTGGATGAGGCGGCCGCGGTGGCCACGGTTCCGGTGGCGGGCGGCGAGCGATGGCTGAATGCGACGGCGTTTCGCATTCCGGCGGCGGGCCAGCAAGGCAACACGAAGCGCAACGCATTTCGCGGCCCTGGGCTGGTGAATCTCGATCTCTCTTTGACGCGCTCATTTGCGTTGCCGCGCCTGGGCGAGTCGAGCCGTTTGAGTTTGCGCATGGACGCTTTCAACTTCCTCAATCATGCGAATTTGAACAGCCCGGGCACGCTCCTCGGCAGCCGGGATTTCGGCATTGCGCTGCGGGGGCGCACGGGGCGCGATGGAGGCTTCCCGGCTTTGACTCCATTTACGGAGACGGCGCGGCAACTCCAGTTCTTGTTGCGGGTCGAGTTCTAGCTCTACACGTTCGGGAATCGCGGGTCGATAATAACGAATATGCGCTACGGAGTCTTGTTCGCTCTCGTGATCGTCCAGGTGCTGCCCGCTCAGACGCCATCGGCGCCGGCTATTCAGGTTGCGCCCGCCCAGCTTCGCTTTGACGATTCGAATTTTTCTTATTCCCAAACGATTACGGTGACAACCGAGACCGAAGCGGCCGGTGTCGATATTTCCGCTGACGGCGGGTCGACGACCGTGCCCCCGCCGGTCTGGCTGGAACTGGGATCGAAGACGCTGGTAACGCCTGGGCGGCTGCGCGTTTCGTTGAATCTGGCGCGAAGGCCCGTGCCCGGGTCTTATCGCGCGCGGGTGCTGTTTCGTCCCGTGCGTTCTAACGCTGCGCCGGTGGCGGTGGAAATCACTCTCGACTTGAAATTGGCGTCAGTTAGTTTTTCGATTGCGCCGCGCAGCCTACAGTTCATCGGGCAGTTCGGCGGGTTCCTGCCGGGCCAGTATCTGGTGCTGCCGCCGGGAATCAGTTGCAGCGAGGTGACGGCGCGGACGACAGACTCGTGGCTTTCGGTAGTGCCGGAGCCGGGGCCAGACTGCAACCGGTTCCTCGTGTCGGCGCGTCCTGGCGGCGGGAGCCAAAACGCCTACAAAGGCACGATCACGCTGGGGTATAAAGAGGAGCGCATTGTCGTGCGCACGACGGGCTTTCTGCTGCCGGCGGGACCTTGGCTCGATACCAACCCGAGCGGGTTTCAGTTTGAGGTACGGCAAGGCAACGGGAATGGGGTCACTCGGAATCTGGCGATTCTCAATCGCGGCACGGGGGAGTTGAACTGGCGGGCGCGCGATGTGTTCGGGCCCACTTCGTGGCTGAGCTTGGGTGCGATTTCGGGGACGGCGCGGCCGAACGCCGATGGACGGCTTCCTATTACGGTGGCGCCCGGTCCACTGGCAACTGGCGTCTACTACGCAGCGATCGAGATTACCGCCGATGGGGCACGAAATTCGCCGGAGCTTTTTACGGTGGTGATGCGAGTCTTTTCGGCGGACACGCCAGCGATTGCGGCGCCGTCTCCTTCGGGCTTGCTGTTTTCGGTGGTGGAAGGTTCGGGGCAGAGTGAGCCGCAGACGGAAACGATCTTCGTCAGCAGCACGCAGCCTGTGACGTACCGGGTTTCGCCTCAACCCCGCGAGGACGGCGCTGCGTGGCTCTTGACGGCGCCGACATCTGGCGTGACATCGACTGGAACACCGGCGAGATTTGCGGTCGCGGTGCTGCCAGGGTCGCTGAAACCCGGCGTTTACCAGGGCGAGGTGAACGTCTATCTCTCGGCGCAAGGAAGCACGGCCGTACGTTCGGTGAATATCACGATGGTCGTCCGGCCAAGACCGAGAGTGGGAGCACTCTCTGAAACCGCCAGCGGACGGTTGGCCGAGAACTGCACGCCGACGAAGCTAGCGGCGACCCATACGGGCTTGGTGAATAACTTCTCGACTAACGTAGGAGCGCCCACGCCGATCAATATCCGGGTGGTGGACGATTGCGGCGATCAAGTAAATGGCGCGCAAGCGGTGTTGTCTTTTTCGAATGGCGATCCGCCGCTGGTGCTTACTAACCTGCTGAACGGGAACTATGCCGGCACGTGGGTGGCGAACAGCACTAGCACTCCGGTGACGATACGCGCCAACGTGGCGCAGGCTACTTTGTCGGCTTCGATCGAACTAACGGGTGGCGTGTCGCCTACGTCTACTCCGGTGGTCAGTCCGGATGGGGTGGTGAACAACTTCGATCGACAATCGGCTGGACCGCTGGCGCCGGGTACGCTAATCGAGATCTACGGCGTGAATCTATCGGGAAGCACGGCGGTAGCCAAGTTGGAGAACAACAAGCTACCGGAGAACTTGAACGGAGTATCGGTGGTGCTGGGCGGCACGCGTTTGCCGCTGGTCGCAGTTCGATCGGACATAGTCAATGCGCAGGTCCGGATGGAAACCGCCGTCGATCAGACGCTGCCATTGGTGGTGCGGGTTGGCAGCGCAATTAGTGTGCCGGTGCGCGTTCCTGTCCTGGCGACACAGCCGGGGCTGTTGGCTTTCGCCGACACGAAAGTAATTGCGCAGGATGAAAACTTCGCGTTGATATCGGCGGCCAATCCGGCCAAGCGCGGTAAGTTTATCGTGTTATATCTGGTCGGGATGGGAGTTACTTCGCCGCCGGTTGAGTCTGGTGGGGTGTCGCCGGGTCAACCGCTGGCGGCGGCGGCGGCGAGACCTCAGGTGACGCTAGGCGGGAAACAGATGCAGATCTTGTTTGCCGGGATGACGCCGAGCGTGGTGGGGTTGTATCAGATTAACGTCGTGATTCCGACGGATGCGACGCCGGGTGATTTGCCGCTGGTGGTACGGCAAGGGATTAGTGAGAGTAATGAAGTGATTGTTCCGGTGCAATAGATTCATCCCGTACGCCTCTTCCCTCGCGTAATTTTCGCCGTTTCTATCTTGCGCTGCCGCTGGCATACTTCGTCAGCCAGCCGAGTCTTTATCTCTCCCGACTTACCAAGCCGGATTACCATTGGACCATCGTGATCTGCGAGCAATTGAAAAACTCTGTCTCTTGCCACCACGACGGAAGAAGCCCATTGAACGGCGCCGCTTCTCTTGCCGACAAGCAAGATGAGCTTGGCCTTACTCTGCACCATTGCATCCAGATGATCACTCTCAATATTTAAGTCGGCGGATAGGATGATCCAGTTTTGGTTTGAGACGGCGGCGATCCAAACGTCATCGTCCTCCTCTGGGTCAAAATGATCCTTGTGGCGTTGTACGGATAGGCCAGCCTTCGCGAGGATTGCACAAATGTCCAGACTATCTATGTTCCTGTCGATAAATAGCTGGAACAGCGATAAGTCAGGCGGCTTTGACATACCCGATCGCCGCCACGATGTCACTTTCCGGCACACCGTAGTTCTGTGCGATTTCACTTACCCGCTCACCCGATTCCACACGCTGAGCGATTATGGATGCCATCACTCCAGTACCACGCACAACTGGCCGCCCCGAAGATAGAGATGGATTGATGACCACCGCCATGTTGCCGCGTTTCGGGTATAGCTTTACCGGCATGCCATACACATCTCTATCTATTAACTCAAGATGGGCGTTCACGAGTTCCCGAAAGGCAATCTGTCCTTTCTTGGAAGCATTGACAGTTTCCTCGATGCTCTTTATGAATAGATGCTTGCCGTCGGTGTGAAACTCTTGAGTAAGGAGCGGATGGATCGCATTGGCTGGAAACTGGTCGCGCACGTAGTCGATTGCGTTCCTGACATTCTCTACCGTGATGCCATGAACCTTGCGCGTGGCAAGCAGGATGTGAGCCTCCACAATATTGAAAAACGACAGTTCCCGCTGCCTAGCGTCTGCTGGCTCAATTAGAGGCCTGAACGTGCGCTTCTCTCCGGCTGGCGTAGAATATGGGCGACCGAACACCCACGATTTCATTGTGCTCTCTGAAACACCGACATAACGCGCGGCTTCGCTGAGGCCATAGACAGGCAAGTCGCGGCGATCGACACGCAACCCTTGAGCTTTAGTGAACATTCCCATTGAGGTTCGAACGACAGCCATCCGATTGACTCCTTGCGACCAACGAAACGGCTAGCAAGCAAGTCCCCGACCGCCGTAGGCGGTCTCGTCGAGTTTCTTCAGACTCTTCATCTTACTCTTCCGCGCAGCGGCGCGTTTGGCTTTGCTTGTGCCGCTTCTCCTATCGGGCGATCCGCCCATCCGGCAACAACCGCAGCACCTTGCCGCGCCAGCGCACGGTCCAGCCAGTCAATCCCGCGATCCAAACCGCGAAGCCCCATAAATCACGCAGGGGAACGAGCGGAGCCATACGGATCGCGAGCGGCGAGCGCAGCACGCGCCATCCGGCGACGATGGCCATCGACATACGCGCGGCCATCAGCGGGGCCGCGAGGAACCACGCGCCCGAACAAATCGCGATCAGCGCCCAGAGGCTGGCGTTGGTGATCGGCAGGCCGACGTAGGCTCCGCGCGAAACTCGAATAGTGCGGTGCCAGCGGACCTGATGATGCCAGATGCCGCTCCAGGTTTCTTCGCCGAGCCGGGTCTCGACTACGGTTTTCGAGAGATGGACGCGCCGCCCGAGCGTGGTGACGATGCGCTTGGCGAGTTGATAGTCGTCGGCAATGCAGTCCGCCAGGGCGGCGAAACCGCCGATCGCTTCCAGATCTGCGCGGCGGAAGACAAGCGTCGACCCGAGACCGAATTCGTTGATGCCAACCATGGGCGCCACGAGCGTACTGGGCGCGAAATCGGTGACGATGCCGAGCGCTTCAAAACTCCCAGCCCAAGTGGCGGACGTCGCGCGATAGAGGCATGTTACGACTCCAACGTTGGGATCTTCCAGTGGCGCGACGACTTGCCGCAGATAGCCCGGAGGCACGCGGATATCGCTGTCGCTCACCAGCCAGATGTCGTGTTTAGCCCGGCGCGCGAGGTCTTGCAGGACACCCACTTTGCCGTTGGGAGCCGGCGTCGTCGAATGCACCAGCCGGAGCGACGCGGAGGGGAATTCCACGCGGAGCCTTTCGAAGTCCTCAAGCGCGGGATCCTGCGGGTCGGCGACGCCGAAGAGGATTTCGACCTCACCGGGGTAGTCCTGCCACGCATGCGAGCGGATTGCTTCGTAGAAACCGGGGTCGCGGCCTCGCACGGGCTTTAGGATGGAAATCGCGGGAAAGCGGGTAGGGGCCGGGTCACGGCGCAGCAATTGGCGGAACGAGGCGAGCAACGCCACTAGCTGGTAGCCAAAGGCCACCGCGCAGACGACAGCCAGAAGCCAGATCACGTATGTGCCAAAAGCGCGACACCGCAGGCCACTAAGACCGCGCCTAGCCAGCGGCGGGATTCGACGTTTTCCTTTAGAACAATCTTAGCGAGAAATGTTTCAACTACCAGACTGGCGGCCGTGGCGGGGACGGCAAAACTGAGATCCTCGATTTCCAGCAACTTGAGGAAAGCGAAAAAGGACGACGCCATGAAAACCACCGAGAGCGCCAGCGGCCATTGGCGGAATAACGCAGCGATGCGCGAGGGCCGGAAATCGGTGACCTCGCCTTGCCGCTTCATCTCCCAGCTTTGCAGTAGATCGCACGCCACCGTGGAGCCGACCACCGCGCCGACTAACAGCCAGCGGTTCATCGCGCGGGCCTGCCGAGCCCGGTGAGCGCGGCGCCGCCGGTGATCAACACAGTACCCGCCCAACGCTGCCAGGAGAGGGCTTCATTCATGAACAGGTGCGCCAGCAGGGCGTTCAGCACGTAGCCGATGGAAGTGACCGGAAGCACATAGCTGAGGTCCGCCCAACTCAGCAACGTCATGCGCGTGAGCGTCCAGAAGATCAGCAGCAAGATACCGGCGATCACCCAGACGTTGAGCAGCGAGGCCGGCAATCCGGCCGACGGCTGCTTCATCCCGATGCCTAACAGGAAGTTCCCCAGCGTATTGGAAACCACCACCAGGATGACAAAAAGCCAGGTTTTTCGATTAGTCGCCGGCACTGCTCGGCACCGGCGTTTTGGCGCGTTCGTCACGAACGAACTTCTGGCGTTTCCGGCGCAGGGCCAGATACTCACGCGCTTCTTTGTACAGCCGCTTGCGCTCGCCCGAATCGAAGATCGCTTTGCGCACGACGCGCCACGCGGCCTTGGGGCGGAAATAGTATTCGCCGTAGAAGCGCTCGACCCAATCGACGAGTTCGGCGCGATCAAGCCCGGGATAGACGATGTTGGGAAGCTGGTGGCCCTGATCGTCCGTCATCGCGTCGATGGTGATCAGGTTGTTCTTCTTCACGTAATCGAAGAACTCAGTGCCGGGATAGGGATGCGCGATCGAAACCTGAATGGTCTCGGTGTTGAGCTTCTTGGCGAAGTCCACGGTGCGGCGGATGCTTTCGCCCGAATCGCCCGGAAGGCCCACGATGAAGTCGCCGTGAATCGTCAGGCCCAACTTGTGGGCATTGGTGGTAAAGCGCTCGGCCATGTCGATGGTCGCGCCCTTTTTGATGTTCTTGAGGATCTGCGGATCGCCCGACTCATAGCCCACGATCATGAGCCGGAAGCCGGATTCCTTCATTGCCTTGAGCGTGTCGTAGTCCGTCGTAACGCGCGAGGTGCAGGAGAACGTGACGTCGGGATGGCCCAACTCGGCGCGCATTTTCTTGAGCTTTTCGCAGATTTCGATGGTGCGTTCGCGCTTGTAGTTGAACGTGTCGTCATCGAAGAAAATTTCCTTCAGCCCTTGGAAATTCTGAATCGCCCAGCGCACTTCATTCACGACGTCATCGGACGAGCGCAGGCGCCAGCGATGGCCCGAGTGAGTTTGCGGCCAGAGGCAGAAAGTACACATGGCCGGACAACCGCGGGACGTGTACATGCTGATGAACGGATGGCGCAGGAATGGCACGTTGTAGCGCTTGAAATCGAGATCGCGCTGGTAGATTTTCGACACCCACGGCAATTCATCGAGGTTTTCGATGTACGCGCCTTCGGTGTTATGCTGAATGCCGCCATCCTTGCGGAAGCTGACGCCGGGGAGCGACTCAAGCGGCTTGCCCTGGGCGAAATCGCGGATCTGATGATCGAACTCACGGCGCACAATGAAGTCGATCGCCGTCGACTTCAGGCACTTGTCGGGCTCAACGGTCACCGGCGGTCCGACAAAGCAGGTCTTCAGCTTCGGGTTGACGTCTTTCATCATGCCCGCCATCTTGACATCGACATGAAAGCCAGGCGTCGAAGTGAACAGCACGAGCAGTTCGTAATCCTTCGCCGCCTGGACGGTCTGTTCGATGGAAACGCGGTGGGGCGGAGCGTCCAGCACCTTGCTATCGGGCAACATCCCGGCGGGGTAGCAGAGCCAGACCGGATACCAGTAAGACTCGATTTCGCGCGTGGCGGGCCAGCGCGAACTGGCTCCTCCGTCGAAGCCTTCGAATGAGGGCGGATTGAGGAAAAGTGTTCTCATGGGCGGCCGAACCTTTATTATCCTGAATTCGGGGCGGCGTTAACGATTGGCGACCGGACTGGCGTCGTCCGGCGTCTTGGCGACGTTGGAATACCGGATCGACATTTCAGCCTTGCCTGCCACTCGCGTTTGAATCTGGCTGTCGAATTTGACGGGCACTGCGACGCCGTCACGGATCTCATAATCGCGCACGAATTCCACGCGCTTGAGGAAGATCGAGGGATTCTTGACTAGTTCGCCCTGTTCACGGACTGGCAGGCCAGAGGCCACTTCGATCCACAGCCAACCATGGAAGAGGCCGGGCTTTTTCTCTTTGGGCGTCAATTCGAACAGGTGTAGCTTCCAGTCGCCTTCGCCGAATTTTCCGTAATACTTGAACTTGTAGTTTTCGGGAGTGCGCGAGAGGTTGAGGCGCTTGTCGGCCGTTTCCTTTTCAGCCTGGAGGAAGCGAGCAATGACGTCATTCTTGATGGAGTTGTCACCTTGAAAAGTAATAGCCCGGTAGGTGATCTTGCCCAGCTTGGAAATCTGCCGGAGGGCATGGAACTTGCCCTTGCGATTCAGGCTGGGGAGCGACGCTTCGATCTCCATGTCCATGGCCACGCCGCGCAGTTTTTCTTCCTGGTTCTTATTAGCGGTTAGGTACTGCTCCAGGTATGGGCGGCCTTCCACTTCCAGCTTGTCGGCCGGTTCAGGTTCAAATCCAGCCGACAGGACCGGGATGACGGTCAGGCAAATCGACAGCAGGCTTCGGGTGAGGTGAAAATGAGGCAAAAGGGCTAACAACCTTCGGGTTCGATTTATGACGTACTGGTTTCTTTCAATGTACCAAAATCATAGGACGTATCTTCGGAACGCGCGGTTCCGCCTCAGGTTGCGATACGATAGCGGCCTATGGACCGGATTCAAATCGGCACGCGCGGAGAGCATCGGATGCTGGTAACGACAGAGCTCGCCATCGATTTCATGGGCTTGGAAGAGGCGCGAGTGTTGGCTACGCCACATCTGATTTGGAACCTGGAAGTGGCCGCCCGCGATGCGATTGGGCCGTTCCTGGACGATGGGTACGATTCGGTTGGCACCGAAGTACACGTGAAGCATTTGGCCGCGACGCCGCTGGGCATGTCGGCGGTTTTCCGGGCCGAGGTAACGTTGGTCGACGGCAACCGTGTGCGGTTCCGCGTGGAGGCTTTCGACGAGAAAGAGAAGATCGCCGAAGGGAGCCATGAGCGGTACGTGGTCAATATCGCCCGGTTTGCGACGCGGGTTCAGGCCAAAGCTGCAGGGATGGGGAAGTGAGCGCCGCGTTCGCGTCGTCAGTGATGCTGGCCGAGATCCGGCAGCAGCCCGACATTCTTGACCGGACGTTGCGCCAGGATCTGGCCGAAGTCGTCAAGATTCGCAAGGCGCTGGTGCGGCGTCCGCCGCGCTACATCATGCTGGCAGCGCGCGGGACTTCCGACAACGCCGCCACGTTTGGGCGCTATCTGCTGGAGATCGGCACCGGGATCCCAGTGACGCTGGCGGCGCCTTCGGTGTTCACGCTGTATGGAGTGAGCAAGTTCGATTTCCGCGATGCGCTGGTGGTAGGCATTTCTCAGTCTGGTGAATCGACCGATATCAATGTGGTGCTGGAGGCGGCGAAGGCTCAAGGCGCGATGACGGTGGGCATCACCAACGAACGCGATAGCGTGCTGGCGCGGATGGCGGAGCATGTCTTCCTGGTGGGCGCGGGCAAGGAGAAGAGCGTCGCCGCGACGAAGACCTACTCGGCGCAACTACTGGCGTTGTACCTGCTGGCTCATGCCTTGGGCGCGCCGATTCGCATTGACGATCTGCGGCGGTTACCCGCGTACGCCGAGCGCGCGTTGAAGCTGGAAGCGCAGGTGACTGAACTGGCCCAGCGCTATCGTTTCATGGAGAACGCCGTCGTCGTGGGGCGAGGATTGAACTATGCCAACGCCTTTGAATTCGCGTTGAAGATGATGGAGACTTGCTACGTGGTGGCGGAGCGATTTTCGTCGGCCGATTTCCTGCATGGCCCCATCGCGATTGTAGGCGCTCATTTCCCTGCCTTTGTGTTCGCTCCTCCGGGTGTCACATGGCCATCGATCAAGGAGTTGCTGGCGAGGTTGAGCACGGCGGGGGCGGAGATGTTCGTGATTACGGACAAGAGCAACGCGGAGGCAGGCAAAGTGAAAGGCGCGCGGGGGGTGACGATTCCGGTTTCGCTGGCTCATAAAGGGCCGTTGCCGGTGGAGGTCTATACGCCCATCCCATATATCGTTCCGGCGCAGTTGTTCGCCGCGGCATTAGCGATTGAAAAGAGGTTGGACCCGGATAAGCCGCGGGGGTTGTCGAAGGTGACGCGGAATCTGTAGGTCTCCCTTATCGCTGGTACTGACTCGCGCCGCAGTTCCCGCTAAAATCTAGATGGGGTTTCGATACTTATGTTCAATCGCGCTCACGCTCCTTTCCTGACTACGCTGTTCTTGTTGGCCGCCGCCGCTCCGCTGGCCGCGCAACAGCTTGAGATTGTAGAAGCCGCCTATGGCTCCGGCAACTACCAGATGAACGTCGCACCAAAATTACGTGGCTTGGTGCAGAACAACGTGCTGGAGTTTACGGTGGACCCGGGGTTGTTGGGGGGAGATCCGGCGCCGGGCTCATCCAAGCGATTGCGCGTGGTGTATCGATATGGCGGGCGGCAATCTGAGACCTCGGCGGGTGACTTTGAACGCATTCGGATCCCGGCGCTTGCCGGCAGCGGCGGTGTGGTGAGTCCGGTGACGCCTACGCCCGCGGCTGCCAGTGGGGGCGGCTTTTCGTTAGGCGACCTGTGGGGCGGCAACAGCGCCTCGCTCCGCATCGTGTCGGCCCGTTATGGCGACCCGGCCCGTAGCAACGACGTGCGCGACCGGTTGCAGAATCTGGTGCGGAACGACGCGCTGTCGTTGAAGGTCGACAACGCGGCGATGGGCGGCGACCCGGCCGTAGCGCGTGATAAGACGCTGCAAGTTGTGTATGAATACCGCGGCACGACGTTCCAGACGGCAGTGAAGGAAGGGGCGACGCTGACCTTGCCCGATTCGAACGCTCGCGCGGTTTCGACGGCGACGCCGGTAGCCGCCGCTGCTCCCGTGACGGCTGCCACATCATCGCAGCAGAGTATTCGGATCGTGACCGCTCGTTATGGCGGAGACAACCGCTTCAATGACGTGCGGGACCGGCTACAGGCCATGGCGGGCTCCGGGGCCAATGTTTCGGTGAAGGTGGAAAACGCGGCGCTGGGCGGCGATCCGGCGGTGGGCAAGGAAAAGTGGTTGGAAGTGGCGTATGAGTGGAATGGCTCGACCTACGCGACTCGCGCGAAAGAGGGACAGACTTTGAGCTTGCCCGATCCGCAGGCGATGTTGGTTTCGAACGCCGTGGCTCAACCCGCCCCTACCGCTGCTCCGGTGGGGCGCGGCGCGGATACCGGGGGCGGCAGAAACGCCGGCCGGCGTCCCGTGGGTGGCCCGATCGTCACTCCGAGCGGCGGGCGAGAGATCATCCCGATTGGCCGCACTGGTGGCTTGCGGATCTTCTACGCACGCTACGGCGCGCCGGGCCAGGAGATCGACGTACGCGAGCAGCTTCGTCCGTTGCTGCAGCCGGAAGCGCTGAATATCACGGTGGGTGTGGATGCTATGGGCGGCGATCCAGCGCCTGGGGTGCTGAAGACCATTACGGTGATCTATGAGCTGCGGGGCCGGACATTTGAAAAGTCGGCTACCGACGGTCAAGCGCTGATATTGCCGTAGACGCCGTCTTGCGAACCATACGAAGGATGGATTCGCTGGCGTTGTAGCGGTGGGTCTCTTCAAGAGGCACCCACGCGAGTGCGCGCGATTCAGAGGTGGCGATCAGCGGCGCGTCCTGCGCGGGCCCAGCGATAAGAAATCGAATGTCGTAGTGCAGGTGCGCGGGTGCCGAACCACGCGCCGGAATCAAGTGGACATCGACATCGAAAATCGCTTCGCTCAGAAGGCTGAGCCCGGTCAAGCCGGATTCTTCGGCGGCTTCGCGTAGCGCGCCTTCGGCCACGGTCTCACTGGGTTCGAGATGTCCGCCGAGTTGAAACCACTGGTCCAGCTTGCGGTGATGGGTGAGCAGCACCGATCCGCGCCGGAGTATCCACGCCGACGCAGTAATGTGGCCGGGCTCATAGGCGGCGTCCAGGCAGCGCGGTTCGGTTTCGGCGAACGCCGTCGTTTGCGCTAGCATCGCTTCCTCGGCGGCATCGACCGGTTTGTGTCCACGCAGCAGCGCCAGCAGGTTCTCTCTCGGCATTGGTAGAGTATGGCGCGGTTTTCGCTTGCTGTGTTTCGGTGCGGCGTTTGAGTGCGCGAGAGGCAGCCCGCAAATCGGCCTGACAGTTTCAGGATAGCGCCACATTTCGCGACCATCGACAAGGCGCTGTCGCTCTTCGTCGACGATCCAGTTCTATTCGAGCGAGCATTGGACACCTTGTAAGTCTTGCGGCTGTCGCGGGAGGCTGGGCCCACGACATCCGAGCCTCCCACTTATGATAGTGAATCCGCCCCTATGCGACCGGCAGTTTCCGCTGGCGAGTAACAGAGCCACACCGGCGCCCATCAGGGCCTAAGTGGACGGCTTGGGAACGCCGCTGGGGCCACCGCCAGTGCCGCCGCCGGTGGGATGGGGCTCAGGGTCGTTGATTGATGGAAAAAAACCCATTCTGGAAGAAGGCCGGTGTCGCTGTCGCGCCAAGGATCGGTCCATGGCTTTCCCGGAATTGTGTTTGGCCAGCGTAATTGGAGAGCACTTGTACGCCATCCACCCAAAGACCTGCCAGTTGGGTCAGCGTGAGCCCACCCAGCCGTTGGTTCACGTCGTTGCCAAAGGAAACGTCGTAGCGATTTTGGCCGCCGCCCCCCGGCACGTCAAGGACGAGGTAACCATTCCGGTGGTTCCTGTGGTGCGAACGGTGCCGCTCAAGCTCCAGCCTCGGGCGAAGGCGTCGGTCCACTGCTGGCTTGTGAGCGATTCGAACCAGTAGCAGCGGCAGTTATTGCCGGTCATTTGCCAGGCGGGTTGGCCCAGGTTACTGTTCCCGATTGGGCTTCGCTTCTTGGTTCCGATAACGTTAATTAATTGGTTAGTTATTGCCGCCGTCGTCCCCCATATTGGGTACGAGGCTTAATTGCGGTGGCGGGTGGCATGCATAGAGAGGGTGGAGGTGAATGACAGATGGTGATTGGTTTGCCGTTGGCCAGCGTGATGGGGTTTCGGCCGGATCCGATTCAACAGCAGCAGCAACTTACCAGAGAAGAAGGCTTTAGCGAGGAATTGAGAACCAGGATGGCCGATTCCAGCGGGCGGAGTTCGGTGAGTGCGCCGGAGCTTCCAAGGACGAGCGAGCGACAGGATCCTGGCGCGGCGGCAGGAATCCGGCAGGCTGCGCCGCAAACGGTTGAGTTGCCGGTGGCGAAGGATGCGCCTGCTCGGCCCCCTCTAGGGGAATCAAACGCACCGTCGATTACTCCGATTCGGGCTTCTCTCGACGGTTCGGTGTTTCAACTGGAGAATCCGATTCCCAGAGTAACCGAGCTTCTGACCAAGATGGGGATCGATGTGGCGGGCATTCAGTTTGAGCGTTTGGACGATGCGGTGAGCAATCCCCTGGGCACCGGGCATGTAAACCATTTGATGCGCGTGAAGACCTCTAATGGCTGGAAGGAAGATTACGCGGTGGAGTACATACTACGCGGACCAAGCATTACGGCCAATGAGATCGCCGCTCAGGCGCGACGCCCGGAAGCGCCTCCTCATTTGCGCGGGGTGTAAAGAGCTGGCCAAAAAGGAAAGGGCGCGATGCTCCTGGTTGGGAGATCGCGCCCTTGTGGGTTGTGTTCTGAGTTACGGAGCGATCGCAATCGAGGGCGAGTTGTCCGGGAAGACGAACTGGCCGCTCGGACGAGCGAGCAGGATACCCAGCGGGCGAGTGGCGCCGGTTTGGGTGCCCTGCGGCACTTCAAACTGAACTTCATAGACGCCGACCAAGCCTCGGGCGTATTCGGCTGAGACGACTCGTACACCGAGATCGTTGAGGCCGACTACGACGTCGATTCCCAGGCGCTGGCCGGTTACGCCGGTTGCGCCCGTAGCCGCCGCTGGCGTGGTCTGTCCAGCGCCGGTGATGAAGACCCGGATGATCTCGCCATAACGGGCCGGGTTATCGGGAGTAACGTACGTGCCGTTGGGTTTGATCGCGACGGCGTACTTACGGCCCTGCGAATCGGTATCTTCGAAGGTGCCGGGTTGGTAGTCGCGAACCTGGACATTGTTGATGGTTGTCGAGCCCGCTCCGACCCGGGCGATGACCGAGACCGGAAAGCCGGGTGTAAGTTCAAATGGCGCCTGGAAGGTAACCGTTTCCTGTCCATTCAAGTTGCAGACGCTGAAGATCGGCGCAAGCGTGGTTCCGAACTGGAGTTCGACCTGATTGAGCCGGGTGGGGATTTGGCCGATGACCGCTACTCCTTCGATACAGCCGCGGAGGTCCGGAGCCAGGCCCTGCCCCTGAAGCGTGAAGATGCCGCCAGGGACAACCGCGCCGCGTTCACCCGAGGCGGCATTGAGGAATGCGCCAGGGATGGGGCCGGGCAATTGAGAGGTGAGGTTAAACGTTACGCCCTGGGCGACGCCTTGCGTGATGGCCGTAATCACGATGGGACCAGCGCCGCCACCGGCACGAACGCTGACCGAGGCGCGACCGCTTGAGTCTGTCGTAACGGAACCCGACGATAGAGTAGCCGATCCACTGTTGACCGTGAAATTGACGGTAACTCCGGGAACGGCAATCTGGCGATTGTCGAGGACCAGCACGGACAGCGGGTTGGCGAACGCCGAATTGGTGAACGTCGTCTGTGGATCGCCACTGACTTTGACAAGGCCAGAGACCGTGACATTCACTCGGCTTTCAAAGGTTACCGAGGGCTGCTTCCCGCCGAGCGCGGTGGCCCGGATCAGGATTGTGCCAGACTGGGTACCCAGCTTGACCGTGTTCGAGGCCCGGCCGTTATTATCGGTCACGGTGGTGCTGTTGGTGAGCGTGGCCTGGCCCTGAATGATCTCCCAACGAACCGTAGCGCTGCCGAGCGTGTTACCGCCGCCATCGCCCAGTTCGACGACAAGCGGCGCCGAAAGAACCTGATTGATATCTCCGGACTGGTTGTTGCCGTTGAGGATCTTGAGTTCATTGGGTTCACCGGCATCGACGCGCAAGGGGAACTTACGTTCGGTGTAGCCGCCGACAGTGACGATGAGCGTGCCAGTGCCGGCGCGGCCCGTCAGTTTCAGATCGCAGGTGACGATGCCTTGCTCATTGCCAAGTGGCACGCGTTTCGGGCTGCATTCGGCGCTGGGCGGCGGGACCTGCAGACTTTCGACCCGGACTTCCATACCGACGTTTGGAATGATTTGTCCGAGTTCGGGGCCCGTGGAGGCTACGATCTGAGCGACGATGGCGCCGGTCAGGACTTGCCCGGCTTTTCCGGTGAGCCCGCGCTGTTCATCCGGTGACTGGAAATTCGCGCTCGGCGGAGGAGCGATGCCGCCGCCCGAGGTGGAAAGCACCGACGTGATGTAGATGGTAGCCGTTTGATCGCCGACAGTGGCCGTCAGGATATTTTGCGAGAAGGATTTGTTGATTTCGACAACCTGTGCCCGCACGCGCATGACCGATTCACCCTTGGAATCGGTAGTAGTGGTGACGCGGCCGTTCTCGTCGACAAAAGATGCGGTGGCGAAACGGCTAAGGCCCTGAGTGACGGCCCATGTGACGGTTGAACCTACGACGGGCGCGCCAGCCGGGTTGAGCAAGCGGATCCGAATATCCTTGCTTTCATTGCCCTCATAGACGGCTTGGCCATCGCCCTGAAGGATGGCGAGTTGACCGGCGTTGGTACCGCCACCACCGCCGCCACCTCCGCCGCCGCTGCCACCGACCGCGCTAAAGTTAAAGCCGGTTGTGAGGCCTGAGCTGCCGATTGCAACCGCGATACTGAACGGCCCGGCCGCAGCGGGGGCTTGAGCCGAAATCATCGCAATCCCGTTGGAGTTGCTGGTGGCCGTCGCGGTTCCTAACAGCGTTACGCCGCTAGTGATCGGCGAGAAGGTGACGGGTACTCCGAAGATCGGCCGGCCGCTGGCGCCGATGACGCGCACGCCAAAGGGGAGCGTCCGGCCACCGAGCCCAACCGTTCCCTGATTGGCGTTGATCGGAATAATGCCGCTGGGCGGCTCTTCAGCGGCAGTAATGGCCGGTCCGGTGAAGTTGAGCGGACCGGGGACGAAAGCAATCGGGGTTTGACCGCTCACGTTTGGGGGATTGCTAGTGAGCGCGACAGTGTAGATCGTGTTCTGAGCATTCTGCTGCAGAAGGTTCAGAGGAGCGCTCACATACATGCGGGTGGCCTGCGGATACTCGGGAGTAAACGCGATGGTGTCCACAATCGGCATGTTGCCAAGCGAGCCGAAGAAGGCCTCTGTGACAACCGGAGGCGGCAAGGCGCCGGTGACCGGCGGAACCGGTAGCGACAGTTGATAGATCTTGCGCGCTTGCACGGAGGTTCCCGAGGTGACCGCGTACGCCCGGTCGTTACCGGCTACAAAGACTTTCTCGAACAGGAAGCCGCTGAGTGAGTCCGTCGGCGCGATCACGGCGGTTTGCGCATTCAGCAAGTCCAAACTGAAATAGATCAGCGCATGGCCGGACTGGGGGGACAGGTTACCGGCGACGGCGCGCGTGCCGTCCGGAGTGAATTGGAGCCGGGTGATTCTGGCGCCGCCGAAGGTGAATTGGCGGCGGATGGCGGCCGAGTCAAACGGTGTGGCGCGGGGGTCGATTTCGAGGACCCGGCCTTCGGCGCTGACATAGAGTAGACCGTTGGGGCCCATGGTGGCCGAGCCCGAGGTAATGCCTGGGAGCGGAATGTTGCCGACAATCTGGTTGGTGGTGAGGTCGACGGCCGTGATGCGCTGGCCTTGGGCACTCATGACGAAGGCGCGGGTGGAGTCTGGCGTGATGGCGATATCGTTGGGGTTGAGACCGACATCGAGGAACGAGGTGCGCACCTCGGAATCGTCCTGGGTGTTGTAGATACGCAGGTTTCCGGACACAATGAGCAACTGTTGCCCATTGGGTGTCAAGGCGGCCGTGCTGACATTCTGGCCGAAGCTGATCGGAGTTCCCACCGGCGTCAGAGCGCTGTTGAGAATGATCAGGCTATTACTGCCTGAACGGCTGATCACGTAATACTTCGTGTCGGCAGGAAGCAGCGTGGGACGAGCCAGGACGATAAAGGCGTCCGATGCCGTGGTAAAAGTTCCGGCTGCGGTCAACGGGTTCCCACTATATACCGTTGCCGAAGAAGTAGCGTTTCCCGTAAAAGTTGGGAGAACGAAAAGATTGCTGCCGCGGGCCGCTGAGGCCAATAAGGCGCACAAGGCCAAAGCCTTTAAGGTTTGGGGTTTACGATACAAAACGACCTCCTTGGGATCGATCAAAGAACGACTATTGGTGGGACGCGGGGACGCACCTTAAATAGTAACACGGACTGAGGTACCAAGGACTTGGAGGATAGGTGACTGAGGGGTGGAATAACGCAAAAAGGGGAGGCCGAAGCCTCCCCTTTCCGTCCTTGGCCCCGAAGGGCTTTGGTTTAGTGGCCGAGCGTTTCCGACCGCGAGCCAGTGCGGGTACCGATGCTGTCGTCCATGACGAGAGCGAGGTAGCCCATCGCCAGCCGTTGCGCGCCGAGGTCGCTGATGAAGGCGAACCCGTGGCCGTACTGGAATTGGCACTGTGCGATCACATAGCCCTGGAAGCCGGCAGTGGCCTGCACCTGACCGCCCGTGGAGAGCGACCAGACGAAGTGTTCACCACCAGTGATGGAGGGCGAGGGGTAGGAGAGGCAAACCTTGGAGGTGCCGACCGTACCGTAGAAGTTCACCGTGCAAGCGCCGGTCTGAAGAGCGGTGCCGAACGGATCCTTCGAGGTGTTGGCGATCGCCAAACCGGTATCAAAACCACCCTGGTTCGACACGAACGGGAACAGAATGTTCGTGCGGCAGGAGTTGATGGTCAAGAAGGTGCGGTTGGAAGCCGTGTCAACGAAGCGGGGCAGCGGAGCGGACGACGAAGCGGTCGGCGTGGTGCTGACCGGAGCGTAGTTGCCGTTCACGCTGGAGGCGCCGAGGCTCGGCAGGTTGGCAGTCGTGTTCGAGACGTAAGCAACCACGACACGAGCCTGCATGCGCTCGAACGCGGTGGTATCCGTCTCGATGATTTCCCAAACAGCCTGGCCAGCGCCACCGATGATCGAAACCTGCGAGATGCCGCCCAGATTGCTGGAACTGGTCGAAGCGGGCTGGAAAGGACCAGCGCCGTTCGGGTCGGTTACAGCCAGACGGGCAAAACCCGTAGTGGCGGTCGTAGGCGTCGTTGCGCCGGCTTGATTGGAGGTGATCGGGGTCAAAGCTTCGACCCAGAGCTGGATGCCATTCTGAATGTTCGAGAAGCGAGCCATCAGGCGGGTGCCATGGTCAGCCAAGCCGAGCGAGCCACCGGCATTGCCGGCAACCGAGCTGGCGTTGGCGGCCGTGAGCGGCCAGCGGCTGCCGTTCGAGGTGTCCTTCATGAAGCCCGATTCCGTCTGATAGATGACGCCGAGGAGGTCCTGGCGGATCGGGATCGGGGGGTTGAAGCTGAGCGGACGAGCGTCGTTGCGGCGGCGGAAGGCCGACGGGAACGAGGTCTCGGAGAAGCGGAGGACGCTCACAGAGCTGTCGCACTTGGTGCCCGCGCTGGCAAGGGACTTAGTGGTGTCACCAGCGAAGTCCTTGTTGGACGATTCGCACTGCAAGCAGGTCTGCGCGTCAGCCACCGAGAAACCGAGCGACGTCTGCGCGGTGGCAACCGTCGGGGTCGGGTTCGTGATGGGCACCGCAATCGGGTTGCCAACGCCGGAGGCGCTCGTCGAGATGAAGAGCTGCACAGCGGCCTGGGAACCCGCGGGAACGCCCAACTGGCTCGCATTGACACGGATGTTGGTCATACGGATCACGCGAGTGGTCTGGGTTCCTGGGGGATCAAACGGAATACCTTGCCAGATCAGCGAGTTAGCGGAGATCTGACGAGCCTGGTAAGCATTACCCCGAGTGGTGCCGCCGGTGGAGATGATCGCATTGAGCGAATCACGGTTCACCACGTTGTTCGCCGCGACGTTCGGGTTATAGGTGCCGATGCCCGTGCCAGTGCCGGAGTGAGCGCCGCAGTTACCCGAAATGAGGGTCTGACCGGAGCCAACCGGAACCGAGTACGGATGGGCCGCCGAACCACAGAGGGTCTGGTCGCCCGGCGCCGGTTCGTCGATAAACATGATAGCTTCCGAGAAGTTACCGGTGCCAGCGCCAGCGAGATAACGGCTGGTGATGTTGATGCTGGGCTGGGTAAAAACCTGGAAGTTGGCCTGACGAAGATTCTGGTCTGCCGCAGTGGGGGTGCCACCGTTGCACTGAATCAAAACGTCTCCAACGAGCTCCGCCACACCTTCAGCGCGGATCGACGGCGTACCTGCCGCCTGAGCCGTGCAAGTGAGCGGCTGGGCCACCTGACCAAACGCCGAACCAGCCCCGAGGGCCAGAGTAGCGAAGGTCAAAAATGACTTGCGAAAATCAAGCATTTCCTTCTCCTTGTGCAATATCGAATTTCATTGAATTGTGGGAAGTCTCGTTCAACCTGAGCCTCAAAATCCCGCTCAAGCAGATTGGCCCAATGAAGGGGCAACAGATCTGCGAGCCCGGCAGGGAGCCGGTAGGCACCGCCGAGTGTTCTCTAGTCTGTTGTCCGTTTGCCATCTGCACTTTGTACTTTGTCAACTCTACTTCGTTCTTGTTTTAATTCTTCTCGTCTGTGCTCTCGGGACTCATTCGTTAAATGAATGCAAGCTCTATGACCACTGAGAACGCGGTCAAAATAATTAGTAACACTTCCACGGAAGCCATGTCAAGCCCATCTGCCCAGAAAACAACGACATACGGACATTGCGGATTGTGACGGAGTCCGATTCAGTTTCAATGGTACCAGCCCTCGATTTAATCATAGACGTACCGTTGGCGTCAATATGATCGTGGGCGAAAGGCCGTTTTTTTCATTGAATGGCCACAAAGACGGGTTGGGACCAGGCTCCGGCTTGCTGAAGTGTAAGCTGGGATACTAAACCGGGCGGCAGCGCCGTGGGCAAAAAAAGATTGACCTGGTACAGGCCAGGGAAGCCTGGAGCGGCTCCGGAGTACTGGGTTAAGAGGGGCTGATCGCCGATGGACGCGGTGACAGGGGTGACGGTGACCGAAAGCTGCCCTTGGCTGCGGAGCGCTCCAAGCCCTGTGGTGTAGACCGCGATCACTTCGCCGCGGCGGGCTGGATTGGACGGTCCGTTGATGGCGCCGTTCTGATTGACGATGGCCCCACGGTTGCCGCCAAGGGTGAAGATCCCGGGTGAGGACGGGCTCAGCGTCACCAGTTGCTCACTGGCGCCAAAAGCCGATTCGATCCGGACCGTGTGAGTGCCGGGAGCCAGTTCCGGCGGGATCTGGAAGTTCACCTGGAAAGGCGTGGAGGCGAGGACGGGCGCGATTTCGCCGCCTACGGTCACTGAGGTTTGGCGGCCTGCCGAGCCGAGCCCGCTGCCGAAGACCGAAGCCAGCACACCCGGCGAGAGGTCAGGCAGGAAAGTGGCTGCATTCAAAACGGCCAGGGATTCAAAAGCGATCTGCTGCGGCGCGGCCGTCCAGTTCGACGCGGGCCGGGTCAAACGAAAGGCGCCCGGCAGATTGGGCGACGCCGAGAATCGTCCCGCCACCGTGCCGAGGTCGGTGAGAAGGAAGGGCTGCTGGCCCGAGCCGGCGAGATCCATCTGATAGCTTGTCTCGAACCCATCGCAATAGCGGAAGCGGATTGGGATCGAAGGCACGAGCGTTTGCGAGTCGGCGACAGCGGCGGAGTCGGGCCAGGAAACGGAGAATCCGCACGACCCGGCCGGCGCGAAAATTTCAGCTTGCGATTGGCCCGTGACGACGAGGAACCCCAAGGCAGAGCCACTGCGAGGCAAAAGGCGCAGGGCGGCGGTTAGCGAACCACGCCAGTTGCGGCCCGACGCGGTGAACTCGCGTAGATACTCATTGAGGGTGTTGCGGCGGAACAGCGGATTGGGATCGTGTACCAGAATGTCGCCGTTCGCGGCGACGCCAATCGCGGCCACAAAGTGCGAGCCGGTGGAGGCAGCCGGGGCTTGCCCGGTTTCGAGCGAAAGCGCCAGCAACACTGGCGCGCCCAGCGCCAAGGCATCGCGAATCGGCCCAAGGCCGGCGGCGCCGGTGAGTGAGAGCGCCGCGATATCCAAGTTGCCGTTGACGAATTGCGCCAGGCGCCAGGGGTTCACGTTCTTGGCTCCAGAGCCATCGAGCCGGCCGGTAAAGGCGTCGCACACGCGGCCGCCGCCGGCGTCAAACACGCAGGAATCGCGGAGGAATGAATTGAGCGCGACCGGATCGGCCGGGCCGTTGGGTGAGCCCAATTCGCCATTGCCTTGCAGGAAGCGGAGGATCGAAGCGGCGGTGACCAACAGCGCTCCGTGCGAAGAGATTTTGACGGCTTCGTTGCCGAGATTGGGGTCGCCTGCGAGCCCGGTCTGATTCAGCCGGGGGAAATTGGGCAGCGCGCCAGCGCGCGAGGTGGCGGCGAACGTGACAATCTGACGGCCCGCTTCGGCGGTGGCGAGCGCCGGCACCTCAGCCAATGGCAGGCGCAACGAGGCGCGGGCTTCGCCGCGTTCATCGGTCACGGCGGATTGAGCTTCGATTTGGGCTCCAGGCGAGGGGTTGAAGCGAATCGGGAGTCCAACGAGCGGAACATTGTTCTCGTCGGTGACACGGACGGCGAGCGGTAACGGCAAGCGCGCGCCGGGAACGCCGGATTGCAGGTCGCCCGAGATTTTCGTTACTTTCGCCAGGACTTCCAGGCCCGATTGCACGAGGTACGATCCAACGGCGAGCGCACGCACATTATCGACGTCGGCGGCGCGCAAGTTGATCAGGCCCGATTCGGAATTCACTGGCACGAAGACTTCCCATGCGTAGGCGCCGGTTTCGGTCTTCACGATGAAATCGGGCTGGTTCCCGGCGGTGATGCGGAGCGTCGCGCCCGATTCAAAACCTCCGGCGGCGATGCGGATGCGGCTGCCGGCGGCGACCGTGCTGGGCGTCGCGCTGATTTGCGGACGGCGTGCGCGTTCTTCAAGCGTAGCCTCACCATCGCCAACTGCATAGGTGAGCAGTCCGCCTTCGAAATCCTGGCGGCGCCGGCCTGCGGCCGCAAATTCTTCGCCCGTGGGCAGGCCCAGCGTACCAGCCGCGCCGCCGAGCGCGTTGAACTTCGCCAAGACGAGGCCTGTAATGAGGAACGAGCGTCCGCTGAGCGATCCGGATTGGTGAGCGACGTACGTGCCTCCGGTGAAGCTTTGCGTCAGGCCAAGCGTCGCGGCGAAACTTAGGACCGGCGCAACCGGACCGCGCGGCAGTCCAGCAACGCCGGACTCGTACCCTTGCTGGCTCCAGCGCGTGAGAATCGGCGCAGTCACAAGCGCTGGAGGGGCGCCGGCGAGTGCTCCGGCGGTGAACAACTGGCGGCCCGCAGCGGTCGCGTCGGTGGAGGGAAATCCAAGCGGCCCCGACGGGCCACCGGCATTGAGATAGACCGATAGGATCGCGCCCGTGACTAGATAAGCGTTGGCGGAATCGTCGCCTTTCGCCAAGAGATAACGCGCGGTGGAATTCGCGTCGGCAGGCGTGAGTTCCTGAATGAATCCGGAGCCGGCGCGGCGCACCGGGCTTGGCGTCGGCACTTTCACCGAGAGGCGATTGCGGGTGACGGCATCGACGAACGACTGCTGCACCGTCGTGGTCGGCGCGCCTTCGCCAATCTGGCAGCACGGCGCGGTGACGAAGAAGGTTACGGCGCGGCTGATTTTGCCTTCGCTGACGGCGGTGATGTTGGCGGCTCCGCCACCCACGGCGCGGAGCGTTACGACCGGGCCGGAAGCGGGTTCGATGGCGAGCACGCGGGAATTCGTCGAGACCCAGGAAATACCGCGGCCTTCGAGGAGGCCGCCGTTTCCGGAATAGGTTTGCGCGCGCAACGTCACAGTGTCGCCGAGATTGAGCCGGTCCGTCGTGGCGCTGCCCGAGATAATCACGGAGTTGACCGTGAGCCGTAATTCGGGAGCTTGGCCGGGTTCGTACTCAATGGCGCCGCCTTCGAAAGTCTGGCGGCGGCGGCCATTGGCGACCGCCTGCACTTCCGTCGTGGGCATGCCGAGAAAGCCGGCTTCGGCGCGATTTTGCGAGTAGAGGGTATAGATCGGATCGGCCACCATCAGCAGGCGGCCAGTGAATGTGCCGGCGGTGAAGTTGTAGAGCGCGCCCGCGCTAAAACGCTGCACCGTCGCCGTGGACCCAGTGGCGAGGGGCGAAACGAGGGCGGCTTCTTCGGCGTTGAGGACGGGCCCGAGCGTACCCACTCCCGCTGTGCGCCAGCGGGTGAAAAACGGGTCCTTCACGTTGAAGTTGCCGCCGTTGGGATTGCCGGCGGAGAAGACGAACAGGGCGAAGTTCTTGTCGAAGATCTGGAAGGTGCAGACGAGCGTTGCGCTGGACGGGCACGGTTGCGTGTCGGTGTTGGGATAGCCTGCGGTGTTGGGCCCGACGCTGGTGAAGTAGCTATAGAGGTCGGGCGTCATTTGCAGGACCGTCTCGGCGCCTTCCTGCACGGTGCTATTGAGGCTGTTGGCGCGCACCAGCGCGTACCGCACGTTGTTGGTCTTCGCGGCGTCGGGGAATTCCTGGACGAGG
>JAYUSQ010000306.1:0-9699 GCA_043755595.1 Acidobacteriota bacterium | reverse complement strand
GGGATTTTTATCTGACTCTTACCGAGGGAGTTCTGGACGCCGGGTTGGGTTCGCTGCCAACGGCGACTAAGAAGCTGCCGGGGATTCTGGCGTAAGTCTTACTGCCACCCCTGGCCGAGCCAAGTGGCGAGCGCACTTGCGTGGTCCCGATCACTTCGGACGGCGCCACCAGGATGCCGCATTTCCAGCCCCGCGCCGAGTCCGTCATCTCAATGTTTATGACCGCCGCCACTCATGACGGGCCACGCGGCGCCCACCGGTCCGGATCGGAAAGACGAGCGGGCCAAGCCTGCCGGCTTCGTCAAACTAGTTGCGCCTCTCTGACGAACGGTCAGAAAGTAATTCGTGCTGCCAGTTGAAACTGGCGGGGAGCGCGTGCTGAGAAGATTCTGCCGAACGTGGCAGGCTCGTCCACGAAACGCTCGGGAACGCTGAAATTAGTGCGATTCAGCAGATTGTAGGCCTGCCCTTCGAGTTGAAATTCCAAACCTTCGCGCAATTCGATTCGCCGCAGGACTGAAAAGTCCACCGTGAAGAAGCCAGGCGCCCGGACGACGTTGCGGCCCGCGTTTCCAAACGTGAAGCGGGCAGGCAAGACAAACGCCGAGGTATTGAACCACCGCTCCGGCGTCTTCGGCCCGCTGTTCGGATCGCCGTTAACGTTGGGCCGGTCGTTGCCGTAAGTGCCGCCGGTATTACCGGTGTTGCTGTTGTCGAAACGGAGAATTGGCGTGAGAGGCTGCCCCGTGTTGCCGCTCACGATGGTGCTAGTCTGAAACCCGCGCAGTTTCGAGAAGCCCGGAGCCCAAACTGCGGCCAAGCTGATGCGCTGCCGCGCGTCGAAGCTCGAGGCCGCACGCTCGGCGGCGAAGTTGGAGCTGTTCTGCGGAAAGTTCTTGTCCGCCTTGGTCCCGAGAAAGGCCGACGTATCGTCAATCGACTTCGAGTATGTATAAGAGGCCTGCAGCGAGAAGCCCTGCGAAAATGGCCGGTTCAGCGCAGCCTGCAATGAATTGAAGTTCGAATTGCCGCCGCTTTCAATCAGGAAGATATTGCTGAAGGCGGGCAACGGACGCCGCCGCGCGAGATCGTTCGACCCCGGGGCCGGCTGATTCAAATCACGCGATCGCGTCAGGTGCGTACCCTTCGACCCGGCATAAGCGATCGAGGCCACTCCTGCCTGGCCGAACTGCCTTTGCAGGTTGATGTTCCAGTGCTGCAGGTACGCCTGCATGATATCGGGACTTAACGAACTGAGCGAAGCCGGCGGCGTGAAGCCTCCGCGCACCGGATACGGGTCATTAAGCGTGAGCAAGGATTGCGCCGTGGGGAAAAACGCTCGAATCGTGAAGTAGGGCGGGTTGAAATAGAGCGAGGTGTTGGCAACCAACAGCCCCGAATCGTAAAAGAACCCGTAGCCTGCCCGAACCACCGTTCGCGCATCGGGCGACCAAGCCATCCCGGCGCGCGGCGCCAGGTTATTTCGGTCGGACCGGACACCGGACCTGGAAAGGCCATCGGTTCCCACGCGCGACAATGTTCCGGTTGATAGATTGAGCGCTGTCATCCGGTCGGTGGGATCGGTGGGCGGAGTATTGTATTCATATCGCAGGCCCACATTGATGGTCAACGACGGGCGCGCCTTCCAGTCGTCTTGCACATAAACATTGGTCGCCGAGGTGCGTAGCGTTTGCACCGCATCGGCCTGCGATTGAATCCCGAACGAAGGAAACCCGAGCAGCAGATCGGCGGCGCCCACGCCCGACAACGCACCTGAGAATGTAAGTGAGCCGCGGGCGAGTAAGTCCTGAATGCCGTTGTGCTGGATGTGCCGAATCTCCAGACCCGTCTTGATTGCGTGCGCCCCGCGCACGAGCGACAGACCGTCGTGCAGTTGATAGGTGTTCCCGGCGCGGTCGATCGGCAATGAGGTGACATCGCCAACCTTCGAGAATCCGCCCAGTGTGATCGACGGATATCCGAAGTCGGCCGCTTTACCCGGGAGCCAGTCGACGCCCCATAGTTGGTTCACGTTGCGGTTGACGTTCTCCTGTAGAATCGACCGTTCCAGCCGGTTAAAACCCAGCAGCAGCACGTTCACCGCCCCCGGCCCCACCACCCATTGATGCTGTGCCAGCGCGTTGTGGCCGCGGTCTCGGACCGTATCGCCGAAGCCTGGGATGTCGGTATTATCTTCGGCATACGGCTCGGCCAGATTCTTATCGCCAAAGCTGTAGCGGAAGGTCAACAAATGGCTGGCTGAAAGATGTTGATCCAGTCGCGCGTTCCACTGATTTTGACGGTCTTGCCCGGAAGGCGTCGCCAGGTAGTTGCCTGATGTGCCCGGCAGATTCGCTCGCGGGAACAACTCGAAGACTCTCGCCGACAACGGATTGATCCGTGCGGCTGGTACACGGTTGCCGGGAAACGGCTGCCGCGTAAACGGATCCAGCACGGGCGTCGGGACACTGGAAAGATCGCCCTGCCGAATGGCATCGATCGGTACGCTACCCAGCCGCGCTGAGCCGGTGCGCTCGCGCAGACCGTCGAAATTCGCGAAGACATAGGAGCGGTCTCGCTTCAGCGCGCCCCCCACGCCCGCGCCGAACTGGCTGCGCTGGTACTGCGCTCGCCCGGGCTTGTCGAAGTAGTTACGGGCGTCCAGGGAACGGTTACGCAGATACTCGTAGCCGAATCCATGCCATTGATTGCCGCCGCTGCGGGTCACCACGTTTACCTGCCCGCCAGCGCTCCGTCCGTATTCAGCGCTGTAGGAGTTAACCGCGATCTTGAACTCTTGAATCGCATCCACCGGCGGTTGGAGGTTGTAGCGGTTTACGTCGGGGTCGTTGTTGTCGACTCCGTCCAGCAGAAAGTTGTTGAACTCTTCGCGTGCGCCGTTGGCATGCATGGCAAACGACCCGCGGGACGAGAGCTCGGAGTCTTCCACCGGCGGCAGCACTCCGGGGACGAGCAGCGAAAGCTGCAGAAAGTCGCGCCGATTGAGAGGCAGCGCTTCCACCCGGCTGCGGTCGATCACAGCTCCCAGATCCGAGGATTCGGCCGCCACCGCGCGGACCCGCGAAGTCACGTCCACCGACTGTGTCATCCCGGCCAAGCCCAGCGTCAGGTCCACGCGTTGCCGCGAATCGACATTCACGGCGACGCCCTTGGCCGTCCCTTCCGCAAAGCGATCCGCCGTGGCCTGAACGTCGTAAATCCCGGGGGACAACTGGCGAAACTGATAGAAGCCGGACCCGTCGGTCTCCACCGATCGTCTCTCGGAATTCCTCCTGCCGGTAACCGACACGCGTGCGCGAGGAACCGCCTGGGACGACGAGTCGAGAACGTAGCCCGAAATCGAGCCGGACGTGACTTGTCCCGAGAGCACCGGTTGCAGCGCAATCGCCGCGAAAACCGCGCAATAGATTTTGTGTTGGTGCATGAATTCTGTAATTGCGATCCAGGATGTTCCGTACGAGTTTCAGGCGGGCGTGAGTGTTTTGGTGTACAGGGCAGCCCCGGAGGAGTCGCGTAAAATCACCGTCAGCTCACTTGTTTTGCCCGAAATCTGGACGTCGCCGAAAAATTGGAGGCCGGCGCTAGGCGGTAAATTTCCTTGCCCGCGGGGCGGCGCCTTCGCAAACACAACTTGAGGTCCGAAGGTGCCGTCGAGTTGACCGGGTCCAAACGTGCCCGAATTCAGTGGCCCGCTGACGAATTCCCAGAAAGGATCGAAGTCGGTGAAGCGAGCTTTGGCCGGGTCATAGTAGTGGGCGGCCGTGTAGTGAACGTCGGCCGTCACCCAGACGACGCCCGTCACCCGGTTGCGTTTGATCGATCGAAGCAAGTCGGCAATCTCGAATTCTCGCCCCGACGGCGCGCCGTGATCGCCGTTCCCCACCGCCTCCCACATGAAATCTCCCTCGGTCGTGCGCCCGTCGGAAATCAGCAGACTCAGCGGCATGTCCGACGCGATAACTTTCCAGGTGGCCTTGGATTTCGTCAGCTCAGTTGCCAGCCACTTCAATTGCGCCGCCCCCAGAAAGGCGGTCTCCGCTCCGGCCTTGGTCTGCCGATTGGTCGAGTTGGCCGCGCGATATGTGCGCATGTCGATCACAAAGACGTCCAGCAGCGGGCCATAGGGAATCCGCCGGAAGATTGTGGCGCCCAGCCGCATCGGCGAGTGTTCCAGGAAGGCTTGACGGCCCCGTGCAGCCAGCGTGGCGATATTTTTTTCCTTGTAGTACGGATTCTCCTGCAGGTTTTTGCCGGGCGCCCAGTTGTTCATAACTTCGTGGTCGTCCCATTGCCAGATCTGCGGCACCTCGGCATTGAACCGGCGGACATTCTCGTCCATCATGTTATAGAGGTAGTTGCCCCGGAACTCGTCCAGCGTTTCGGCCACCTTGCTGGTTGCTTCGGTTGTCAGGTTGCGCCAGATCGAACCGTCTGGCAATCTCATCCCGGCCGGAATGGGGTTATCCGCGTAGATCGTGTCGCCGGAATGGATGAAGAAATCCGGCGCAAGCTTTCGCATCGTCTCGTAGATCGTCATGCCTCCGATGTCCGGGTTGATGCCATAGCCTTGGCCGCAAGTGTCGCCTGACCAAAGGAATCGTACGTCTCGCCGGGAACTCTGAGCCGGGGCCGTCCTGAACTTCCCGCTGACCGGATCGCCAGCACCGAAACTGACGGACACCTCGACTTCTGCATCGGGCGAGAGGCCCGACAGTTCAGTGCGGGCGGTGAAGCCCGTCGCGGCAGTGGCCGGCGCGGTGCCGCGAAAGGTTCGGCCATTCACCGATACCGCCATTTCCTCAACCCGGTCGCTCCGGCCCCAAATCGTGGCTCGCCCACCTGTAACATCTCCAATCTGAATCCCGTGAGTCAGGCGCGGACGGTCCTGCGCGCGGGCGATCATGGGGACCCAGATCAGGTCACGGCGGCGAAGCGAGAGTGGTCTCATCGTTACCATGGTAGGGCCAGAGCCAGTCGTGGGACAATGGTGGCCAATCGTGAGGAGAATTCCCCTACTATTTTTATGGGCGTCGGTGCCGGTGCTGTCAGGCGCTTTGCCCCGAGCCGACCCGGCGTTACAGGCAAGACTGCAACGCAGCATGGACGGGCTGGGGCTGGAATCGCTTGTTGCCGGCCGCAAGCTTTCGGTGTCGCTGTTGGATCTAAGCGATCCCGATGAAGAGCGCTACGCCAGCGTGAACGACCGGCAAATCATGTACGCCGCCAGTCTTCCCAAACTCGGGATCCTTCTCGGCGCGTTCCAGGCCATTCACGACGGATTGCTGGGCCGCACTTCAGCCGTCGATGCTTCGCTCACACGCATGATCCGGCAATCGAGCAATAGCGATGCCTCCCGGATCATCCAGTTGCTCGGGTACGATTTTATTGCCCGGACCCTGTCGAGCGCCCGCTACCGCCTCTACGATCCCGAGGCCGAGGGCGGTATGTGGGTCGGCAAATCTTATGGGCCGTCGGGTCTCCGTTCGCATGTCGAGTTTTGGCGTCCAGAGCCGATCTCCGGCGAGTGGCATGCCACCAATAGCCTCCAGGTAACGCGTTTCTTCTGGCTCCTCTCGCGGGGCGATTTAGTGGGTAGACGCGATTGCGACTCGATGAAACGGATTCTCAGTCAATCCAACGGCCCCGAATATTTCGCTCATCGGCTGCGTCTGGAGGGGGTCCGCACCATCTACCGGAAGTCGGGCGTTTTTGGCGATATCTATTGCGATGCGGCCCTTGTCGAACACCAACACAAGCGGTATGTGGCCGTCGCGATGGTAAACGACGCGAGCGGGCCTGCCATTCTTACTAAGCTAATCCGTGAGCTAAATTACTTGATAATGTAGCGGCCCGGCCTGAAGTTAAGATACTCATTCCAGGGTATTCTTCCTACTCCAGTACTCATGATCTAATTGTCCTAACGTTGAAAGCCGAAAACGGCCTTCGCAAAGAGAGAGGCGAAGTTCGTTGCGGCCCAGCGTGACTGAAGGACACCAAATTTCTCATGTTCCCCGAGTCCCTGCAGAGTGTGTTTGGCGGTCGGTCGGAGTTCTTAGTCGGCCAGCAGCTTCCCACCCAAGACGGAAGCGACGCGCTGGTTTACTTAGTCCTCGTTGGTTGCGTCGTATTGACCAATCGAAACGGCGCAGCCACCGCTGTCTTTTGGCCTGGAGACTTGGTCATCTCCCCGCTCGAACCAACCGATTTCCCGGCCATGTGTCTGAAAGCGATCGCGCAAACTACCTGCCTGTGCGGTCGCAAGACAGACTTGCTAGCCGCGAATGCTCGCCAGTTAGAGGTGGCGGCCTGGGTTTGGCGGCAGCAACAGCGGCGCGAACTAGAGTTACATCGCCGATTGGAGTTGCTAACGGCTGAAGCGGTTGAGCGCCGGATCTTGCTGACCGTCGCCGATCTCGCCGACCGGGCCCATCAGGTCGCGCCGGGCAAACCGATGCCGCTGGCGCAGAATGAGATCGCCGAATTAGCTGGAGCGACCCGCGAAACCACCTCAACCCTGCTGAATCGTTTGAAACGCCAGGGCTTTGTGGATTTGGGCCGCCGGCATGTTCATGTAGCCACTCCGGACCTGCTTCGGAGTACCGAAAAGTTTGTCGAAGCCACGGACTAGCCCACTACTGCAAGAGCCGCGCGCAAGGCGGTCAGTGTCTCTGCAGGCGTTGTCGCCAGAACGGTTTGGGACGGTCCCTTGCCATCGGGGCGCCAGCGGGCAATAAATCTCTCGTTGGGATAACCGGCGAAAACGGTGATGCGCGGGATGCCGAATACGGCGGCCGCGTGTTGACCCGATGAGTCGTAGCCAACGTAGAGCGCGCTGGTGGCGATCGAAGAGACGAAGCTCGCGAAGCTTCCTTTATAGACGTCGATGCGGTGCCTGGAGGAGGGCGCTGCCGCGGCGATTGCTTTGCGGACACGCGTCTCTTCCTCGCCGCCCGCCCCAAGATCGGCGAGGATGGGCCGCCCCGTCCCAGCCAGGCACCTCATCAATTCAGTTTCAAACGGATCGGCGACGCGCTTGGTGAGATTTTCGCCAGTGCCCAGACTTACGGTAATCAGCCCGGGCGCGCCGATCGCCGCAGCCGGCGCTTTCGCCGCCGCGAAGCTGGTGGCGTCCGGTACGCCCAATACATCCGCCGCCCAGCGCTTGGCCAGCGCGGTCATGGAATCGGCGGAGTCGCCTCCGAAGCTGCGACCTTCGAGAAAGAGATGCCGCTCGGCGGGAACGATCGGCAATAAACCAAGTTGAGATAGGCGTGAGTCTGGATCAAGCAGGAGCGCGCCAGGCGGAAGCAAGCCGCCGATAGCGACGCCGGCCGCGATTCGTTCCGGCAAACCGCCATGCCGCGCATAAGGCGCCGCGATATGTTCCACCTGCGGATCGGCGTCGAACATCTCGTAGTTCTTCGAGGGGCCGACGAAGTAGATTCGCGCTCGCGGAAAGCGTCGTTTGGCCGCGTCCAGAAATACGCTCGTTACGGCCAGGTCCGCTCCCAGGGTTATGCGCGAGAGCACGCACACATGTTCGGCTTCACCGGCAAACAACGCGGGTCGCCGGATCGCTTCATAACGCTGTCGGAGTTCTGCCGCGTCCAACTCGGTCACGCCCGCGATCACTTCGGAAAAGAGATCGGCGTAGGCATCGCAATAGGCCGGTTCAAAGGCGTCGCTGAGCGGCTCGATTACATGCGAGAACAGCGCCGCCGGGTTCTCTTGAATCAATAGCTCAAGCGCGCCCGGTTCCCAGCGGGAGCTGTTTTGGCACGCAGCCAGAATCGTCGCCGCGGCCTGAAGAGGGTTGCGAAAGGTCAAGTTTCATTATCGACCCGCGCTATACTAAGCCGCTATGCCGACGATTCGCCTGCTTATTCTGATGGCCACTTTGGCTCTCTCAGGAGCCAGCGCAAAGACGATCGTGCTGAAGGCCGCGCGTTTGTTCGACGGAAAATCGAACCAACTCATAGCCCCTGCGGTCGTAGTCGTAACCGATGCGCGGATCGTCGACGTGGGGCCAAACGCCGCTATACCCGCAGGCGCGGAGGTAATCGACCTCGGAGACGCAACGCTGCTGCCGGGCTTCATGGACGCCCACACGCACATAACACAGGAGGCCAGCGGCAACAGCGCGCAGGACCGTGTGAGCCGAATCGAAATGACGACCGCCGAAAATACTCTTTATGCCGCCACGCTCGCGCGAAAGACCCTGATGGCGGGCATTACGACAGTCCGAAACTTGGCGGCCGCCGACTTCATTGACATTGGTCTGCGCAACGCGATTGCGCGGGGACTTACGCCCGGGCCGCGCATCCTCGCTTCAGTTCGCGCCATCGGCACGCTTGGCGGCCATTGCGATTTCACTAACGGTTTTCGCTTTGGACTGCTTGATCCTAGAGAGGAGCCTCCGACGGTAGCCGTGGGGACTGATGGCATGCGCCAGGCCGTACGCTGGAACATCAAGTACGGAGCCGATGTCATCAAGGTTTGTGCTTCCGGTGGCGTACTCTCACTCAATGACGACGTTGACTCGCCCCAACTCACGCAAGAGGAATTGAACGCGCTCGTAGACCAGGCTCACACCCAACGCCGGAGAGCCGCCGCCCACTCGCACGGAGCCGAGGCTGCCAAGCGCGCGATCCGCGCGGGAATCGATTCCATCGAACACGGTTCGTTCCTCGACGACGAAGCCCTCCAACTCATGAAGGAGAAGGGAACCTTCTTCGTGCCTACCTTGATGGCTGCGCAAGGAATCCGCGAACGCTGGGCCGCCGGGGCCAAGATGGATCCACGTCAGGACCGCAAAGCGCGGCTGGCGCTCGATTCGCTGGACGCCACCGTTCGCAAGGCAATCTCGATGGGCGTGCGGATTGCCATGGGGACCGACGCGGGCGTTTATCCGCATGGACGCAATGCCGAAGAACTACACCTGTTGGTGGAGCACGGCATGAAGCCGATCGACGCATTGAAGGCCGCCACCAGCGTGGACGCGCAGTTGTTCGGGATTGACGATCGCACCGGTACGCTCGAAGCGGGCAAACTGGCGGATATCGTCGCGGTGCCTGGAGACCCGATCGTCAACATTCGTGCGGTGGAGAAGGTCCTCTTTGTCATGAAGGAAGGTGTTGTCTACCGGCGTCCATAGCTCGTTGCGCGGTACAATGCTGAGTTCACCCCAAAGGAGTTCCCCTTGCGAGTTGGACTAATCGGCACTGGCGCCATTTCGAACATGCACGCCCGCGCCTACAAAAACATTGGCTACCGTATCGCCTGCTGTACCGACATCAACGAAGAAGCGGGCCGCCGGTTTGCCGAGGCCAACGGGGCCGAATTCGTCAAGACCTACCAGGAAGTCTGTCGGCATCCGGATGTCGACTATGTAGACGTCTGCACCTTTCCCGATTTTCGCCTCCAGCCGCTGGAGATCTGCGCCGAAACAAAAAAGCACATTCTCGTGCAGAAGCCACTGGCCACCAATCTGGAGACCGCTCGCAAGATGGTCGACACCGCCAAACGCGCAGGCATCACGCTAGGAACGGTCAGCCAGCACCGGTTCGACGATTCCAGCTTGTTCCTCATCAAGGCTCTGGGCGAAGGGCGGCTCGGTAAAATCCTGCAGGCCGACGCCTATGTGAAGTGGTACCGCACGCCGGAGTATTATTCTCGCGC
>JAYUSQ010000305.1:0-31467 GCA_043755595.1 Acidobacteriota bacterium | reverse complement strand
CTTCATGGGCCGGTTCTCCTTTGCACCATTGAGTGCGCACCAGGATCATACTGCATCCTACGAGGACCGGCTAGCCCTCTCATTCCATCTCGGAATCGATTGCGGTGCTCTAAGCGTTCATGAACCCTGCCGTTTGGGTAGGGAAGTTGGAAAGGTTCGGGAATACCTGGGTCAATTCGTTGGCTGGCACGCCAAACCATTGCGCGATGCTGGCTCCGTACTGGTCGAGCGATACGCTGGGAATCCAGTTGCCACGGTTGCCCGAATCGTCATCGCCGCCGAGGGCGAGCGTGGGAAAACGCCCATAGGTGTTGCCGTCCTTGACGCCGCCGCCGAGCGCGAGACAATGGCCGCCCCAAGCGTGATCGGTGCCCGCGCCGTTGTTGGGCTGGAACGTGCGGCTGAATTCGGACTCGGTGAAAGTGGTCACGCCGTCCTGCACGCCGAGTTCGCCCATGGCGTTGTGGAAGGCCAACATGCCTTGCGAGAGTTGCGTAAGCAGATTGGCATGGTTGCCAAGCTGACCGTTGTGCGTGTCGAAGCCGCCTTGCGTGACGAAGAAGATCTGACGGCGCATGCCGAGCGCCGTGCGCGCCTGAATGATCTTCGCCACCTGGGCGAGCTGCTGGCCAAGCCCGGTGCCTGGGAATTGACTGACCAACGCGGTCGAATTGCGTGTGGCGTCTTCGACCAGTTGCGCCACGCGGATCGCATCGCGAAGGACACTGTTGGCCGATTGGAGGAGCACCACGCCTGAGTCAAAGGCCAACATTTCCTGGAGGGAGGCGTTGCGCGCGTCAGCGGCGGGCGTGTGATCGGAACCGGCAATACCGAACTCGGTGGAGTTGATCGTCGTAGGCAAGGTGTTCTGCCCGATCAGTTGGAGACTGTTGCCGCTGATCGAGACCGAGGCCGGAAAGTTGGACGGCTGATTAAGCAAGCTAACGCGATCGGCGACGCGGCCCGCCCAGCCGGTAGTGGAAGCAACCAACGGGGAAGCGTTTTGCCATTGCTGCTGTTGGTCTGAATGGGAGAACAAGTTATTGGGCACCGGGACGGTACGGGCCATGTACTGAGCGCGCGTGGTGGGACGCACTAACATGCCGACATTGTTCACCACCGCGAGTTTGCCTGAGGCATACAGCGAGTGAATCGGCTGGAGGCTGGGGTGAAGCCCGAAGGTTCCGCCCGTGGAGTTAGTAATCGGCAACAGGCTGGCCTGCGGTATCGCCAGCCCCTGACGAACGGCCTGATAGGGCGTGTAACCCGCGCCCATAGGCACCACCATGTTATTGGCGTCGTTGCCGCCGAATAGGAAGATACAGACCATCGCTTTGTAACTGGACGTGGTCTGCGCGTGGGCGTTCACCAGGCCGAACGGGGCGAGAGCCGCCGCCGAGATGGCGGTGGATACAACACGCCCGCTCTTCAGCATGAACTGGCGGCGCGATTCCATCATCTTCTTCGTCATGATCATTGTCTTTCTCCGTTCGCCGTTGTCGCTGGACCTGATAGCGTGACTGAGTCGCCGTGAGGTAGAGCGCGTTACGCGCCCGTGTATTCTTGTCCGTGGCCGCCGTGATCGCCCGCAGAATGCTGGCTTCCATGTCTGGCTGCGCTTCGCCTCGCAAGAGCGCTTTGTTGACGGCCTTGATGAGAATCTCCTGGCTCGGGGCCAATGCCGCGAAGTGAGCCAGGGGAATCTTGACAGTGCTGGTCAAGTTGTTGCCGACCAAGCGATGAACGAAGTTGATCCGGGCGAGCGCGGTAGTGGGGTTGAGGATCTGGAACTCCGGCGCATTCGGTCCGCCGCCGGGAAGCCGGTACATCGGCGAAAAGTAATTGAACACGCTGGGCGAGTAGAACAGTTTCTGACCCATTAGCTCCGTGCTGTAGGCGAGGCTGGGTTCCTCTGTCACCGTGGCTCCGAGTGCGCGCGCCAAGCTAGTGGAAAAGAGGACAGGTTCGCGCAAGTGGCTGCCATTGGCGGCTTCCGGATCCAGTAAGATTGCCCGGACCATTGCCTTCATGTCTCCTCGGGGTGAGGAGAACGCGGCGGCGACGCGGCCGATGTATTGAGGCGAAGGGCTGCTGGCGGTCAACTTCTGAATCATGCGGAGAGCGACAAACGGGGCGAGGTTTGAATGATTGAAGATGGCGTTGAGCCCGTCGTTCAGATCCTGTTCGGCCGATTGGTTCGGCATCAGGATTACGCCTGGCAATACGGTTTTGGTGGAGACGTCGTGATGTTCCTGGAACGGCGTCATGCGTCCGTAGTAGTAACTTGGGTTCTTCCATTGCGAGGAGAAGCCCGGCTGCGCGGGATAAGTCCAGCCAGTGAAGGCGAGGCTCATTTGCTTGACGTGATCTTCTGTGTAAGTGGTGAGCGGGCCGGAGGCGTCCGTCTTGCGCGTGCCATCGGGATTCAATTGGAACAGACCGAGGCTGAATAGCTGTAGTAACTCGCGGCCGTAGTTTTCATTGGGCACGAGGTTCTTGACCGGGTTCGGCTTGTCGTTATTCACCATGTCGAGATACTCGCCCATGGCGGGGTTTAGAGTAACTTCCTGCATCAGGGTGCGGTAGTTACCGAAGGCGTTGTTCATCATCAGGCGTTGGAAGCCGACGGTCTGCCAATAACGGGGCAGGTCTACGCCGCTGACCACGAAGATTTGACTGAGCCCGAACGCCACGCGCTGGCGCAATTGATCCTTGCCCTGCAGGGCGTTGCGGAAGAATAACTTTTGCATCGCGCTGAGGCTTTGGTCCTGATCGGGCGGGTCCGGGTAGATCGACATGGGCTCAAGGAACTGCTCGTCAATCCAAGCGTCGCGCCCGATTTCCATCAGCCGCGCGATGCTATCGGGTGACGGTCCCCAACTGGCCTGCTCCAGGAAACGGGCGGCGGCGGCGTAGGTCATGCGTGTGCCCGAGGGATTGATCTCAAGGGGGAAATCGGATGACCGCGCCGCGCCGGGATCGGGATTGATCACGGCGAGGCGCGAGTAACCGCCCACTGGGAACTTAACGTCCGTAGTTACGTCGATCCTGGTGGACGAAACGAATTTGGCTACGATCTCAGTGTCGTCAAGCGCTACTCTCGAAGTGGGGACAAAGCCTGTCCCAGTCAGGGAGATGACCTTAGCCAGGCCAGTGGTCACCGGTGCGGGATTGATCTTAATAACAATTGGCAGCGGATTTTGGAGCGCGATCTGGACGGTTGCGGACTGGCGCGGATCGGCGTTGCTGACGGCTTTGAGCGCCACCGTGTTGCCAGCGGGGAGGACATCGGGGGCCTTGTACAAGCCGTCGGCGTCAACGGCGCCTAGCGACGCGTTGCCTCCCTTGACGGTGTTGACAAACCAGGTGACGGTTTTGTCCGAAGCGTTCGAGACGCCGACGCCAAAGTCGTAGGAAACGCCACCGCGAAGGGTGCGGGTATCGGGCCAGACATCCACACTTACAGGAGATAGGACGCGCGCCTGTTTGACATTGGAACTCGACGCGCCGGGCGCGGGATTCATCACCATGACGTTGATCATCGTGCCCGGCGTGGCGTTAGTCATGTGGCTGGCGGCGCGTAGTTCCGTGTCGGATACGAAGGTGGTGGCCAGCGCAGTCGCGTCCCATTGAATCGCCGCGCCACGCTTGAAGCCCGTCCCTTTGAGAACGAGCACGAACGCAAGCCCTTGGTTCACGTTGTAGGGGGCCAATTCGGTAAGTCGTGGAACGGGATTGAGGAGTGTAACTACTGCCGTGGCGGACTTAGCAGTGTCGGCGCTGCTGACGGCTTTGATCGTAACCCTACCTGCGGATGGGATCGAGGCGGGAGGCGTGTAAAGGCCATCGGCATTGATCGTGCCTACCGTCGCGTTGCCAGAGGTGACGTCGTTCACCTTCCACACGACGGCTTTGTTGGTGGTGTTCGCGACCGACGCGTTGAAGTCCTTAGTGGCGCCGAGACGAACTTCAACCGCGGAAGGAGTTACGACAATCGTAACCGGCGCGGGTGTGGACGTGGTAGCCGCGCTGGCCGTAAAAGCAAAAAGTAGAAAGGACGCAAATCGCATTCAGGGGACCTCCGATAGACTTCAGGTACTGAATCAGGAGTATGCGGGTAACTGGTACGTTTCGTCTATTGGAGAGATACCTCACGGCAAAAGGGCCTGTTAGTACCTACTTCCCTCTCCTCCCCCAATCGGTAGATGGTCTGGCGTGAAGGTGTCTGCGGTTGGCGAGGGGAAAAAGCACTTACTGAGGCGCGGGATTGGGTTTGAATCGTTCGGTGGCGCCGGCACCGAATTGAGGGTACGGTCGAGGGCTTGGGAGAGTGCGGCTTGCGCAGCTTGGGCGGTTTTTTCGCGGGCGTTTTGGAAGCGGTGTAACTCGGCGAGGGCGAGCGAGTAAGAGCGGCGGATGGAGGCCAAGTAGCGGGCGGCGCGCATGACGGCGTCGGTCAGGGCGAAGCGGCCGGTTTCGGGTGAGAGGGAATCTTCGAAGGCTTCGGTTTCGAGGCGCGCGGCGCGGCGGAGCCTCCATTGACTGTGGGCGAGGAGTTCGACTTGGTGCGATTCGGTTTCGGTGGCGGGGGCGTGTTCGGCGATGAGGGTGGCGAGGAGATGGTCGTAGGCGGCGGGGTCTTCGCCGGTGAGGATGGTGTGGCCGGCGCCGGTGAGGCCGTGGGTGGTGCGGTTTTGCGCGACGCGGGCTTTGCCGGCGGCGGTGCGCGGGCCGGTGGATAGCTGGGCGTTGCGGCGGTTGGCTTCTTGGCGGCGGGTGGATGACGGATTGGTGTTGTTAGTGGTGGTGGTCATGATGGTTGATTTTGGCGGGTGGGGTGGTGAGGGCGGCTTGAGCGCGGGTGCGTGTGCGGCGGTTAAGTTGGGCGGGGTCGCGGGGTTGCGAGGGGGGCGGGATTATTTTGGTGGCGTGTGAACGGGGGTGCGGGCGGGGCTGGGTTGGTTAGGGTAAGCTGGATTTGTCATGGCGAGATTGATTGAAGTCGTGCTGCAGGATGACGAGACGCTAGAGTCTGCGCTTCGCCGGTTTAAGCGAAAAGTTCAGCAGCAGGGCGTCAACAGCGAGACCAAGAAACGCGCGGTTCATTTGAAGCCGGGTGAAAGGATGCACGCCGCGTTAACCGAGCGAAGCGCTCTGCTGGATCTTGCCATCCAGCAAGTTGGCGTGTTGCCGGCGGCTAGGCAGGATGCTATCGCCGAGAGACTGCTGGCGGAGTTGAAGGCTGAGGTGGATCCGACCACGGCGCGTTTTCGAGAACTGGTAGAGGCTAAGTACACGCGGGGTCTTTCGCCGAAAGAGAAGCTCGAAATGCGGGAGATGGAGTCGAGGCTGCGTGATTCCGATGAGGCGTTTTACCGGCCGATGCTAGACCGCTTGAAGGGGACGCGGCTGGAGAAGAAGCCGCGGGCTTCTTAGGGGAATGACGCCGCGAACGCCATCTCCTCACTTTGTCCGCCGTCACAAGGCGCCGTCCTCTGTTACCGGTGAACGGTATCAGGCGTTTCGTGAATATGTTCGCGAGGATTTTAGGTCAACCTGCGCTTATTGCTTGTTGGAGGAGCGGTGGGCAGCGGGGGAAGAGAACTTCGAGCTGGATCATTTCAGGCCTCAATCGCTTTTTCCTGAGCTGAGGATGAGTTACTACAACTTATACTGGTCGTGTCATGTTTGCAACCGGATGAAACGGGACCTCTGGCCGTCTCGGGAGTTGCTCAGGGCGGGGATTGGTTTCGTGGATCTTTGTGCGGCGGCTTTCGATGAACATTTTGTCGAGCAAAGGAATGGGAAGTGGCGGGGGAGAACGCTGGCCGCGAAGTATACGATCGATGTTATGAGGTTGAACCGGTCTCATCTGGTCGAGCTGCGGCTGATACTTCGTGATTTGTAGGTGGATGCATCGTAGCTAGTTCGAAGCAGAGGGAACCGCGATAGGCTGTGACTTAGCTGGGCTTTTTGGGCTGTGGGGCGTTTCTCGGGTGACGATTATACTGGCCGGCTTTCGCCAGGAAGTTGACCTGCGTTGGCGGTTGTTCCTCAGGCCAATTTCGGAGCGGAGATTGAGGCCGCCGATGAATGCGGATCAACGCCGATGCTGGAGAGGGCCGGAACGTCTGGACCATTTCTATCGGTGCTCTAGCCTCTTGCGGCTGATCAGGACGTCTGAAACGTGCCAAACACCAAAGACGAGCCTGATTGGCCTTTTGGCCGCTCGGTTGGCCGCGCAAAGCAGGCGAGCTAGCGTTGAGGGCCTTGGATCTCGGTCGACAAATGAGCCTCGGTTGGGTTCCGTTCAGTCGCAGCGAGCTTTCGAAGAATTCTCCATATCTTGACCAGGCCCCAAATCTTCACCATGAGGACGGCTGCGATGGCCAGGAGGAGCGAAGCCAGACGAAAGCCATCCATCACCCATTCTTCCCAAGCAAGCATTAGGATCAACTCCTTCAGCAATCAATGCTCTCCCGCCGAGTCCCTTCGGACATGCCCGTCCCATCAACTTGCCACTTCAAACAAAAAAGATAGAACGCGTCCGAACCTTGGTATGTGAAGAGCATAGTAGTATATGAGTGATTTGGCAGTCCCCGACCCCAGTACCGGCGGTGTTCGCGACAGCCGTCAAACCACACACACATCCGATGAGATTCGGGATGCGATTAACAGTCTATCGTCCGTCGAGATTGAGAAGCTGACGCGATATGCTCGTCGGCACTCGAATGACTGCGCTGGATCCTGGGACCATAAGGACCTGCTCCAGGAGTCCGTCCGAGCCACGATCGAGGGGCACCGGAATTGGCCTAGAACTATTAATTTCGCAACACACCTTCTCGGGTGTATTCGCAGCACCGCGTCTGCTTGGAGGAAACGGTGGCGACAGCATTCGGAAATTACTAACGCAATCGAGGACCCTTCCATGTCCCCTGATCAAGGGCGACTGGTCGCCGCGCACATCATCGAGAAAACGGCTGGCCTGTTGAGCGCAGATTCGGTAGCCATCGCGATCCTTGAGGCATTAATGGACGGCGAGATTCCGCGAGAGACGATCAGGCGATTGGAAATCACGCGAAAAGCGTATGATGCCACGCGAAAACGGATCCGAAGGCAACTTGTTAAGTCGATCGAATCGTTGCAAGGAGCCCACCATGTACAGTAAGAACACTTCTATCGATCCGAGCAAGAGCGTTTCTATCGATCCGAGACACCGTCTGCAGAATCTGGTACGGGCATTGGCCTCTGACCAATCAGAGGTTAACGATGATGCCGAGGAAATTCGTCAGCTTCTGCTGCAAGCCGCTGTGCCGGAGACGCCATGGCCGACGCTTGGTGAGGTGCCGCGGCAGGGCCCATCGGAAAAGGCGGCACCTTCTCTTGGCGCGATCCTGTTAAGGGTGCCAACACTTCTTAAGGGCGCGCTCAGGTCAATTGCCGCCCGGCTTTCGCTCGATCAGGACGTTTCCGGTCCTGACCCGCAACCTAATCTCTCGGGCGCTGGTGCCGGTGTCACTGCACCGGCTAGCTCTGGCGCGAGTGTAGAAAACGTTCAACCCCATTCGGGAGTCATCGGAGAGTCAAAGTCATCCAAGCGCGATAGGGTTATCCTTGAACATTTGCATCTTGTCAAGGCGATTGCGGCGCGAGTCCGAGAGAATCTACCCTTTCACGTGGATCTGGACGACCTAGTTCACGCAGGTATCATGGGGCTGTTTGACGCCGTAAACAAGTTCGACCCGGAAAAACAGATAGTGTTTTCCAGCTACGCCAAGCACCGCATCAAATGCGCGATCCTCGATAGCCTTCGCAGTTACGATTGGGCGTCGCGCGACCCGCGCCGGCGTCACAAACAGGTGGAGGCGACAATCCGCGACCTTGCGGTTGAACTGCAGCGCAATCCGACCGACGCCGAAGTGGCCCAGAAGTTGGGCGTGGATGAGAGCCGCTGGCGCCAGATGATGGTGGACCTTCGTAACGTCGGTCTCATCTCGGCCGCCACGCGCGGCCAGGACGGCGACGATCTGCCGCCGCCTGACTTTACCTATGCCCCTGAACTGCAACCCGATTTGGCGTGCGCACGGCAGCAGATGCGCTCGGCCCTTGCCGAGGCGATGCATGCGCTGCCGGACCGCTACCAGAAGGTGGTGGTGCTCTACTACACCAACGAGATGACGGTGAAGGAAATCGGCAGTGTCCTCGGCATCAACGAGAGCCGCGTTTCGCGGATCCACAAGGCTGCTATCGAGAAAATGGCAGCCGTCCTAGAAAGCAACGGCATATCGAGCGCTCTCGCCTTTTCTGACTTGATTGAGAGTTAGCAGGTGCCAGTCTGCTGGCTTAACCCCAGGACGTTGTCGTGGAGATTGGGCGCGAGGATGGAGAAGTAGAAGAAAAACATTCTTCTGCTCGGGAGCATAAATGGCACCGCTAGTCTCGGCGGTAGAAACTTCGCCACACAGGCCGTTGCGGAGAGGACCCATTGCGGGACACGGGGCGGGCCGCTCAGGGCTTCCGATAAGGTTGCGCTTATTTCAAATGATGCCCATCAATCCTGGCCGCAATCTCAAACACAGGGAAGGAGGTGTTGCGCGATTGCGTTAACGCGACGTTCGGGTTTCAAGACTTGGAGGAACGGACACACATTCCGGCCAAGAGCCTGATGCGGATGCTCGGGCGGAAAGGCAGTCCCTCGGTGGCGAACTTTTCGAGGATGCTGGTGGCGCTGCAAAAGGCGGAAGGCGTTTTGTTTGAGTTGTCGATGAAGCGGTAGTAATATGCATCCTCAATGCCGGCGAGGATGACGGGCTCACGATCAGGGAATTGGACTACCAGCGAGAGGCTTCCGCCCGATGCGTTGTCGAGCACCCATTTGCCACCCTCCCGCCAGCGGGACCTCCTTATCGGCGCCATGCAATTTCATGTAAATTAAGTGTATGACCGTGGACCTCTCGAACATCTTTTCCTTGAGCGATTTTCAGCGCAACACCCGCGACCATATCGCCAAGCTCAAACAGACCGGCTCGCCAGCCGTGCTGACCGTCAACGGCCAAGCTGAGGTCGTTGTTCAAAGCGCAGACGCCTACCAAAAGCTCGTTGAGGACCAAGAGCTTCTTCAGAGCATGCGAATTATCAGCCGCAGTCTGGAACAGGCAAAGCGCGGCGAAGGCCGCCCCATGCGAGAGTTCCTAGAAGCGCTGGCGAGGGAGCACGGGATCTCGCTTAAGTGAAGCGCTACAAGGTCATCGTCACCCCTGACGCAGAAGTCAGCATCAGGGAGTCATTCCTGTACATCGGTCGTGCGCACACCGCTGCCGTTGTCGATTGACCGGCCCCACGCATAGCTGCTCAGCAACGTAAAGCCGTGGCTCAACCGGTGCTGGAACCGCGTGTGCAGCGCCTCGTAGTTCGAATGCCCCGGAGCCGTCATCGTCTGAATGTTGCCATTCAAATATGTGAAAGGCCGCCGCGAATTCGTGTTGCCGGGCCCGGGCTGCGCGCTGTTGTAGACCTGCAACCGGCGCAAGTGGACTCCGACGCTGCCCAAGTACGTCACTTCGAGCGAGGAATCCTTCGACAATTCCCGTTGCAGTCCGAAAGACCATTGGGCGACGTACGACGTCGGCTCACCGAATTGGGCCGCCAGGATAAACGTTGGCGCCCCCGTTTGAGTGAACGGCTGGCCCACGACAGGTTCGGTGTGCCCGAGTTAGCAACTTCGTTTTGCCGGATCGTAAACGGAATGTTGCGCACGATGTCAAAGACCGCGTTGCTGATATCTCGGAAATAGTAAATGCCAGCGCCAGAACGGATTACCGTCTTAGGATTCAATTGATAGGCGAGGCCGAAACGCGGAGCGAAATCGTTCCAATCGCTCTTGAACGCCCGCCGTCCAAACCGGCCGTCCCGCACCAGTTGAAAGGGCAGACCCACCGGAAACTTCGGGTTCCCAGCCAGCAGGTCGCCTGTACCCGCGCGTACGAAAACCGGATTGCGGCTGTTGTCCCACGCATAGTCGATATTCACGATCGCGTCGTGTTTGTCTAAATACGGCGGCTGCGCCTCCCAACGAAGAAGTCAGTTTGTTGCTGACCTTCCAGGCGTCTTGCAGGTAAATTCCGAAATAATTTTCCCGAAAATTAGCGATCGGTGCGCCGATCTGACTCTCGGAGTTGCTCATGTATCCGAGTAACATGTCGGCCATGGAGTTATTAGAGTACTGGCCGTTCCACGTGAAGCGTCCGCGTGGCACTACGGCCCCAATCTGGTTATACCGGATCCGGCGGGCTTCACCGCCAAACTTCACCTGATGACGCCCCTTATTCCAAGAGAAATCATCCTTCATTTGGAAGCTGGTGTTCCAATCATTGCATTCACCTATGCTCCCGAAGTTAGAGATCTGGATGAACGGAATGCCCCAGAATAGGGGTATGCTGGTATCCACGCCTGGGATGCCAAGTGTCCCCGCCACATTTTCCTTGTTCACGCGGGTTTGAATATTCTGCGATACGAACCGGTTCACGGCGAATCGAAATTCATTCACCTTCGTGGGCCCCAACAGCCGGGTGTTAGCCAACACGGGCTGCCTGGCGTTGATCTTGACGTCGTTCCCCATGTTTGGTGCGACGCTCGTTCCGGCCGGCAGATACTGCGGATCGCCCGCCTGGCTGTACCGGAAGAACCAATTGGAATTGGCGGACTCCTGGAAGTCGACGCGGGCGTGATATTGATCGCTGCTCGAGCGCCGGCCCTCGTTCCGCACGTGGTTGTTCTGGCTGCCCGGGTTGTTCGGCAGCGGGTAGAAGTCCAGGACCTTGACTGACAGCGGATGGATCTGGCTGGCCGGAAGCCGGTTCCCTGGGAAGGGAACCTTGGTGAATGGGTCGACCACCGCCACCGAAACATTCGAAAAATCCCCGGCGCGCTGCAGCGCATTCGGCACGACTCCGGTATTGGTGAGCGCCTTGCGTTCCCGCAGCCCTTCGTACGAGAAAAGGAAGAACAAGCGATTCTTCACGACCGGCCCGGTCACTGTCGCGCCAAACTGATTGCGCTTGAACGGCGGAATCGGGATCGTCTTCAGATCGAAATAATTCTTCGCGTCCAGCTTGGAGTTGCGCAGGAACTCGAACACCGCGCCGTGAATCCGATTGCCGACGGCTTGCGACGATTGGGTAATCGCGCAGTCGGGCGATTCGACCCCTTACGCGAAGTCGCTGGCGCGTGTGGCCGAATTGGGGTCTTCCAGTTGGACGCCCATGCTCGCGTCCGGCGCCGGGAAGCCCAAGGCGATTTTCGCGCGCGTCGCGACTCTGCTGGACCGCACGCGCAACCGGCTTCCGTCAGTCTCGGAGCCGATCGTCATGCTCGGAGGCTTGCTGATGCTCTTGGCCGTCTCGCAAGGTGCGCATTTCAACCGTTTGCTGGGTATCTCGAATTTTTCCAATCGATGGGTGGAATCAAACGGATCGTTCCGCCGCGAACTGAAAATGCGCGGCGAGATTCACTTCACCGCCAATGACACCGAAGTTGAGGGCATGTCGCCCGGCGCGAGGCTGGTGGTGGAACAGTCCGATGGGTGGCGTCGAAGACTGGTCGATTTCGAAGCCGACGGGCAAGGCGCGATCCATCGGCGGTATTGGTCTGATGGCATAGAAGAGCCTTACAACGAGGAGGCCAAGCGGTTCCTCGCGAAACTACTCCCGCAATGGGTGCGAGAGCAGGGCATCGATATTCCCGAACGCCTGGGGAGGATCGTAGCCGGCAAAGGCGCCGATGGCGCTCTCGACGAGATCCGGTCTATCCGTTCGGCGAACGTCAAGCGGCGTTATTTGGAAGAGCTTTTCATCCGAGCAGGGCTGCTCGAAGATCGCCACCTGCTTCGGGCGTTGAAACTGGCTGGTGAGATCGGTTCGGATTACGACAAACGGTTATTTTTTGAGAACGTGCGCGATCGTTATGCGGGTCGCCGGCGGGACTCCGCCGTCTTTGGTTTCATCGACTCGCTCAGCTCTGATTACAACCGCAGCCTTTTGTTATCGCACGCCCTCGAAGGCGCCGAGATGGGACAGTCGTTGCCACGCGCCCTACGGTCGATCGGCCTGATATCTTCTGACGGGGACAAAGCCGCGTTGCTGCAGAAAGCGGCCCAGACGGCGACGGGGCAACTCCCGGAAGCTTTCTTTGAAGCAGCTGGATCGATTCAATCCGATGGCGACCGGGGCCGCGTCTTAGCGACCGTCATCTCGCGCGACGGTGAAGAACCAGTGTCGCTCACCAGGGCTCTGCGGGTTGCTTCGATGCTTTCGTCCGATGGCGAAAAAGCGCGAGCCCTGATTGCGGCGGCGCGCGGCTTTCACGGGCTGCCGGAGACGTTGGCCGCGGCCGGGCGCGTGCTTGGCTCCATGCAATCGGATGGAGACCGGCGGCGAAGCCTGGAGGCGCTGCTCGACGCCGATGGCCGCAACGCAGCCACGCAGCGGGAGTTACTCTTGCAGACTGCCGCGATAAATTCCGATGACGACAAAGCCCGCGTTTTGATTAAAGTGGCCGGCAGCTTTGATGAGCGGGAGTCCGTCCGCCGGGCCTTCTTCAGCGCGGTCAACACGATGCACTCGTCCGCCCATCAAAAGCGCGTGCTGTTGGCGGTGCTTACAAGGGGCGGGTTGCAGGCTGACACTCTGGGAGAAGTAACGCACTCGGCCTCCCAGATTTCTTCCGATAGCGATCAATCGGCGGTACTGAAAGCGCTGTCTGGCCGCCGTAGAAAATCTCGCCCGGGTTGAGTTAGCGGAGATAGTCGAACAAGGTGCTGCGCGGCCGGCGCGACTCGGCCGCCAGCGCCAATTCCTGCACCTGGGTCGCATCCTTGAGTTCAAGGATCGCGGCCGTCACATCGGCATCTTCCACGCCACTGATCCGTTGCTTCAGAAGTACGATCTGTTTCTCGGCGTAGCCGGTCGCTTCCGTCACCTGGTTCTGCACGCCGCCATAGAAGGACTGTTGGCTGTTTAGATACTTGGCAGCCGTCCGCACTTGGGCGAGCGCCGTCCGCACCGCCGCCGGGTCGCTTGCGCGTAGCGCATTACGCAATTCATTGACCGCACCGAAAACATTGTTCCCCGGCTCGGCCGCTTCAAAAATCGTCTGGGCGGTCTTTGACACCGCAAATCGGCTCCCGCTCGGATGGCCCAATTGCCGAGTCGTCGACGCTCCGCCGTAGTCCGATATGGCGTCGTCCTGCGAGGCGTCGAACGTATAGGGTGGCGTCTGATCGGTGTCGCCGGCAAACACAAAACGCCCCTCGATCTCGGTGTTCGCCGCATTGACCAACTGACCCAATAGCTGCTCAACTTCCCCCGCTAGCGTTCGCCGCACCTCTGAGTCCAGCAGGTCGGTTGCGCCCTGCGTGCCGAGCACCTGCACCCGGTCCAGCACATCCACGGCATGCGACAAAGCGCGTTCGGCCGTGTCCACTTCGGTCTGAACCAGACCGAGATTGGACTTCGATTGCACCGTCGAACTCAACGAACTGCGCAACGAAAGCAATTGCGATATTTCGTCGGGGGCATCGGAAGGCGAGTTGATACGCCGCCCGGAACTGATCTCGCGCGTCGCCCGCCCGATCCGTTGATTGATCGCGGCCAAATCATTCAGGAATCGGTCGGAATGTGCGTCGGGCCCTTTGAGCGTCATAAATTACCGGATCAGGTTGATTGTGGTTTCGGTCAGCGAGTTCAGGATTCGAATTAGTTCGCCGTTGGCTTCAAACTGGCGTTGGAAAGCGACGAGATTAGCCGCTTCTTCGTCGATTGAAACCTCGGTCGCGGTGGCGCGTAGATTGCGCGCTTGTGCCAACAGCAGCGTTTGCGAGTGCTCGTCGCTGCGTGAATTGGCCAGCGTGCGCCCCACCCGGCCCGCTAAACTTCCATAAAATTGCCCCACGGCATAGTCGTCAATCACGCGGCTCCGGGACAGATCGGCAAGCGATAGAGCGTTGCCATTGCCGCCGGGCGCATCGGCCGACGCCGCCGCCAGTTCACTGGGGATCAGGTCGTTGACTGCCAGTGTCGCCGCCGCGCCCCGTGTTGCGTCAAAGCTGAAAAGATCCTTGGTTGGGGTGTTGCCGTCCCGGTCCCGGCCGCTTCCGAGCACTGTATTGACGCTATTCGCAATAGTGGACGCCAGCCGGTCGAGGTCGGCCGAAAGCGCCGGGAGAAAACCGTTTTGTTGCTCGAGTTGACCGCGCAGCCGTCCCTGCTGAATTTGGCCGGTGATTTCTCCGCCTTGCGCGTTGCGTAAGATCGCGCCGCCGCCGGTTGGGGAGACATCTGCACGAATCGGAAAGTAACTCGCACCCACCGCAAGCGGCGTTTGCCCGCCAAGACTCACCGTTAACGTACCGTCTTCGGCGCGAATGGTATCGAAGTCTACCAGTTCAGAAAGTTTTTCCAGTTGCCCGTAGATGCCCGCTTCGAGCCCCGGATCCTGAAGGTTTCTGGCGTCGGAGCGAATCTGAAGATTGTATTTCTGAATTTGAGCGCCGATATCGTTGATTTCAGCGACCGTCGCACCCAAGCCATTGCGCGCATTCGAGTTGGCCGATCCGAGTGTCGACGCAGTCAGGCGGAAGCCCTGCGCCAAATCTCGCGCTCGCCCGAGCACCGCTTCGCGCGCCGGTGTGTCGTTCGGCCTGACGCTTAAGGCCGAGAACGATTCAAACAGCCGGTCAATCGAGCTGCCCAAGCCCGATCCTGCCGAAACATCGAAGATCGCCTCAAGCTGCTCAAGATCCGAGGTTTGTTGAGAAAAGCGGCCGAGGCGATTACTTTGTTCCTGCACCGCCTGCTCCAAATAGTCCTGGCGCGACGAGATCAGGCTGCCCGCCCGGACACCGCCGGCAAGGCCCCGATTCACTTCAAAACGGCGTGCCTCAAGGTCAAGCCGCTGCTTGGCGAAGTTGGGCGTCTTGGCATTGGAAACGTTGTTGCCTGCCAGTTCGATCGCCAACTGCGTGGCTCGCATCGACTCGGCGACCGTCGCCAGCGAATTCAATAGATTGCCCATGCCATACCTCCCTTCCTAAAACCGCCGGAGTTCAAGCGTCCAGCACAAACCGGTTGGTCACCAGCCGTGGACGTTCGCCCCGCGCATCATAAGCTCCACCCCAGCCTCCACCCCAGGCTCCGCAGCCGGGCCTCGCCGCCTCGGCGGCCTCAAGCAGCCTTCCACAAAGACGGACCTTTCCGGCGACGGCCGCGCCCCCGCAGCCCGGTTCAGACAGTTGAGCAACGGCTTCCCGCAGCGCGGTCTCAACCCGGCCGAGATTTTCAAGCGTCGGCATCACCAGCAGCCCGATCGCGTGGTCCAGTAGCCGTTCGGCTTCATTCTTTTGCGAGGTCATCATTCACGAAGGCATCGTCCACGATTTTTGCCGCCACGCGCCCGGCGTCGATCTCAAGCTTGCCCGAGGCATATTCTGCGGCTAAAAGCTCAATTCGGGCTTCGCGGCCGTTATCGGCGTTGGCCAAACGGCTCAGGGTCTGGCCGAGGCCGGACAAAGCAACCTGGTCGGTGGTCTGCGAAAGCGAAGCTTCAGACGAGGGCTCTGTGGTGTTTTCATACCCAAGTCTGGCCGCTCGCCGCGTTCCTTCCGCGCCGGTTGGCTGTGGCAGCCCGCCTGGGGACCGAGCCGGGTTCTGGATGTTTGATTCTGGAGCGACTCCGCCGCCGAGTTGGTTGCCGTCGATCTTCATATCTTTCAGTATCGCCAAAAGAGCTGAGTAGCCCGTTTTGACCCTTCACAACACCTTATCGGTTCTCCCCACTCTCCCTTGACCATTTTATTTCTACCAGCGCATGATTCAAATCGTGGCCAATCTGGACCGATGAGAAGCTGCGGCCCGAAAATAGGCCCTCGAGGAGAGAACATGTTGAAACGACTTCAAATCAGGACGAAACTTGCCGCGGCCTTCTTAGTCATTGCGCTGTTGTGCGCGGTGGCGGGGCTTAAGGGAATCTGGTCGCTAGGGGTTAGCCTCGAGCAGGCTCGACGTTTAAATGACTTTCGCGTGGTGCCGATTGAACGGCTCAAAGTGGTGGCCGATATGTACGCCGTTAACATCGTCGATACTGCTCACAAGCTCCGCAATGGCAACATCAACTACCAGCAGGCGAGTGAAAACATAAAGTCGGCGCGGGCCAAGATCAAAGCCGCTTGGGACAGCTATCGGCAAAGAGAGTTGGACGCCGACGAGTTGAAGCTGGCGGCCGAACTGAAACCTATGTTTGTGCGGGCCGATATTGCCGTGGCTCGCCTGGAGGAGTTGGTGGACCGGCGCCGCTATCAGGCGATCACCGCATTCACTATCAATGAAATGTATCCGGCGATCGATCCGTTGTCGGAGAAAGTCGGGCAATTGGTCGATCACTCGCTGGCGGCGGCGCGCCAGGACTTTGAGCAGGTGGTCGGCAGTTCGCGTACCGATCGCGCCGTTCTGTGGACCCTTGTTTTGTTGGCAGTGGCGGGATCGTTGGCGTTTGGTCTGATTCTGAATCGCACGATCACCGGTCCGATTGTCGAAGCGGCGAGCGCGGTGCGGGCAGCCAGTCAAGGCGATCTTACCCAGGAGCTTAAGACTGGCGCCGACGATGAAATCGGCAACATGTCGCGCGATCTCACCAGCCTGTTGGGATCGCTGCGCGGCTCGATCGGTGAAATCATGCGGCGCGCTCAGTCGCTCAACCTGTCGGCTGACTCACTCAACGGCATCAGCGGCCAGATGTCGGCTAGCTCGGAAGAAACCGTATCGCAAGCCAACGTGGTTTCGGCGGCGAGTGAGGAGATATCGGCCACCGTCTCGCAGGTGGTGAACGGCGCCGATCAGATGCTCGCCTCGATTCGCGAAATCTCAAAAAACGCCAACGATAGTGCGACGGTGGTGCGAGACGCCGTGGCGACAGCTCAGCGCACGTCGGCGACCGTGGCAAAGTTGGGCCAGTCGAGCGAAGAGATTGGCAAAGTGATCAAGGTGATTACGTCGATTGCCGAGCAAACCAATCTGCTGGCGCTCAACGCGACCATTGAGGCCGCACGCGCCGGCGAATCCGGCAAGGGTTTTGCGGTGGTGGCGAATGAGGTCAAGGAACTTGCCAAGGAAACCGCGAAAGCCACCGAGGAGATCAGCCAACGGATCGAATCGATTCAGTCCGATACACGGGGAGCTGTGGCGGCTATCACCGAGATCAGCGAAGTGATTGCCCGTATCAACGACTTTACAACGACGATCGCCTCGGCGGTAGAAGAGCAGACGTTGACCACGAACGAGATGACCCGGAATCTGAGCGAGGCGGCCCGAGGCGTCGTCGATATCACGTCAAACATCAGCGGCGTCGCCACGGCAGCCCAAAGTGTTTCCGACTGCGCCCAACGGACCAAAACCGCCGCCGGAGACCTGCAGGGAGCAGCCTCAGCTCTCCAAACGTTAACCGCTCTCTACCGTGTCTGAGTCTAGATCAATAGTCGAAAAGTGTACATGCGGCTGGTTGAACCGGCGACCCCGCCCAGCGATTTCGCCGTAAGTATCCCATACTCACCGGGCCCAAGCGCTGTCTGGAAGACCATCCGGAAGGCGTTGGGCCCAACTTTTTCCACACCGAACGGCAGCGCACCCTTGGCTACGCCGCTTTGTTGATTAACCGCCCCGACTTCGAATTCCCGTACGCCTTTGGCCGGTTTCATCGGCAGCAACAGATAGTCGTTGATCGTCAGACCGGTTGGAGGCGAAATGATGATTTCCAGAGGATTCTGCAGGAAGTTACGGCTTGAAGGGCCGGTGATATTGCCCTTGAGATCCTTCTTGATAATGCCGGCGCTCGCAATTGACTTCATCGCACCGCCGGTTTTCCAATTCACATCTTCCGCCAACAGTTCTAAATACTCACTGTTCTTCTTATAGAAAATACCGGGCTCACTTAAATTCGTCTTCCCGCCAAAACCCGGCGTTGATCCAGCGCTTCCGGCCGCCCCCGCGCCAGTTGTCCCGCCGCTCGCTTTGTTGACCATCGCGCTCATGATTTTCTCCGAGACGCCGGCGGTTTTCAAAGCCACCAGATCGCTCGCGCCCAATGCAAATGAGCCCGGTTGTTTGCCGATCACATTCATAATCAAGTCTTCGCTCATACCGGACTTGACCAGATCGATCACGCCTTCATTCGTCAGAGCCTCCTGGCCCGGAGCGGCGGCCGCCAGCAGAAATAAGGTGCAACAAGTAAGCAGAATTCGTCTCGAAAGCATCATTCCCTATTGTGACAGGATCTTCCGGAATGAGTCGAGCCGCCGCCCTGCCCGTTCGGCAAAATCTTCCAGCTCTTCCGGGTGCCTGCTTTGGCGTTGCTCGGCAAGAGTCTCTGCCACCGCCTGACGAATATCGCATGGCTCCAGGCCCGCTTTGACGCCCTGTTCGATGCAGTATTCCATCTTGTTGGCCGTCGCCCGGTCGACAATATTCTGAATCAATGCGCCGCTCGCCAAATCCTTCAGCAGGAATTCGCAGGTCTTTGAATCGCCGTCAAAACCGACATCGTACAGCTTGTGACCCGGGTCGAACAGCTCAGCGGCAGCCTCGACGCTCAGCGACCCTGGCGTCAGGCCTTCGGCCAGGTAGACGCCTTCGAGGTGAATCCTGAAAATAGTGGCTGCCGCTGCGCCATCGGGGCGCGTGATGCGAATGCGGCGGTCGATCCGTCCCGGCCGCGTGATAGCGATGTCGAGCGCATCCGGCCGATTGGTGGCAAGAATCACGAAAGCGCCCGAGTCGTCCATGCCATCCATCTCGGCCAGCAGCGCCGGAACCAGCGTGAACCCGGATTCGGTTGAGCCTGACGCTCGCCGTTTGAAAAGCGCATCGGCCTCGTCAAAGAACAGCACCGCCGGGAAGCCGCGCTGCTCACGCCATCGGCGGGCTTCGTCAAACAGCGTCTTGACGGCCTTCTCGGAGTTGCCGAGATATTGATCCAGCAATTGATGCCCTTTAACGTACTTAAAGCCGCCGTCGTCCGCCTTGCGATGGTAGAGCGCGGCCAGCAGCCGGACCACCGCCTTGCCCAGCAGCGTCTTGCCACAACCGGGCGGCCCGTACAACAGGACGCCACGGCTGCGCTTGCGTTTGAACAGCAAAAATAGCTCTGGATACAGCACCGGCCATTGGATCGCGCGAATCAACTCGCGCTTGGCGTCGTCCTGCCCGCCAATATCGGCCCAAACACGATCGAGCGCTTCCTGCAGCACCGGCGACGCCGTATCGAAGGCCAGCAGTTCCAGGGGCAGGGCAGTGGCCGGCCTCTCTTCGGGCCACCTTCGCCAAATTCGGCCGCCGAAACGGACCTGATAGGACGCACCGTGATTCGCGGCTTCGGTCTGTTTCTCCAATCCGAACTCGGGATGCTCGCCAAAGCTCAGTTCGTCGATACAAACCAGCGGCGCGCCATCGCGAAAAGCCCACGCTCCACTGGCGCCACCGCCGGGTACGTCGATACAATCGCCATCGGCCGAAGGCAAGTCGTAGGTGTGCGGCTCGACGCGCTCAACAATCTCCCATTGCGTGTTATGCCAGTTGAAATTCGAACTCTTGTGGCCGTGGACTTCGATCCCCGGCCGGTCGTCTTCAATCTGCGCGGGCACCGGCATGAAGCTCGCCGCACCCACGCCGGACCGTCCCCATCGCGCCGTGAACCACTGCGCCCCGCCGGGAACGCCTGCCGGCACCAGCGCAAACGCGCCCGTCATTTCATCGGCGAGCCCTAGCACGTGCAATGCCCACGCAGGCTTGTTGTGGCCCGCCGCCGAAGGCAGTTCGAAATGTTCGTAGCAAAGCTCCACGACCGCCGTGCCCAAGCGGACGGGAGTGATGTTACCAGCGCAGGCCATATTCGCGTTCCCCTTCAGTGTAAGGCGGCGGCCAGATTCCAGTGCCGCGTCGCGTAGGCAATGATCTCCTGCGCGGGCCAGCGTTTCATCCCCTCATCCACCGGCTGGTGCAAAAAGCGAAGCGCCTCAACCAAAGCCGGACCAGGGTTCGAGTAGTCGACCGGCGCCGCCTTCGTCTGCTTGCTCAACTTCTCGCCGCCCGAGCCCAACACTACCGGAATGTGAGCATACGTCACGGAAGGAAGTTTCAGCATTCGCTGAAGCAGTGTCTGCCGAGGCGTCGAGTCAAGCAAGTCCGACCCGCGCACCACGTGCGTGATCCCCTGCCAACCATCGTCCACCACGACGGCCAGTTGATAGGCCCAAATGCCGTCGGCCCGAAACAAAGGAAAATCGCCCGTCGGAATTGCGGCGAAGTCTTCATCGGGAACCCGCAGCCGGATCGACCGAGCCTCGCGGCCCTCCGCAATCCCCGCCCGGCAAGTGCCCGGATACGGGCCATCCCCCACTTCCTTCCGGCTGCAAGCGCAAGGATAAGCCAACCCCGCAGCCCGAAGCTGGTCCGACGCATCCTGGTAAGCGTCGAACCGAGTCGTCTGATAAACAACCTCGCCATCCCAAGTCAATCCGCAAGCTTCCAGGCACCGCAATATCTGCGCGTCCGCCCCCGGCACGTTGCGCGGAATATCGACATCCTCCATCCGCACCAGCCACGCGCCGCCCCGATGCCGAGCATCCAGAAAGCTAGCCAGCGCCGCGACCAGCGAACCCTGATGCAACGGCCCAGTCGGAGAAGGAGCGAAACGCCCTCGATAGCGCATCAATTCATGCAGCCTACCACGAGCGTTAAATCTCAACAAATACGAAAGCCTTTTGGGGGTGCAACTAGTCTACTGGTTGGCTAGGTCGGACCGCTAAATGGTTTCGAGGATCTTCCCCAGGAGACATTGAAGTTCCCTAAGCGCGAGTGGTTCATTCTTGAGCAACCAGTTCGTGAGGAAGGGGCCGTGTCGGACCTTCCGATACTCGCACCGATTATCAGTAAACTTCCCAAAGAGTTTCTTCAAGATATCCGCGCCATGAGCGTCCTCTATCCACTCCTGTGCAACTTTGGATTTCCGCCTTTCCTGCCACCCCTCCCGCTCTTTGTCCAGCCAGTTCCGCACTTCAATCTCTGTTGCGGGTGAGCCTCGTGTTTGATCCTCAAGATTCAAGAGTGCGGCAAGCGCGCCTGGGTGAAGTAGATAGTTTTCATACATCCTCCGGCCCGTAAAGAATACCGGCACGCCGATCCGCGTTTTCAACTGCTCCCTTTGATTCTGGTCTGTTTCCTCCCGGTCGAACTGAAAGGCGATAGCCGTAGGCATGAGGGCGTTGCTCGTGCTCAATCGCCGATAAATCTCCGCGATAGCATCGCGATGTTTTCCGACGAGGTCGCCGGTTGCGCGCAGCGGCAGAATAGCGATGCCCTTGGAATCGAGGCTGGCGTCCGCCTTGAGGATTTCGTTGAAACAATATGATTCAGTCGGGCCCTCGACCCAAACGACACCTTCCGCTCCGAAGACGTCCTGAAGCGACGCCCCGACCTCAGCCAGAATCTGCTGCGCAATGTTGGCGTTACCCTGTTGCCGAACGCTTTCGAGGGTGCTTTGTCCTTCGTTTTGCCTGACAACAATGCAATGCTCCACACCGGCCGCCGCGATGACAATTGGGGAGTGGGTCGAGAGAATGAACTGATGTTGGGGATACCCTTTGAGCAAGCTCAGAAGACGCCGCAATGCACTCGGGTGCAGGAATGCCTGCGGCTCGTCGATGATGATCGTGCAATGTTCATTTGAGCTTACGAAGAGAAGATAAAGCACGGCAAGAACCGGCGCAATACCTCGGCCGCTCTTTCGAAGACTAATGGATTTGTCGGCCTTTCCTGCCACGGGCCACAAGAAAGCCTCCACGCTTGTCGGAGTGGCTGCATTCGATGTGATGCTCTTGATTTCTGGGAAAACCTGTTGGACTAATCCAAGATATTCAATCAGCTTTGATCGACTCTGAAGGTGGAACAAGACGCCACCCAAATTCGATCCGTCCATATTCAAAAGTCCATCGATAGACAACTCCGAGGCCATCGGCACAATGCGGTCCGGACGGAAGAAAAAAGTATTTTTCCGCCTTCTCACGAACTCTTCAAGACCGAAGTCCGAGTCCGGTCGTTTTTGCGAACTTCCACCCGCTGTGAGCAGCCGGCCATTAACTGGTCGCCAGTCCAGGCAGTTGTATCGGTCATCGGCGGTCAATTCGGGTAGGTATGACTTGATGCTCGGAAAGCTGATAGCTAGCTGATTCTGATCGATATTGTGCGACGCTTGGAACAGCAGCGTCGGCTGTGCCACGAGCCAGTCTAGGAACTCTTGGTCCGTGTTCAAGGAATTGTCTTGGGCAAACTCCCTTGTTGGGCATGGAAGGTCATGAATACCCACATTCTTAATAAAATACTGAGAATCAGAAAGTGACAGCTCAAATCTGGCAATGGTCGGGCCGATGGTCGCGTCGAATGGTTGACACTGTTCTCCGCTAAACGCAAGCACCTCGAGCAGGGTTGTCTTCCCTGAGTTGTTCTTCCCTAACACAACATTGATACCGGGCGAAAGGTTCACCGCTACATCACGGAAGCACTTGTAGTTCTCGATTGAGACCTTTGAAATATAACGGGACATTGCCCTACGGTTATACACCATCGACTGAAAATGCGCCCGACCTGTTTATGTATAAGCCAGCCTGGGCCGCAGTGTTGCGCTAGGAAGCGTCTGGTCGGTCGTTCACGATGTTGCTATGATGAGATAATCGGAGCGTTTCGGCGATTTCCCCAAATAGTTGCGGAAGGTCGGCCCGGCACAAACTGTGGGGGCGTAGCTCAGCCCGGATAGAGCATCTGCCTTCTAAGCAGAGGGTCGCAGGTTCAAGTCCTGCCGCCCCTACCACATTCAAAATCGGGTTCCCGCCCAAGCTTCAGTCCCTTGGCTCTGAAGTGATTTGTGACCTGAAGGCCGAGGAGGTTGAAAAGTGCACGAGGGTAACCGTCCAATGAATGAAGGACTTTGCTGGGCCCAAAGCGTCGGCAACTGTGGCGGGCCGATCACTCGCGAGCACCTCGTAACTCAGGCACTGTACACGGGGCCGGTGTCGGTCAAGACCCGACTGTTTGGCTCGGGGCCTGCTGCGGTTTCCGCCGGTAGGCACACGGCGAACATTCTCTGCCGAGATCACAACAACGAACTCGGTCGAACGGCGGACGCAGCGGCGCTCAAGCTCTATCGGCACCTGACTGCCTCCAACCGTCCGACCTCCCTTCGAGGTTCACCCAGTCCACGCCCGCCCATCGAACGTCGAGTCGCGGGTACGAGTTTCGGACGTTGGCTCTGCAAGACACATTGCAACATGATGGTCGCTCATGGGTTGACGCCAGATGCAGCCTACATCCGATATGCCTTCTTGCTGAAGCCGGGCAAGCGTGTCTACATGTACCTTGCGGTGGCAGTGGGTGAAACTGTGACCTTTGCCGATGTGTCCAATCCCCTGGTGGGTTGGCGACAACTCGTGTTGGATGATCACCCCAAAGTAGATGCCTTCACTTTAGAAATCGGAGGCTTGGAGTGGGCCGTCAGTACCGAGCCGATGTTGCGAAGTGGACAGCCAATGCCCGATAGAGTCAATTTACTATCGATTCCAACACCTCTGGGTCCTTTCCGCATTTCATTCGATTGGAGTGAGGAACCCGGCGTTCTTTGAGAAGGTCGCCAAGGGCCACTCATACGTTGCCAACCCTTGCCCCCTACCACAACCTCCGCTACTCCACCGTCGCCATCACCAAAGGCGCCGCGCCACCCACCAGAATATGCAGGAAAGACTGCGTGGCCCGATTCAGCTTCTTCCGCCGAGGCTGCAAAATCCCCAACGGCCGCTTCAACCCCGGAGCCTCCAGCGGCACCGTCATCAAACGCCCCTGTTCGGTATCGCGCTGCAGAATCGGCTCGGGAAGGATGCTCAAGCCCGTCCCAATCGCCACCGCTTCCTTCATGCTTTGAATATTGTCGAAATGAAGCACTTGATGGACTTCGACACCAGCGTCGCGCAAAAACCGTTTAACGTCGCGGCTGATCGGCAGGTCATCGTCAAAGCCCACAAAATCCTGCTGATCCAGATCCGCCGCTTGAATCACGGTCTTCGCGGCCAACGGATGCGACGGCGCCAGCGCGACCACCATTTTCTCCTCGCGCCACGGTGTCACCTTGACGTCTTTGGTCGCCTCGGGATAACTGACCAGCCCTAAATCCGCCCGGTCGTTCACCACCGCCTCATACACTCGCTCCGGCCGTAAATACTCAACCCGTAGTTCCGCGTCCGGAAAACGGGAAGCGAACTGAGCCTCCAGGCCCGACATCTCCGATAGCCCCACCGAATAGATCGACGCCACCCGGCACAAACCTTCCACCTGCCCCTTCAGCCCCTCCATCTCCACGTCGAACTGCTGGCGTAGCCGCAGCACCTCGCGGCAGAATTCCTGGTAGAGCCTGCCCGCTTGCGTCAATTGCAACGGGCGAATGCTGCGGTCCACCAATTGAACGTCCAACTGGCGTTCCAATTCCTGCAGATGTTGGCTGGCCGCCGACTGGCTCACGGCGTTCAACTTCGCGGCCCGGCTGATGCTCCGTGTCTGGGCGATGTCGCGGAACAATTGGAGGTGGTCCAGGTTCACACCGCCTAGGTTACTATTAGCGGAGTTGAAGTTGCAACTTTGGGTATTCCGACTGGCTTATAGAGCAATCGTGTGCCAGCCGGAACCGCGCAATATCTAATTTATCCAGTTCGTACCTGAATCGGGAGGACTCCTGTACCGCCCTTCCCATCACCCTAGGAAGTGGAACTTATGGTCGTCTGGAGCCGATCAGTTGCAAACTAACGGCACAGTTTGCCCGATTTTGACGCGTGCGCACCGATTCAAGATTCGTTTGCCGCTGAATGTTACAAAATCCGAAACCGTAGGGACCAGGACTGAAGAGGGTTGGGAAGCGCAATACGTCCGCTTACTATCCAACCATGATTCAAGCTTACTTCAGCTTCCCAAGCCGTCAGTTCGGGCGACGCGCACTCCCTTGCGCCTTCGCCCTGGCCCTGCTAGCGTTGAACCCCGCTACAGCCGTCGCAACAATTACGATTTCTTCCGGCAACACGCCTGGAGGAGATAACCTTCTCTTCAACTCCGTTGGCCTGATAAATGACGCTTTGACCGTCCAGGGCCGGGTCAATGGCAATCTGGTCAATTTGACAGGCACTGAATTCCTCCATACTAATGGTGGCCAGGCCAGAGTCGAGGCGCTTACTTTGATCGGTGAGCCGGCCGATAGCTACGATTACTTGGCCCTTGAGATGCCAGGCAACAGGTTTACGCAGTTGGTCTGGAATCTGAATACTGTCGATCGAGCCGGCTCAGGTTCAGTCACTTTCACTATCGACGGCGTTCTCTACGACGGCCCGGACGCGGGAACGGCGCCAGATCAGTTCTCGATAGGCAACGGCGGAAACTTCTTCACGATCTTGGCTGACGGCGCGTCGACCATCGGCAAAGTCGAATTCCAGTCCACGATCCAACTCACGGACACTCGTCAAATCCGCATTGGGGGAATTAGCGAAGCCGATGCGCCTGTCCCCGAACCCGGCACTCTCTTAACTCTCGGACTCGGCCTCTGTGGCCTGTCCTACTTTCGTCGCGCCCGTAGCTAGATCTGGCCGTCTTTTCAAGCTAAAGGTTTATTTCAGGCGCCTCACATTGGCGGGGACGCAACGAAATACGATTTCGCTTGCCTGGGGCGGTGGGTGGACTGCAACGTCCTCCGCCGCCTTTTCGTTGATGACCCTAAACAAGTCTTCCGGGGTCACCATTCGATTTACTAGAGTTTACTGGCCTTTCGAGCAAGCTTCGCCCTAGCCTGAAAAATCCGGACCGCCGACACGACCCGGGCCAGAAATGCAAGACCTCGACCTGCCTGCGAGCCTTATAAACCCCTGTTCACCCCTGCAGTAAATCAAAATCGGGGTATAAACCAGTTGGCGGACATCATGCCGCCCCTTGACCGGGCAACCGATGACGGATAGTTCTTAAACAGATCGACATGGTTGAGCGGGCCTTTTCCGAACCGCTCACCAGCGCCGGGAAAATTCGCCCACGAATAGTCCAGGATTGCCTACTGAAGTGCCGGATTGAACTCATGAAGGGTGATAGAGTTGGGCTAGCTTTCGCCTCCGCCGGTGACTACGATTACGAACGATCAAGCGGATTATTATGCGATCGACACGCCAAAGTTGCGCGACTCTCTTACTCTCTACAGACCCGCTAACCGTGCCTTCGCGTCCCCAAACTCCGCGAGTTCGACGCCCATCCTATCCATGATGCCCAGGTACAGGCTACACAACTTGCGGTTGTCGTCGCCCGACTCGAAATAGTCGAGCGCTCTGCCAGTTTTCAGCTTGCCGCCCAGGCCGCCGATGGTGACCACTGGCACTTTCTTGTTGTCGTGCTTGGTCCCGGACCACATGTTCGACAGGAACAGCAGACAGCTATTGTCTAACACGCTGGTCTCTCCCTCTCGCATGGCGTCCAACCGCTGCGCGAGATAGGCAAGCTGGGTCACTTGGAATTGGACGATCTTCTGATAGTCCGCCTCGGTGTCGTAATGCGAGGCGCCGTGGTGCTGCTTGCTCACGCCCAGGAAAGGATAGTACAACGCCGACAAGTCGCGGGCCAACAGGAGCGAGGCCACGCGCGTCTTGTCGGTCTGGAACCCGAGCGCGACGATGTCGCACATCAGGCGGATGTGATCGCGGATATCTTCGGGCAGGCCATCCTGTGGACGCTTCATGGCAAACAGCGGGCGCCCCGCGTCGCGGGCTCGATCTTCGGCCTTGTCCTTATCCGTTCGCATCCGCTCGATGCTACGTTCGACTTCGCGGACGCTGGCGAGATACTCTTCCAGCTTGAGTTTGTCAGTGGAACTGATCTTGCCGCTCAGCGCCACCGCATGGTCCTTCACGCGGTCCAAAACGCTCGTGTTGCGCAGTCTGCCGCCGTTCTCAAACAGGCTGTCGAAGGCCAACGAGGGATACATCTCGTTGGGCACCGGCGAGTCCGCGCTTTGCCACGAGATATGCGAGCTGTAGGCGTTTGAGAAGTTCGTTTCATGGAACCCGGTCATGGCCCGCTCACAGGCCAATACCATGCTGGCCTGCGGCGTCTCCTGCCCGATCCGGTTGGCCAGCACCTGGTCCATGGTGATGCCGCCTTGGATGATCGAACCCTTACGGATTGGCACGCCCGACAGCATGTTGCCGGTCATCGCCGGATGAATTCCTTGTCCCGTAGCCGCCCTATTGAACAGGCCGTCAATGACGTTGATCTTGGCCTTCAGCGGTTCGAGCGGCGCGAGCGATTCGCTCAGTTCCATCCCGGCGCCCGCGCCTTTGGCCCACCAGCGGCCCGGACTGATGCCGGTGCCCATGAACAGCACCGCAAATCGTTGGGGAGGCCCGGCGGTGGTGGCAGCCGCCGATAGCGACTCCAGCCACGGCAAGCCCATGGTCACGCCGGCGCCGCGGAGAAAAGTTCTTCTGGATGTGCTCATCATATGATCACCTCTTGTTGAGAAACTGGCGGCTCGTAACGATGTTGTCAACGACGGTTTCAAAACAGCAGCCGTTTTTGCCAAGCTTGCCGGATATTTCACGAATCAGAACTTCGTCGGAGAGCGCCAGGCTCCGTCCCAAGGCATACGCCAGCAGCTTGCCGGTAAAGCCCCGCACGAAATTGTCTTCGCGGTGGCCGCGAATGTACTGCCGCATTCCCTGCAATCCCTCGCCTTCGACGCCTCCCGGGAATGCCGCCCGGGCATCGACGGCGCGCCCGGCCAGATCGGAGGTTCGACGCCTGCCGACCGGATCGAACGTTTCAAACGCCAGTCCGAAAGAGTCGAATCGCGCATGACACGCGGCGCAACTCGGGTTGGCCCGGTGCCGCTCCAGCATTTGGCGTAGCGGCAGGTCCATCTTCGCTTCATCGGCTGGCAACTCAGGAACCAACGGCGGCGGCGGCGGGATCTGATCGCCCAGTATGTTCTTCGCCACCCAGTAGCCGCGCTTCACCGGACTGGTCCGCAGGCCTGGCGCGTTCTTGGTCAAAAACGCGGCCATGGGCAAGAGGCCGCCGCGCTCGTAGCGGTCGGCATCGGCCACGCGAACCCAAGCATTCTTGTCGTCAGCTGCCGGCGGCATGCCGTAGTGACGGGCCAGAACAGGATTCACAAACGTGTCGCGAGCATACAGGAAGTCGAGGATCGAACGGTTGCGGCGAAACACGTCCAGGAGGAAGCGAATCGGCTCTTCGAACATCGCCGCTCTCAATTCGTCGTTGAATGAAGGAAAGCGTTCGCGGTCCACGGTGCCGATCTGCTCGAAATCGCGAAAGCCCAGCCAGTTGCCACCGAATTCGACCGACAGCGCGCGGGTGCGCGGGTCTTGCAGCATTCGTCGAGCCTGGGCTTTGATGACCTCGGGCCGGCGTAGGTCGCCTACTGCGGCGTGCCGGAGAAGCTCCTTGTCGGGCATGCTTGACCACAGGAAGTAGCTGAGCCGGCTGGCCAGATCGAAATCCGATAGCGGCTGAACTCCGCCGCGGTTTTCGGCCAAGTCGACGCGGTAGGAGAACTTCGGCGACGTCAGAATCAGCACGATCGCCTCGCGGATCGCACCCTCATGGTCCAGGCCATAGCGCTCCTGAACCTCGCGATAGAAGGACTGCAAATCGGCGCGATCGGCGGGCGACAACGGCCGTCGATAAGCGCGGCCGGCGAAATCGAACAGTGACTGCAAATGACTCGGCTCCGCGTCGCGGCGGGCTCGCTTGACCCAGCGGATGCTTTCGTTGGCCCTGTCGAAGAAGTCTTTGACGGCCCCGAGCGCCACGTCGCTGCCGCCTTTGGCGACTTCCCGGTAGTCGGCTTCGAGTTTCCGGATCCTGGCTTCCGAGATGATTTGCTCCACTTCGATCTCTCGCACCTCGGGCTCGCCGTCTTTGAAGTCGTCTCGCGTTCCACGTGTCCCCAGCTTGGCGAATTCGATGTAGGTGCGGATATTAATGGAAGCGACAAAGTCCATCTCCCGCCACATCTCGTCCAAGGCCGCCTGCTGCTTCTCGTCGAGCAGCAACTCAGAGAGAGGTTGGTCGTCGCGGAAGTAGCCCATGACGTTGTGAAAGCCCGCACTCAGATAGCGGCCTTCGTCTTTCCCCGTCTTGAAATAGTTTCGCCCCCGCGATTCTTTGTAGAACATGTCGGGAAAGACGCTGCAAAACCGGCCCCACGCCGCTTCGTAGCGTGCCCGTTGACCGGTCGGCACGAAGAGATCCGGATCGGGTTTGTTTTCGACCAGCATCGTCTTCCCTGGGCCGAACGCGTTTTCCCATTCGGGCTCGACCACGTCCTTCTGATTGAAGGGCGGCTCACCTTCGACCTGCAACTGCCTGGCATCGAAGTTTCTGCGATGCGTCGCGTATTGGGCATTTTTCCAAATCAAGAGCGGCTGCCAGGCCGCACCGATGCGGCCCGCCGTAATGTTGATGAATCGCGGCTCTACCTTGGCGCGCACCTTGGCGATGTAGGATCGCATCTCTTCACAGCCGGCGCGCGCTGCGTTAGGCTGATTCGCCCGCGGCCCGGGCAAGGCTCGCCACATCGCTTGCAGCTTCACCATCGGGCCGGCCTCTTCGGCTCTCTCCAGGGTCGACCAGACAGTCTCCAGATACTTGGCGCTGACGTGGTATTGCCGCGCGAGACTGGCCAGCGTGGCGTTGGGTTGCCCGAGCGCCGCCCGATGCCGGAAGCGCCAGGCGGCCTGAAAATAGTCGGCGTAGTCGATGTTCTGCTGGCGATAGAAGCCGACGATCTGATGCACGGCGAACTTGTCGCGGTCGGTTTCGACCAGCATTGGATGCGGCGCGAAGTCAAATCCCTTCTCCTTTAAGTACATGTGGTCCGCCACTTCACGGGCAGCGGCCAGATACTTTTTCAGAAGCGTGGGCGACATTGTCAGCGTTTCGCCGGAGTTGTCAAAGCCCGCCGTGTTGGCAGGATCGACAGGAAACTCGCGGGCAGGGCGGATGTCGGTGCCCGTCAGATCGCGGATCGTATAGTTGTACTCGGCGCTGCTGAGGCGCCGCGCCAACACGACGCCCGGGTCGCCGGCATTGCGGCGCATTTCGTGTTCGCGGACGCGATGGAACCAGTCGACGGTCGCGCGCCTCTCCTTCAGCGCGGGATGCAGTGCTCCCTTAGGCGGCATTTCGTCCGCTTCGAGGCGCTCCAGCATTTGGCTCCAACGACGGCCGTCCTGCAGCAAGGCTGCCATCGTCGTGAATCCGCTGAGATCCATTTGCGCTGCTGGCTGCCGCTGGCCATGACAGGTGATGCAATAGGTCTCGAGGAAAGGCCGGACGGTTCGAACAAACTGGCCCTCCAACCGGGCGCGTACGTCCCCTTGGCCCCGGGCGAAGCTGAACGCCGCCGTTGCCGTCAGGACTAAGAAAAAATTCCGTATTGCCCGCATTCCAGACTCGATTGTCGGACAGGTGGGACTTGGCGTCAACTGAATTGAATCCGTCGTGCGGTTGGCGGCGTTGGATTTCCTGGCTGGAATTACCGTCATGGCTGTCCGCTTGTGTCACTTTCAGAATTTTTTGGCGTAGAATCGTCAACATTATTTGGCACAAGCGGCTAGGTGGAGCCTTTGCTGCTGCCGTAGAATGGTCCGAACCCCGAGTTATAGAGGACTCGAATTACGATCACTGGAGGCTGAGAGTACTGGCAAAGTTGGATGGCAAGGTTGCGATCATCCAGATGATGACAAAGCGCTGCGCATGATCAAGCCCCTACGTTTATGTGGTGAGCGCTTAATCTGTAAACGATGGACCCAACAACCGAGCTCGCTGGTCGGCTGATTCAGCGCTTCGGGGTAATTTTCGCAGCGAAGGATTGCGCTACGATCTTTCCGTTCCGCACAACAAACGTGTCGGTCGCGGCGTCGTAGGAATTGTCTGCTGTTTCTGCGGTCCATAGAATATAGGCGTAATCACCTTCGACGCACTGCTGGTGCATAGCGAACGAAGCGCCAGGCTTTGCAAACTCTGAAAACATGGCCTCGAACACGGGCTTGATCGCGTCTGGACCCTTCAGCGGTCCGGCAGGCATGAACAACACGGCATCCGATGAGTAATCAGTCAGAATGCCTTCTAGGTTGCCTTCACCGAAGCACTTCAGATGGTGATCGAGAACATCTTTTGTAGAGGTCAACCCTTTAACTCCTGGGTCACGGTTGTTCATTGGTTCTAGCAACAGAACATCGCCGGCGCGTGTCAACAACTTTGAGACACTCTTGCGGAGAGTTTAGTGAGCTTTTTCGTCTGAGTGGAGCGGCTTGTTGATCCAGACCTCCGTGGGAAG